>DDRC01000251.1 GCA_002342985.1 Flavobacteriales bacterium UBA2426
CGCCACAACCACACCCGCGCGACCCACGCGTACACAAGCCCAATCCCCCGGGTGCGCTTGAATCCCTCGTGGACCACAACCATCGGTGCCTTCCCCCCCCAGGATGCGAGCGGCTACCTGGGCCTCTGCCCCACGGGTACGATCTGGAACGGCAATCCGGGCCCCTTCAGCCGCCTGCATTTGAGCGATGGCACCACGCCGCAGCAGGGCAGCCACCGGCCATGGATGCGCAACGGGGTCACCTTCACGGGCAACCGCGACCACGGCTACCTGGGGCAGAAGGCGAACGGGGCTGACAATACGGACATGGTGCTGCATTGGAGCGACAACCCGGGGGTGAACTTCAAGGACCGCTTGCGGTTCATCTTCACCAGCGCGTACACGGGCGTGCTTCCCTATGGGGCACAGAGCCAGGAGGGCCTGGAGGCCATGCGGATCTTCCCGGCCCGGTCGGACCAGGCCTTCGTGGGCATCGGAGACTTCTACGCCGCCAACCTGGTAGATCCGTCGATTACCGAGCCCACGGAGCGTGTGGACATGGTGAATGGCAGGCTGCGGATCCGGGAATTGCCGGAAGGCTCGGGCAGGGCCAACGGCCCGTTCCAGGTGATGGTGGTGGATGATTCACCCAGTCCCAGCGGCGAGCGGGGTGTGGTGAAATGGCAGGACCCCAATCTCCTGGACTGCAAATGGACCTTGAACATGGGTTTCCTGAACCACATGTACACGGCGGTTGGGCCGCCGGGCTGGCCCTGCCCCGATGACCTCGATGCGGTTGGCATCGGCATAGACCTTTCCGGACTGAGCGCGCCGGCGAAGTTCACGGTGAAGACGGATGATTACGATGTAGGGGTAAGGGTGGACCAATCCAGGGCCACGGCCGTGACGAAGGGTGCGCACCTGGTGGCGACCAACGGTCAAACCGAGAATATCGGTGCCCATATCGAAGCCATCGGTTCAGGCTCAGGCTTCAACTACGGACTTTTCGTTGCCGGCAGCGGCTCATCAGCACGGTCCAGAGGGGTGCATGCCGAGACGAGCGGTGGCACCGTGACCGCTTATGCCGGGGAGTTCATTGCCCTTGATGGTTGCGCTTACGGAACGGGCGTGTACGGTGAAGCCCGCAATGCCACGGTCGATCGCGTGGGTGTAAACGGCTCGGCTTATGGATTGGGGTCGAAATCCATCGGAGTGGCGGGCACGGCCGAGCCATCGTATCAAGGGGGTGCATCGCCTGCCGGCTATCAGGGCGTGGCAGGGTATGCGCGCGGTGCGTCCGGGAGCGTCAGCGCCATTGGCGTCTATGGCGAGGCTCCGGTTACAGGCAATCAGAATAGCTGGGCGGGCTATTTCAATGGCGATGTGCAGGTGACCGGTGGGATGTGGAACAACTCCACATGGATCTTCTCCGATGCGAGCATCAAGACCGGGCAGTCGGCCATTGAAGGGAGCACGGCCTTGGAGCTGTTGAACCAATTGACGCCGAAGACCTATACCTACACGACGGACGCAAGTGCATCGCTGGCCCTTCCCGCCGGTGTGCAGTACGGTTTCATCGCGCAGGAAGTGGAGCAGGTTCTGCCGGAGCTGGTGGGCACTACCCGCCTTCCGGACATGGCGGATTCCACCGGTGCCATCGTGGCTCCGGCCGTGGAGTTGAAGGGCGTGAACTACATCGGCATGATTCCCTTGCTGGTAAGCGCCCTGCAGGCCAGTCAGCAGCGGATTTCCGGGTTGGAGGCGCAGCTGCAATCCATGCAGGCCCAAGTGGCCGCCTGCTGCGTGGCCGGCCCCACGGACGCGGATCAGCGCTCAGGCGCTGCGGATGAGCGGCTGAGCCCCGCCCAGGAGCGCCTGCTGCGCATCGCGCCCAACCCCTTCACGGACCGCACCACGCTCTATTGCACCCTGGAGCGCGCGGGCCGCATGCAGCTGCTGGCCAACAGCGCCGATGGCCGCGACCTGCGGGTGCTGGCGGAAGGCCAGCGTGAAGCCGGTGAATTCCAGCTGGAGTGGAGCACCGCCCACCTGGCGCCTGGCATGTACTATGTGACCCTGCTCCTCGATGGGGAGCCTGTGGTGAAGCGGGCCGTGAAGGTTGGGCGGTAGCTTTCAGCGGGTTGGGCCCCAAGAATCCGGTTGGAAGGGGGCCGTGCGATCGCGCGGCCCCCTTCTCATGGGGCGAGTGGGGCCTCCCGGCAAGGATGGCCGCTTCCGTATCGAGGGCGTGTGTGCTCCGCCTGGCGTGCTGTGGAGCAGCGTGTTCCGATACCTTCACCACCATGGCGGATGGCGGTGCCGTACCTCCCATGCTCCTCGACCCGGCCTTCCCGTATGGCGAGGACCTGCTCCAGTTCATCTGGGAGCAGGGCCTCTATGACCGGCATGCGCTGCGCACCACGGACGGCCGCGCGGTGGAGGTGGTGAAGCCTGGCCGTATCCAGCGCGACAGCGGCCCCGACCTGGTGGATGCGCAACTGCGCATCGATGGCCAGCACTGGGCCGGCACGGTGGAGGTGCACCTGCGCTCCAGCGAGTGGAACGCGCACGGCCACCAGCGCGATCCGGCCTATGAGAACGTGGTGCTGCACGTGGTGTATGAGCACGATACCGAGGTGCGCACGCGGTCGGGCGCGGCGTTGCCCACCGTGGAGCTCTTCCCGCGCATCTCCACCGAGAGCATCGCCGTGTACCGCTCCCTGATGCGCGGGCAGGGCGCGGTGCCCTGTGCCGGCCGGCTGGCAGCGCTGGACCCGGCCCGCATCGGCCCATGGCTGGAGCGCGTGCTGGTGGAGCGGCTGGAGCGCAAGACCGCCGCGGTGGAGGCCCTATACCGGGACCTGCGCCATGATGCGGCGGAGACCGTGTACCACATGCTGGCGCGTGCCTTCGGCCTGAAGGTGAATGCCGAGCCCTTCGGCATGCTGGCGCACGCCCTCCCGCTGCGGGTGGTGCTCAAGCACCGCGACGATGCCCTGCGCACCGAGGCCCTGCTCTTCGGGCAGGCCGGCCTGCTGCAGGTCGATTTCGTGGATGACTACCCGCGCTTGCTGCAGCAGGAGCACCGCGTGCTGGCGGCACTGCACGGGCTGCGACCGGCGCCCGTTGCCGCATGGAAGTTCGCGCGCATGCGGCCGGTGAACCTCCCCACGGTGCGGATCGCCCAGTTCGCGCAGCTGCTCATGAGCAGCGAGGGGTCGTTCGGGGAGCTCCTCGGCACCGACGATGCCGTGCAGCTGCGCGCGCTGCTGGATGTGGAGGCCGGCGGCTATTGGAGGGAGCGCTACGTGTTCGACAGGCCCAGCGCGCTGCGGCCGAAGCGCCTGGGCAGGGCGGGCGCCGACCACCTGATCATCAATGCCATCGTGCCCGCGCTCTTCGCCTTGGGGCGCCTCACCGGCCGGCCCGCCCAGTGCGACCGCGCCCTGCGCCTGCTGGAGCAATTGCCGGCCGAGCGCAACGCGGTGCTGACGGAGTGGGCGGGGCTGGGCCTGCCGGCGGATTCGGCCGGCCGCGGGCAAGCGCTCATCGAGCTCCGCACGGCCTACTGCCAGCCGCGGCGATGCCTGGCCTGCGGCATCGGGCAGCAATTGCTGCGGCGCACGGCGCCCTGATCAATCGTCGCCATCGTCGGCGCGCAGCTCCGTGAAGGACCGGTCGCCCTGCTCATCGTCGTAGTAGAAGACGCGCAGCTGCACGGTGTCGCGCAGCAGGTCGATGCGGCCGATCTCCACGCGCGAGACCTTCACGCCGAGCCGCTGGTGCAGGTCGTCGTGCAGCAGCTGCCGGTTCTCGGGCTTGATGAGATCGATGCGCTCGTAGATCACCTGGCGCATGGCCTCGTGGCGGGTGAGCCACAGGTGCTCGAGCACGTAGGTGGTGGTGAGGATGAGCACGTTCGTGAAGAGGAGCTCGAGCAGGCTCACCTTCTTGCCGAAGAGGGCGTTGACCACCGCCACGGCGATCACCGCCAGCAGGTAGGTCATGTCCTTGATGCTGATCTGCTCGGTGCGGTAGCGCAGGATGCTGAAGATGGCGAAGAGCCCGAAGGCGAAGCCGGTGCTCAGCTTCACGCTGTTGAGCAGGCCGCAGAGGAAGAAGATGAGGACGTTGAAGAGGAAGTAGGTGAAGAGGAAGTCCTTCTTCCGGTGGATGGGGTAGTAGATGAGCCGGATGAGGATGTACACCACCGCCAGGTCGATGGAGAACTTGAACAGCAGTTCCCAGAAGTCGGTGTGGAACAGCTTCCAGCCCAGGATCTCGATGCTCTTCATGCGGATGGCAGGGTTCAGGCGGCTTGACGGATGCGCTCCAGCTTCAGCAGCACCTCCTTGAAGGCGTTGTGCTTCACCCGCCGGCCGAGGGTGAGCATGCCCACGCAATACTTGCTCATGCCGCTGGGCCTGATGCCCATGCGCCGCATCTGCTGCACGAAGGGCGACTGGCGGTCGGCGCGCGGCTGCTTGAGCTCGGCCACCACGATGCCTCCCAGTGAGCCCGTTCCGTGCGGGTCGGAATAGCGCAGGTCAATGTCCAAGGTGAGGCGTTCGGTGCCCGCCTTGGCCACGAAGGTGTAGCGCGTGAAGTGGTTCCAGAGCGCGGGTTGGAGCGCTGCTTCGCTGTGGCTGGCCTCCCGCACGAAGCGCTGCTGCTCGGGCGTCAGGGCATCCGGGATGCGGTCCACGCGCTGCCGGGCTTTGTCGGTGCGGCCGGTGCCGGTCTTGCGCTTCACCTCCAGGTACACCAGTCCGCTGCCCAGGTATTCGCGGAACCGGACCTTGCTGCGGAAGGTGCGCTTGTTGTGGTGGTCGCGGTAGTGCTTCAGGTCGGCCGTGTCGAAATAGAGGCTCCGGTACCGGGTGCCCCGCTTGCCGTCGACCTCCAGCACGCGGTAGTGGGCGGAGAGCGCCTGCAGCAGCGCTGGCAGCTGTCGCTCGGAGAGGACATACTTGGTGTCCACGCGGTTCTGCAGCTTCACCGAATCCATCTCCTTCAAGGTGATGGGCGCGAACCGGTCGATGAGCGCTGCGGTATCCACGTTCGGGTGCAAGGGTGGCAAAACTACGGACTGCCCGTGTTCGGGCGCCTTGCCCGGCGCCGGGTTCAAGTACCTTCGCCCTCCTTTCGACGAAGCCATGGCCGAGCGCCACCAGCACACCTTCACCTACCGGCGGATGCGCCGCGAGGAGCTCCCTGCCGCTGATGCCGGCCTGTTGCAGCGGGCGCAGGAGGCTGCGGCGCGGGCCTATGCGCCGTATTCGGCGTTCCGCGTGGGCGCTGCGCTCCGCCTTGCAGACGGCACCGTGCTGGAGGGGAGCAACCAGGAGAACGCATCCTTCCCCGCAGGCACCTGCGCGGAGCGCTCGGTGCTGCACTACGCCATGGCCCAGCAGCCCGGCGCGCGGGTGGAGGCCATCGCCGTGGTGGTGCCGCAGGTGGCCGGCGACGACCCGGTATCGCCCTGCGGCATCTGCCGGCAGGCGCTGCTGGAGCAGGAGTCCCGCCAGCGCGCTCCGGTGCGGGTGCTGCTGGGGACCGCCAGCGGCTGGGTGATCGAGCTGGAGAGGGCGTCGGACCTGCTTCCGCTGCAGTTCGATGGCTCCTTCCTGAAGCCCTGAACACGCCGGGCAGGGTGGAGGGGCCGGGCTATATTTGCCCCCCGCCTTGCAAGGCGCCAAGCACGCCATGACCACGAAGACCGCGACCCCCGGCCACGCCCGCGGAGCCAAGGCCAAGACCGCACCCCCCGCCTCGGCGGCACCTGGAAAGGAGACCCATCTGCGCTGGTTCAAGGACATGATCCTCATGCGCCGCTTCGAGGAGAAGTGCGGCCACCTGTACACCATGCAGAAGTTCGGTGGATTCTGCCACCTCTACATCGGCCAGGAGGCCGTGCTCGCGGGCATGGTCACCGCCATCCGC
>DDRC01000120.1 GCA_002342985.1 Flavobacteriales bacterium UBA2426
CGCCATGGGCGAAGGCTCCAAGGCCGCGCTGAGCGCGTTCGATCACCTGATCCGCACCTCGGCGCCGGTAGCGGCCGAGGACGTGGTGGCGGCCTGAGACACCGGGAAGTCGCCTGCTGCGCAGGCTGTAAGGGGCGAGTCTCGCCTTCGGCGCTGTAAGTGGTAGCGGCAAGTGGTAAAAGGCCACGAGTGTCGTGCCCGTGGCTTCCCCTTGCAGGCGGCGCAGCCGCCGACTTGCCTCTTCGCCGCCTGCGCAGCAGGCGCCTCCCGGCACCATCCATCGGCTTACGAGGGAGAGCTCCATGAACCTCCGCGACCTGAAGTACCTGGTGGCCCTGGCCGACCACAAGCATTTCGGCCGCGCCGCCGCGGCGTGCTACGTCAGCCAGCCCACCCTGTCCACCCAGATCAAGAAGCTGGAGGAAGAACTGGGCGTGCCGCTGGTGGAGCGCGCGCCGCGCAAGGTCATGCTGACCCCGGCCGGCCGCGATGCCGCCGACCGCGCGCGCCGCATCGTGGCCGAGGTCGAGCAGATGAAGGAAGCCGCCCGCCGCAGCCAGGACCCCGAGGCCGGCACCGTGCGCCTGGGCATCTTCCCCACCCTCGGCCCCTACCTGCTGCCGCACGTGGTGCCGCGCATCCGCGCCCGCTTCCCGCACCTGGAACTGCTGCTGGTGGAGGAGAAGAGCGAAGTGCTGCTCTCCCGCCTGCGCGAGGGCAAGCTCGACGCCGGCCTGCTGGCGATGCCCGTGCACGACGACCAGTTGCACGCCGAATTCCTGTTCGAGGAACCGTTCCTGCTGGCCGTGCCCGAGTCGCACCCGCTGGCGCGCCGCGACGCGCTGCCGATGTCCGAGCTCGCCCAGCACCAGTTGCTGCTGCTGGAGGACGGCCACTGCCTGCGCGAACAGGCGCTGGACGTGTGCCGGATCTCCGGCGCCAACGAGAAGTCCGAGTTCCGCGCCACCAGCCTGGAGACGCTGCGGCAGATGGTCGCGGCCAACGTCGGCATTACCCTGCTGCCGACCCTGGCCGTCAAGCCGCCGGTGGCGCGCTCGGAGAACATCCACCTGCTGGGGTTCTCCGACGCCCATCCCAGCCGCCGGATCGCCATGGTCTGGCGCCGGAGTTCGGCGATGAGCGACTTCCTGCAGGCGTTGGCACAGGTGTTCCGCGAACTGCCCGGCAGCCTGTTCGAGCCCGAGCCGCGCGACACCGCCCCGCCCGCCGGCGCGCGGCCGCGGGCGGCTTGAACCGCGGCCGATTCCCGGCTACGTTAGACCCGCAAACAGGGACCCGATGGGCGGCGCGGCGACGCGTCGCCCGTTTCCTTTTGCGCGCAGCGAAAAAAGACCCACCAGGAGATACCGAATGAACAACACCCGCACCAGCGGCCTGCCCCCTTCGCCGCCCCCGCTCGTCGTCTCCAGCCGCGACCTCTCGCGCCTGGAGGCCCTGCTCGACAGCCCCGTGCTGCGCCGCCATCCGGCCGCGCTGGCGCTGATGGACGAACTCAACCGCGCCGAAGTGCGCGCGCCGGACGACATGCCGGACAACGTGGTGACGATGCACTCGCGCGTGGAATGCGAGGACGAGCTCACCGGCGAACACCACCGCCTCACCCTGGTGTATCCCCACGAAGCCAACGTCGAGACCGGGCTGGTCTCCGTGCTGGCACCGGTCGGCAGCGCGCTGCTGGGCCTGTCCATCGGCCAGACCATCGACTGGCACGCCCCCGGCAACCGCCCGCTGCGGCTGCGCGTCACCGCGATCAGCTACCAGCCCGAAGCCAGCGGCGACCTGCACCGCTGACCATGGCGCCCGGCAACGCCTGAAGCAACAAAACCTCCGGTCCCGCGCCCGGCCTTCGCCCGCGGGACAGGGCATACTTTCGTACTCGCTTCCACTCCCCCGAGCCGCTGCATGAATGCCTCTCCGTCCAAGCTGCAACAACTCCGCGACCTGTCCGTGGTCGTCGCCGACACCGGCGACTACGACGCCATCAAGCGCCTCAAACCGGTGGACTGCACCACCAACCCGACGCTGGTGAAGAAGGCGCTGGACCTGCCGGTCTACGCCGACCTGATCGAGGAACACCTGGCCTGGGCGCGCGCGCAGGGCGGCGGCGAAGCCTTGGTGGACGACGTCGTGGACCGCCTGACCGTCGGCGTCGGCGCCCGGCTCGCCGGCCTGATACCCGGCCGCGTCTCCACCGAGGTCGATGCCGACCAGGCCTACGACACCGCCGCCACCGTGGCCAAGGCGCGCAAGTTCGTGCGGATGTACGCCGAGCAGGGCATCGGCCGCGACCGCATCCTGATCAAGGTCGCCTCCACCTGGGAGGGCGTGGAAGCCGCGCGCCAGCTCCAGGCCGAGGGCATCGACTGCAACCTCACGCTCATCTTCAATCCCACCCAGGCCATCGCCTGCGCCGAGGCCGGCGCGTTCCTGATCTCGCCGTTCGTGGGCCGCATCCTCGACTGGTACGTCGCCCACGGCCAGGCGCCGGCCAACATCGACGAAGACCCGGGCGTGGTGTTCGTGCGCGGCGTCTACGCCGAGTTCAAGCGCCGCGGCTCGCCTACGGTGGTGATGGGCGCCTCGTTCCGCTCCACCGCGCAGATCGAAGCGCTGGCCGGCTGCGACCGGCTGACCATCTCGCCCGACCTGCTGGAGAAGCTGGACCGGGACCACGGCCCGCTGCCGCGCAAGCTCTCGCCCGGCGCGGCCGACGCCGTGACTGCCGCCCCGGTGACCGCGGAGAGCTTCGCCGCCGCCATCGAGGCCGACCCGATGGCGAAGGAGAAGCTCGCCACCGGCATCGAGATCTTCGCCAAGGACCTGGCCGCCCTGCGCGCGACCATCCGCGAGAAGCTGGCCGGCTGACGCCGCGCACCCGATGAGCCTGCGCACGCTGCTGGTCATTGGCTTGCTGGCCGGCATCGCCGGCTGGTGGTTCTCCGACCATCGCCGCGGTCCACGCGCGCCTGCCGCCGCCGTGGCGATGCCGGACTGCCCGCTGCCGCCGCACGTGGCGGCGGGCGATCCGCCCTTGCAATCGGAGCTGCCGGCCGGGATGGCGCCGTTCGCGTTGCGGGCCGCCACGCTGACGCCGCTGGCCGGCTTCAGCGTGCAGGCGCGCGTGCTGTCGCGCGAGGATTACCGCCACGGCCGCGAATCCGACCTCTCGCCCACCGACCTGGCCCTGGGCTGGCAGCGCATGGCGGAAGACGCCGCGGTCGGCGCCCTGGACATCCGCCAGTCCTCGCGCTGGTACCGCTACCGCTGGAGCGGCCAGCCGCCGCTGCCGCCCGAGGAGATCGTGCGCAGCAGCGCCAACGTGAACAACGGCGGGCGCACCGGCTGGGCCAACTTCTTCCACGGCGCCTTCCTGCTGGTGTTCATCGCCGCCTTCCCCACCCTCATCCACAGCATCCCGCTGGCCGCATTGGGCGCCATCCTCATGTACACCGGCTACCGCCTCGCCGCCCCGCAGCACTTCAGGCACACCCTGCAGATCGGGCGCGAGCAACTCAGCATCTTCGTCACCACGCTCATCGTCACCCTCGCCACCGACCTCATCATCGGCGTGTTCAGCGGCATCGCGCTCAAGATCATCATCCACCTTTCGCGCGGCGCCACCCTCCGCTCGCTCTTCAAGCCCAACCTGCACCTGCGCTACGACAGCCTCGCCGACCGCTTCGTGCTGGAGGTGCACGATGCGGCCATCTTCAGCAACTACCTCGGGCTGAAGAAGCGGCTCGACTCGATACCGCCGAAGAACCACGTGCGCGTGGATTTCGACCGGGCCACCCTGGTCGACCACACCGTGATGGAGCACGTATTCGCCTACAAGGAGAAATACGAGCGTGACGGCGGCACCTTCGAAGTGACCGAGATGGGCCATCTTGTGCCCCGCTCGCAGCACCCTCATGCCGCGCGCCGGAAATCGCGGAAAGCCGTCATGCACGCCTGAGCGGATGAGCGTCCGAATCCTCCTGCCCCTCCTCCTGGCCGCCGCGCTGCCGGCCGCGGCGCAGCGCGTCAGCGAGCCGCAGCAGCACCTGTGGGTGTCCCATTGGGGCGATCAGCGCATCAGCGACCGCTGGAGCTTCCACACCGAAGGGCATTGGCGACGCGACAACCTCGGCAAGGACTGGCAGCAGCTGCTCCTGCGCCCCGCCATCAACTTCCACCTGAACGACCAGGTGCTGCTCACGCAGGGCTACAGCTATTACTTCAACTACGCGTACGGCGACCACCCGATCAGGTACCAGAACTGGGAGCATCACCTCTTCCAGCAGGTCCAGCTCAGCGGGCAGGCCATCGGGCGCGCGCGGCTGCAGCACCGCTTCCGCATGGAGGAGCGCTTCATCGCCAGGCTGAAGCCCTCGGCCGATGACCCATCGCAGGGTGAATTCGACGGCTACGCGTACCAGAGCCGCTTCCGCTACCGCGTGTGGCTGACGGTGCCCCTCGGCCATGACCAGGTGGAGCCCGGCGTGTTCAGCGCCAACCTCTACGATGAGGTCTTCCTCAGCTTCGGCGACAGCCAGCGCTTGGATTACATCAACCAGAACCGCATCTCAGCGCTCGTAGGCTACCAGGTGAGCAAGCCCGTAAGCCTCCTGGCCGGCTACCTCTACCAGACCATCCAGCGCCCCGGCGCGGCCAGCGGCGCTGACCTCATCGAGCTGAACAGCACCCTGCACCTCGCGCTGGTGTGCAACCTGGACGTGCGGAAGCCGAAGGTGCCCGCGCAATAGCTGACGCCACTACCCCACCGGCCACAGCTTCCTCACCGCGTGTCCCGACGCCGGGTCAAGCCCGGCATGGCAATCCTGAAATGCGGGGGCGCCCCTCCTTCCGGAAGGGCGCCCTCTCTTCGACCTTGCAGGTTCAGAGCAAGGTGGTCGGGCACACGTACTCCGTGCGCTTCACATCGGTCTCCTTGATGGCGCTGAAGCCGCCCTCCACATCCACGAAGTTGTCCCAGCCGCGCGACTTGAGGATGCTGGCCGCGATCATGCTGCGGTAGCCGCCTGCGCAGTGCAGGATGAAGGGGGTCTCCTTGGGGAATTGCGCCAGGTGCCTGTTGATCTGATTCAGCGGCACATTGATGGCGTCCACCACGTGCTCGCTGTCGAACTCGCTCTGCTTGCGCACATCGATGATGACGGGCTTGGCGGCATAGCGCTTGGCGAACTCCTGCGCGCTGATGCGCGCCACCGTGTCGACCTCCTTGCCGGCCGCCTTCCACGCCGGGAAGCCGCCCTTCAGGTAGCCGATGGTGTTATCGTAGCCCACGCGGCTCAGGCGGATGATGCTCTCCTCCTCCTTGCCCGGCTCGGTCACCAGCAGGATGGCCTGCTTGATGTCGGGGATCATCTCGCCCACCCACATGGCGAAGTTGCTGTCGAGGCCGATGTTGATGCTGTTGGGGATGAAGCCCATGGCGAAGTCGGCCGCGCTGCGCGTATCAAGCACCAGCGGCCGCTCCTCGTTGGCCACCACCTCGAAGGCCGAAGGGTCGTAGCCGGTCTTGGCGCGCTCCATGATGGTGTCCAGGCTCTCGTAGCCCTGGATGTTCATGAGCACATTCTTGGGGAAGTAGCCCGGTGGCGTGGTGAGGCCGGTGAGCAGTTCCTTGATGAACTCCTCCTTGGTCATGTCCGGACGCAGCGCGTAGTTGGTGCGCTTCTGGTTGCCCAGGGTATCCGTGGTCTCCTTGCTCATGTTCTTGCCGCACGCGCTGCCTGCGCCGTGGTTCGGGTACACGATCAGCTCATCGCTCAGCGGCATGATCTTGTTGCGCAGCGAATCGTACAGGTGCCCGGCCAGCTTCTCCTCGGTCAGGTCCGCGATCACGTGCTGTGCCAGGTCGGGGCGGCCCACATCGCCGATGAAGAGCGTATCGCCGGTGATGATGCCGTGCTCCTTGCCGTTCTCGTCGATCACGAGGTAGGTGGTGCTCTCCATGGTGTGGCCCGGGGTGTGGATGGCCTTCACCTTGGCTTTGCCCACGTGGAACACCTCGCCATCGGTGGCCACATGCGCCGTGAAGCCGGGCTTCGCGGTGGGGCCGTAAACGATGGTGGCACCGGTCTTCTTCGCCAGGTCCAGGTGGCCGCTCACGAAATCGGCATGGAAGTGCGTCTCGAAGACGTACTTCACCTTCGCGCCATCGGCCTTGGCCTGGTCGATGTAGGGCTGCACCTCGCGGAGCGGGTCGAAGATGGCCACCTCCCCCTCGCTCTCGAGGTAGTAGGCGGCGTGGGCGATGCACCCGGTGTAGATCTGCTTCAGTTTCATGGGGTGATGGTTTTTCCGGTTGATGGCAGCCCGGCATTCCGGCCGCCTGCACCGCGAAATTGCCGTGGCCCCGCACCCGCGGGAGTGACATCCATCACCCCACCCCCTCCAGCGTGATGCGAGTCACCGAGGGCCTGAACGCGAAAGGCCCGGGCGCAGGGCCCGGGCCTTTCCGTGGTGCGGCCGCGGCCGCTTACTTGTTCGGTGCTGCGGCAGGGGCCTCCTCGGCCTTGCCGTGCTCATGCTGATGGCCGTGCGCTTCCGCCTTATCGTGGCAGGCGGTCTTGGCCTTCCCGGCGCAGCAGGCAGCCTTCGGGGCACCCTCGGCGGGGCTCGCCTCGGCGGCGGCGCCAGCGGGAGCGGTGCCCGCATCGGACTTCATCTCGCCCTTCGCATGGCAGCTGGCCTTGTCGGCTCCGGCCTTCGCGGAGCAGCAGGCAGCCTTGGGCTGATCGGCAGGCGCAGCGGCAACGGCCTCGGTCTTCTTGGCCTTGCGGGCCTTCCTCTTGTCGGTGGTCTCGCTTTGGGCGGAGGCCGTGGCCACGATGGCCGTCAGGGCCAGGATGCTCAGCAGGATGCGCATGTGTGCTGGTTTGGTGTGGGTCAAAGGTAAGGGTGTCGCCCGGCCTTCCAGCAGGAATCGGGCCAGGATGGGGCCCTGAGCCGGCGCGCATCCTTGCGATCCCAACAGCGCCTAGCCCCTGCCCTCCTCCAGCTGGATCATCGCGAAGACCGCGTAGTTCACGATGTCGAGGAAGTTGGCATCGATGCCCTCGCTCACCAGCGTGGCGCCCTGGTTGTCCTCGATGCTCTTGATGCGCAGCAGCTTCATCAGGATGAGGTCCACCAGGGAGCTCACCCGCATGCTGCGCCAGGCCTCGCCGTAGTCGTGGTTCTTGCGGGTCATCAGCGCGCGGGCATGCCGCTGCTGGGCCAGCACGCGGGCGGCGGCCTCGTCCGGGCCCAGGTCAGGCGCATCCACCACGCCCAGCTCCAGTTGCACCAGCGCCATCGCCGCGTAATTGATGATGCCGATCAATTCGGGCCGGATGCCCTCGCCCACCTTGCTCTCCCCCACCTGCTGCAGGGTGCGGATGCGCTGCGCCTTGATGAGGATTTGGTCGGTGAGCGACGGCACGCGCAGGATCCGCCAGGCCGTGCCGTAGTCCTTCGCCTTCTTCAGGAAGAGGTCGTGGCACTCATCGATGACGGCGTCGTACTGCTGCAATGTGCGTTCCATGTTCCTCACCCAGCAGGAGCGCCTGCGCTGACGATCTTCGGCCCCTGATGGCGGGCGAAAGTAGTCCACGGCGATCGGCCCTCTGGCGGGTGAAGGACCGGCTGGTGGAGCTGCCGCTGCCCGCTGTGATGGGCATCCTCAATGCCACGCCCGACTCCTTCCACGCCGCCAGCCGCGTGGACGTTGATGCCGCGCTGCACCGGGCGGAGCGCATGCTGGAGGAAGGCGCCGCCCTCCTCGATGTCGGCGGGGCCAGTTCGCGGCCGGGCGCCGTGGAGCCGCCCCAGGAGGAGGAGCTGCGGCGGGTGCTGCCCGTGGTGGAAGCGATCCACCGGCGCTTCCCGGAGGCCCTGATCAGCGTGGACACCTGGCGCGCGCGCGTGGCGCAGCAGGCGGTGGCGGCCGGTGCCGGCCTGGTGAACGACATCTCCGCCGGCACCCTCGACGCGGACATGCTCGGCACGGTGGGCGCCCTCGGCGTGCCCTACATCGCCATGCACATGCAGGGCACGCCGCGCACCATGCAGCTGGCGCCCGCCTATGCCGACCCGGTGGCCGAGGTGACGCTGCACCTGAGCCGCCGGCTGCAGGCGGCGCACCAGGCGCGCATCGCCGATGTGATCCTCGACCCCGGCTTCGGCTTCGGCAAGACCACTGCGCACAACTACGCCCTGCTGCGGGGCCTTCCCTCGCTCTGCGCGCTTGGCGCGCCCGTGCTGGTGGGCCTCTCGCGCAAGCGGATGATCAACGAGGTGCTCGGCATCGGCCCCGCGGAGGCCCTCAACGGCACCACGGCGCTCCATGCCATCGCGCTGCTCAAGGGCGCCGCGCTCCTCCGGGCGCACGACGTGCGCGAGGCGGTGCAGTGCGTGCGGCTCGTGGGCGCGCTGGAGGATCAGAAGTAGGCGCGCCGGCGCTTCCGCTGCTTCTCGCGCACGGCCGCGGACTGCCGCCGGCGCAGGTCGGCCACGGCCCGCTCATAGAGCACCATCACCCGCGCGATGGCGGCCTGCCGGCGCTCGGTGTAGTCGATGTCCCAGTTCAGGTTGCGCACGGTGTGCTTGTAGGAGGCCATCGCCACCGGCTCGTCGAAAGCGCTGAAGTCGAAGCCGGTGATGAGCGCGAACATGGTCATCTGCACATCCATCTCATAGAAGGGCACGTCGGGGAAGAGCGGCACCCCTGTGGCATCAATGCGGATGTACTTCGGCACCAGGTCCTCGCGGTAGTACCACACCTGGTAATCGTAGCCGCGCTCCAGGTAGAGCTCGTACTCGCCGCGGCCGTTGGTGCGGATGGTCTGCCGCTCCACGCTGTCCTTCACCAGGCGCACCTGCACATCGCGGAGCCCGTCACCGCTGAAGTGCTCGGTGACCAGGCCATGCAGGCGGATATGGAAGGCGCGCGCCTCGCCCGCTCCCAGCAGGATGAGGATCGCCAGGCAGGCCCGCTTCACCATCGTTCGCTCCGTCATCATCCCCAAAGTACCGGGTTCGCGTGCGAAGGTGCGGAATCTTCGACGGATCCATCTTTGCGCCAAACGAACGCCATGCTCCGCTCCATCCGCGCGGCCGAGAACTTCCACATCGTGCTGTGGCTGCTGAAGGACCTCTGCTGGGTGATGCTCTGGAAGCCCTTGGGCCTGGCCATGTTCGTCCCCACCTTCTGCATGGCGGCCTGGATCGCCTGGCGCAGCCGCACCGACCTCGGCGAGCTGCTGCACAGCCTGGCCGTGGTGTGCTGGATCACCGCCAACGGCGTGTGGATGATCGGGGAGTTCTGGTTCGACGACACCCGCCGCGCATGGGCGGTGCCCTTCTTCGTGGCGGGCCTGGTTCTGGTGGGCTGGTACTACCTGGTGCTGCGGCCCCGGGCACGCAGGGCGCCGCCGGTAACACCCGGTTAACGGGCCGCCGTCCGGGCCCCGCTACCTTCGCCGGCCTTCCGATCGCCACCCCTATGGATTCCCTGGCGCGCCTCCGCCTGCGGGCGAACAGAACGCTCCGCATCACGGCGGCATGGATGGCCATGGGCGCGCTCAGTGCGCTCTTCGAGCACGATGCGCTGAGCGCTGCCGGCCTGGGCGACGACCTGGGCCGCCGCGTGGAGGACCACCTCCTGCAGGCCCTCACGGCCGGGCTGCTCGGCGGCGGCGCCTACATCTTCCTGCTGCGCGACCGGCTGCGGCACCTCGCCTACCTGCCGGCGCTGGCCATCATGGCCGCGCTGGTGGCCGCCGTGGTCTTCGCCCTGGGCGCGTGGCTCCCGGCGCAGGCGGATCCGATGGGCGGGAGCGCGACCGAGCGCTTGCTAAGCCTCATCTGGCTTGGCAAGTACCTCTACTGGCTGGCGCTCATGGGCGCCACCATGCTCATGGTGCGGCTCAACGACCAGTACGGCAACGGCGGTGCGGGCCACCTGGCGGGCCGCTACCATCAGCCCCGCCAGGAGCTGCGGATCTTCATGTTCCTCGACATGCGGTCGAGCACCGCCATTGCCGAGGAGCTCGGGCATGTGCGCTACTTCCAGCTCATCAACGAGCTCTTCACGGACATCACCGACCCCATCGTGTACTCGCGCGGGGAGATCTACCAGTACGTGGGCGACGAGATCAGCGTGAGCTGGCCGCTGCGCCGCGGGCTGGCGCGCCAGCGGTGCATCCGCTGCTTCCTCGACATCCGGGCGAAGCTGCAGCGCAGGGCCGACTATTACCGGGCGCGCTACGGCATCGTGCCGGCCTTCAAGGCGGGATTCCACTATGGCGAGGTGACCACCGGCGAGGTGGGCCTGGTGAAGAAGGAGCGCATCTACAGCGGCGATGTGGTGAACACCGCCGCCCGCATCCAGAACACGTGCAACGAGCACGGCGTGGACAACCTCATCAGCAAGGAGCTGCTCGACCTGCTGCTCCCCAAGGGCCGCCTGCCGGTGCGCGAGATCGGCAGCATCGCGCTCAAGGGCAGGCGCGCGGCCATCAGCCTGTGGACCATCGAGCCCGGGGCCGCTCCGCCTGCCGCACGGGCCAAGCCGGCCGCTCAATAGGTGTAGGTGCGCCGTCGCGTGGCCACCACCATATGGCCCAGGGGGCTGCGATACACCACCGCATCGCCGTAGAGCCGGAAGGCGGCGATGGCCGCCTCAGAGCCGAACCGGAAGCGCTCCCCGCCCGCGATACCGCGCAGCTCGCGGTTGATGTCGAGGTAGGCGAGCAGCCCGCCCTCCACCTGCCAGTCCTCGGGCACGTAGGGCTCCACCAGCGTGCTGGCGCCGTCCTTGAAGAGCATGAGCCGTCCGCGGTCCAGGTAGAGCAGCAGGCTGTCCTTCACCCAATAGGCCGATGGCACCCCGTCAAGCACCCGGTGCACCACGCCCCGCTCGAAGCACTTCAGGCGTCCGTTGCCGTCGACGAAGGCGATGAGGCCCTGCCCAGCCTGCGCACTGGCCGGCCGCAGGTCGGAGAGCGCATGCTCGGCCCCTCCGAACGCGGCCATGAACACACGGCGATGCCCGTCCCACCAGCCCACGATGCCCCCTCCCGCCACGGCGATGCCCACGTCGGTGCTGTCGCTCAGCACCCGCAGGCGCCCGCCCTGGAAGAGCGAGAGCCGCCGCGCCTCCTTGTTGAAGAGCACCAGGGCATTGGTGCCGAGCAGCCACTGCGGCCGGTCGCTGCCCCGTTCCACCTGGGCCACCGGGTGCACCCGGCCGCGCCAGATCGCCTGCAGCTCGTGGAGCGCCGTATCGTGCACGGCCACCAGGCTGTCGCTGACGCCGAAATCGGCCACCTGCGAGGCCAGGACATGGGCCCGGCCCTCGCGGATGCCCTTGAGCGTATCGCCCGCGAGCCAGGCGATGCGGCGGCGGGTGCCCCGCGGCTCGCCGCCCCCCTTGTCCAGCAGGTGCAGTCGCCATCCATCGGGCAGGAAGGCCTTCAGCTGGCCCTGGTGGTCGCGGTACACCAATTGGCCCTCCATGGCATGCATCCATTGCGGCGGACGCGGCTCCAGCTTCTCGAACCGCCCTTCGGCGAAGACCATGAAGCGGTCCTCGTCCGTGACGAAGGGCACGGGCACCTGCGCCTGCATGGCCAGGCGCACAGCGCAGGAAGCGAGCAACAGGGCGATCGGCCGCATCATGGCTCCAGGGTATGGCGGCGCACTACGTGCACGCGCACCTCGCGGCGCTTGCCCTTCACGGGCACCAGGTGCTGGGGGCCGATCTCGAAGCGCCGGCCGGCATCGGGCATGCGCTCGAGCAGCTCGGCGCTCACGAGGATGTCGGTCTTCATCGCCTTGGCGAGCCCCAGCATGCGCGAAACGCTGTTCATCACGTCGCCGCTGAGGTCAACCGTGCGCTTGATGTGCCCCACCTGCGCGCTGAGCACCCGCCCCCCGTGCAGGCCGGCGCGGAACCGCGGCACCAGGCCGAACTCGCGCTTGAGGTCGTTCTCGTGCTCCGCGATCCGCGCGGTGATGTCGAAGTAGAGGTCGAGGCAGTTGAAGCGGCGGATGCCCACGCGCATGGGCCAGGTGAAGATCACCTCATCGCCCACGTACTTGTGGATGTCCGCCTCGTTCCGCAGCACGGCGTCCGTCATCAGCGAGTACACTTGGTTGAGGAAGCGGTAGTAGCGCATGTCGCCCAGCCGCTCGGCGATCTCCGTGCTGCCCACCAGGTCGAGGCTCAGCACCACGCGCTCCTCGCGCTTGGGCCGCTCGTAGCGGCCGAGCAGGAAGCCGAGGAAGGTGCGGCGGCCCATCCACTCCTCCACCTGCACCACCAGGATGGCGATGGAGCTCACCACCACCACGCGCAGCACCAGCTGGTAGAACTGCGCCATGCCGAAGATCTCGTGCATGCGGTAGGGCGTGTCGCTGGCGATCATGGTGAACCGCTCGGAGCCCCACAGCCAGGCGATGCCGATGAGCAGGATGGTGAAGAGGTTCACCAGCAGCACCTTTCCCAGGAACTGCAGGGGCACGGCCAGGGCCCTGAAGCGCCGGCCGAAGAAGTACTCCTCCAGCACGCCGGTCCACAGGCCGAGCAGCATCCACGATCCGAAGATGGCCGCGCTCATGCCCTCGCCGCTGAAGAGGGTGAGCACCAGCGCCACGATGGCCGCCACCAGCGCGTACTTCGCCAGTTTGCGGAGCTTGTAGCGGGTAATGGCGTTCATCAAGCGCGCGAAAGTACGGGGGCCGGAGGCGGCTTCCGGCGCGCATCTTTACGCCATGGACCTCGTGCGCCGCGCCATCGCCCGCTATGTGGCGCTCACCGACGCCGAATGGGAGCGCATCGCCCCGCTGTGGGCCGAGCACGCCTTCAGCCGCGGCGCCGCCATCTGTGCCGTGGGGCAGGTGGAGCGCCGCTTCTACGTGGTGCAGTCGGGCGTGCAACGGCTGTCGTTCCCCCACGATGGCCAGGACATCTGCGTGGGATTCGCCTACGATGGCAGCTGGTGCGGCGAGTACGCCTCCTTCATCACCCAGCGCCCGGCGCGGTTCGATGTGACGGCGCTCACCGACAGCGTGCTGCTGGGCATCGCCCACGCTGATCTGCAGGCGCTCTACCGCGACCTGCCGGTGATGGAGCGCTGGGGCCGCCTGATCGCCGAGGAGCTGCTGGTGGCGCGCGCCGCGCGCGAGATCGAGCAGATGAGCCTCAGCGCCGAGGAACGCTACGACCGGCTGGTGGCGCGCAGCCCCCACCTGCTGCAGCTGGTGCCGCAGAAGGACATCGCCAGCTACCTGCGCATGACGCCGGAGACCTTCAGCCGCCTGCGCCGCCGCCGCTGACCGTTCTTGACCTGCATCAAGCCCCCTCGGGCGCTTCCGGTGCTTGCTTCGCGGCATGGCCCGTGAACCCATCCCCGTAGACCGCCTCGTGAGCGAGCTCTCCGCCGCGCTGCACCAGCAGATCGAGCGCGCCCGCAGCATCGCCAGGCTCCCCGCCGACACCCTCCTGCGCCGTCCGCCGGGCGGCGGATGGAACGCCCTGGAGGTCTTCGAGCACATGAACCTCAGCAGCGGCATCTACCGGCGTGGGCTGGAGCGCGCCTTCGCCCGGCCCGGCCCCGCCACAGGCCGCGGAGCCACCTTCCGCCCGGGCCGGATCGGGGAGTTCGCCACGCAGGCCATGCGCCCCAGGCCCGGCGGCCGCATCGCCTGGCGCATGCGCACGCTCAAGCTGTTCGATCCGGCCCGGCAGCACGGCGCCACCGACGAGAGCATCACGCGGTTCATCGCCCTCTGCGAAGGCTTCCTGCGCCTCCTGGAACAGGCGCCCGGCAAGGACCTCGAGGCGGTGCGCGTCACCAGCAGCCTGGGGCCCGTGATCCGCTTCAAGGCGGGTGATGCCTTCCGGTTCCCCATCGCCCACCAGGAGCGGCACTTCCTGCAGATCGAGCGCCTGCTCGCCGCCTGAGCGGAAATGCGGAAGGGACCGCCGGCGGCGGTCCCTTCCCGGAGCCTCCTGTCAGATTTGAACTGACGACCTGCTCATTACGAATGAGCTGCTCTACCGCTGAGCTAAGGAGGCCTTTGCCCCGCCGGCCGGCCCGGGGACCGGCCGACGGGGCGGCAAATGTAACGGACCGGAGCGATCAGCGCTTGGTGAAGCGCACCGTGCCTACGCCCTCCGCCTGCACCGTGTAGAGCCCGGGCTTCAGCGCGGCCACCTCCAGCCGGCGCACCGGGCCTGCCGGCCCTTGGTCAACGGCCACCTCACGGCCCGTGGAATCGAACACGCGCAGCGCGCCCGCCGGGGCCGCCAGCTGCAGGAACACCTCATGCTCGGCAGGGTTGGGGTACACGGCAAGCGCGGCACCGGCGCGCTCGGGCAGCGCGGTGGAAAGCCGCAGGTCGAGGGCCATGCTGCCGGCAGCGATGGCCGCAGGCACGGTGGATTGCACCTGCCCGTCGAGCGACAGCACGTGCAGCTCGCCGCTGCTCACGAAATCGGTGGTGGTGGCGTAGAGCACGCCGTTCACGGGGTCCTCGATGAGGCCGTAGACCGTGGGGCTGCCCGTGAGGGTATCGCTCACCGATCCGGCACCGATATCGAACCGCACCAGCTCG
>DDRC01000114.1 GCA_002342985.1 Flavobacteriales bacterium UBA2426
CGTCGGCGCGCGGGCGGCGGGCGGTGCCCTGCATGGGCACGAAGCCGAAGTAGATGCCGTTGTCCAGCACCAGCAGCAGGCCGTCGTCGTTGTCCTTGTCCTGATAAGCGATGAAGCCCTCGCTCGCAGGAAAGAGCTCCACGCTGGGCACGCTGCCGCCGATGAGCGCCTCCATCCGCGAGCGATAGGGCGCGTAGTTGACGCCGCCGTAGACGAAGAGGGAGAATCTCGGGAACACCTCCTTCACGGTGGCCTTGCCGGTGCGTGCCAGCAGCCGCTCGAAGTACATCTGCACCCAGGCGGGGATGCCGCTGATAAGGCGCATGTCCGCGGTCATCGTCTCGCCCACGATGGCCTCCACCTTCGTCTCCCAGTCGGGGATGCTGTTAGTGGCGAAACTGGGCATGCGGTTCTTGAGCAGGTAGGCGGGCACGTGGTTGGCCACGATGCCGCTGAGGCGCCCGATGGGGATGCGGCGCGATCGGTCGAGCACCGGGCTGCCCTGGAGGAAGATCATCTTGCCATCCACGAAGTCGGCCCGGCCACTGTGGGCGATGTAGGCCAGCAGGGCGCGCCGGGCGCTGCCGATGTGGTTGGGCAGGCTCTCACGCGTGATGGGGATGTACTTGGCCCCGCTGGTAGTGCCGCTTGTTTTGCAGAAGTAGAGCGGGCGGCCGGGCCAGAGCACGTCGTCCTCCCCGAAGAGGATGCGGTCCACATAAGGCCTGAAGCCCTCGTAGTCGCGCAGGGGAACAGCCTGCACAAGCCCGGCGTGGTCGCGCACATCGTGGATGCGGTGCTCGCGCCCGAAGGCCGTGTCGCCGCCGAAGCGCACCAGGCCGCGCAGCACGGCCAGCTGCGTGGCGGGGGGGTCCAAGGCCCGCCGCATCACGGCACCGGTCACCGATTGCGCATAGGGCCTTGCAATGGCTGCTTTCAGTGACATGGCACAGTCAGTGACGCTGCCCGGCGGCGGTGGCGGGGAGTATGTTCATTTGAACGCCATGTAGGCCTGGGGATCCACCGGCTCCCCATTGTGCCACAGCTCGAAGTGCAGGTGCGGGCCGGTGCTGTTCTCCCCGGTGTTGCCGACAATGGCCAGCGCCTCCCCGGCCTTCACGCGGTCGCCCACCTTCTTCAGCAGCACGCGATTGTGCTTGTAGAGGCTGGTCACACCGTTGGTGTGCTGCACCTGCAGCACATACCCGGCATCGGTGGTCCAGCTGGCGAGGGTAACGGTGCCGGCCAGGCACGACTTCACCGCGGCATCGGCCGTGGTGACCACATCGATGCCATAGTGGCCGAGCGCCCGGTCGAATTCAGCGGTGATGACACCGGTCACCGGCGGCACGAAGAGCACGCTGGCGAGCTCGCGCCGCTCGGTGGTAGCGCGTCCCTCCACCAGACTGTACCGCTCCTCCTGCGCCACCTTGGCGCGCAGGGCGCTATCCGCAGCGCCTGGCTTCAGGTCCTGCGGACCGGGCTTCAGCAGCGAGGGACGCAGCTGCACGCTGTCGGCCGCCACATCGCCGGTAAGTACCGCGCGCAGGTTCTCGATGTAGGCGCGCTGGGCACCCGCCACGGCTTCCAGCGAATCGGCCAGCATAGTGCTCCGATAGGCGTTGAGCTTCGTCTCCTGGCCGGAGTAGCCGGGAATGTACCGTTTGAGCGGCGTGAGCACGATCACGGCTGCCACCATGGTGCCGTAGAGCACGAAGGCCACGACCGTGAACACCAGGAAGCTCAGTCGGTTGAGCCTGAAGGAGAAGCGCTCCCGGAAATCCCGCTCGTCGATGAGCACCAGCCGGTAGCGGCTGCGCAGCCGCTGCCACAGGCTCCGCCGTTGGGTTCGCTTCCGGGTTCCGGCATCCACCGCCATGGGCGCAAAGTTCGCGCGCGCGCCTTAGGGCGCCATGAAATAACTTCGGCCGCCCGCAGTTATCCACGCCGAGTGGCCCTTCCCCGCACGTCCCTGCTTCCGCACGCCCTCCTTTTCGGGGGGGCGCTGGCCCTGCTGCATGGGGGCTGCTCCACGGAAAAGGACGCGTTCGCCAATCGCACCTACCACCGGCTCACCGCACGCGACAACGGCTGGTTCAACGCGAACGAGAAGCTGAAGGAGGTGGTGATGGGCATCGAGGACGCGCACGTGGACGACTTCGACCAGGTGCTGCCGCTCTTCGTCTATGGCAGCGAGCAGCAGGCCAAATCCGCAACGCCCGACCTGGAGAAGTGCATCGACAAGTGCTCGCTGGTCATCGAGCGGCACAGCATGGAGATCAAGGGCAAGGAGAAGAACACCTGGGTGGACGATGCCTGGTTCGTGATCGCGCGCAGCCAGTTCTACAAGCGCAACTTCTCCGAGGCGGAGCGCGGCTTCACGCACATTACCAGGGCCTACAAGGGCAGCGACCGCGAGCACGACGCGCTGGTCTGGGTGGCGCGCACCGCAATCCAGCTCGAGCAGTTCGCCAAGGCCCAGAGCGCGTTGGATAATGTAGCCAACGCCAAGGACCGCCCGAAGCATCTCGACGAGGGCGAGCTGGCCGCCGTGCAGGCTGAACTGGAGCTCAAGCGCGGCAAGGTGGATGATGCCATCATGCATCTGGAGCGTGCCGTCCCGCTCGCCAAGCGGAAGCGCGAGAAGGTGCGGTGGGCCTTCGTACTGGCGCAGCTCTACGGCATCAAGGGCCAGGAGAAGAAGGCCATCGACCAGTTCGCGGCCGTGGTGAAGATGGCGCCGCCCTATGAGATGGCGTTCCATGCGCAGATCTTCCAGGCGCTCTCCTTCAACAAGGGCGACACCAAGACGCTGCGCAAACGGCTCAATGCCATGCTCCGCGACGACAAGCACATCGACCACTTCGACATGATCCACTACGCGCTGGCGGACCTGGACCTGAAGGAGCGGAAGCGCGACGAGGCCATTGCCCGGCTGAAGCAGAGCGTGCAGGCGAGCACCACGGACACCAAGCAGAAGGCCAAGAGCTTCCTGAGGCTCGCGGACCTGTTCTTCGAGGACCGCAGATACGTGCCCGCGCAGCAGTACTACGACAGCACCAAGGTGCTGCTGGCCGAAACGCATGTGCGCTACGGAGAGGTGGAGACCCGCGCCAGGGTACTGGGCGACCTGGTGCAACAGCTCGATATCATCGCTCGGGAGGACAGCCTGCAAGGGCTGATGGGGCTGGATGAATCCGAGCTGGAGAAGAAGATCCGCGGAATCATCCGCGAGCGGGAGAACGCCGAGGAAGACCGCGCCCGGCGCGAGGCGGAGGCGCGCGCCCTGCCCGAGACGCCGGCGGCCAAACCGCCGGGTGGCCCTCCGGGAAGCCGCGGGAACTGGTACTTCTACGACCCGCAGCAGATCAGCCGGGGCATGGCCAGCTTTCGCAAGAAGTGGGGCAGCCGCAAGCTGGAGGACGACTGGCGCCGGCAGGACCGCAGCGGCAGCGCCCTGGCCATGGGCGATGACGAGGAAGAGGAGGAAGGGGGCGATGATGGTGCGGGCGATAAAGCCGAGGCGGAATGGAAGGACCCCTCCTTCTACCTCCGGGACATCCCGCGCGGCGACTCCGCGCTGGCGGCCTCGAACGGGCGGATCTGCGGTGCACTCTACGCCAGCGGCATGATCTACAAGGAGCAGCTGCGCGACATCGACAATGCCATCGAGAGCTTCGAGGTGCTCAACAACCGGTTCGATGAATGCCGGTACACCCCTGAGAGCCACTATCAGCTCTACCGCATCTACCTGGAGAAGGAAGCCAACGGGTGGGTGGACCTCATGGGCGGCAGCGGCTCCCAGACCTACGCCAACATCATCCTCGACCGCTGGCCCGAGTCGGAGTTCGCGCGGCTCGTGCGCGACCCCAACATCCTCATGGCCGACGAGGCCCGCAAGAAGGAGGAGGAAGCCGCTTACAAGGAGGTGTACCGCCTGTTCCGCCAATACTCCTATTACCCTGTGATCGCCGCCTGCGACAGGGTGATCGCGGAGGAGCCCAACAACCACTACCGCCCGAAATACCACTTCCTGCGCGCCATGGCCATCGGCGGCACGCGCAACATCCCTGAATACCGTACCGCGCTCCTCGCCGTGAAGTCCCAGTTCCCCGGTACGGAGGAGGCCTCGCGCGCCGAGGAACTGCTTGCCGGCCTTGATGGGAGCGGTGGCGGTGCGCCCAAGCCCAGGGCGGCCGAAGCCACGCCCTACTCCAAGGACGATGGCCCGCACACGTATGTGGTGGTGGTACCCAACGCCGGCACGGACATGAGCACCATCCGCGCAGCGGTCTCGGACTTCAACGGGGCCTATTTCGGCCATACGCCCCTGCAGGTGACCAGCAGTATCCTGGGCAGCGACCAGCAACTGGTGCTCATCAGCCCGCTCCCCAACAAGGCCAAGGCCATGGAGTACCATGCGCTCTTCACGGGAAACGAGGACATGCTCCAGGGTCTCTCCGACCAAGGCTATCCGGCCTTTGCCATCACCCAGGCGAATTACACCCTCTTCTACAAGGCGAAGGATGTGGCGGGCTACCGGGCCTTCTTCCAGCAGAATTACCTTGATCGTCAGTAGGATAAGTGGCCGGCACGGCTATCTTTGCCGCGAAGGCCATCGTTAACACCCAGCCAAGGGACCATGTTCCGCAGCGATAAACCCGCCCCAACGACCATGAGCAAGCCCAACGAACCCGTTAGCCCCGGCAAGATCAACAGCATCATGGAGGGCACCTCCATCGTGGGCGAGATCCAGAGCGACAGCAACATCCGTATCGATGGCCGGGTGAAGGGCACCGTGCATGCCCGCGGACGGGTGATCGTCGGTCAAACGGGCGTGATCGAGGGCGAGGTGGTCTGCCAGAGCAGTGATATCGAGGGCACCGTGCTGGGCCGCATCAATTGCCAGGACCTGCTGAGCCTGAAAGCCACCGCCAAGCTCCAGGGCGACATCAACACCAAGAAGCTGGCCATCGAGCCGGGGGCCGTCTTCACCGGCAACTGCAGCATGGCAGGCGGCGTGGTGAAGGAAATGGACCCCGTTCGCCTGCGCACGGAGAACGCCGCGGGAAGCGCCGCCCAACCCGCTCAGGCATCGCGCTGATGATGCCGGGCGTCCCAGCCGGAGCTTAGCCGATGGCACCGCGCCGCTGGTCCTTCCTCATTCCCATCCTGCTCTTCGCAGCCACCTTGGGCTTGCTGCAATGGCTGGTGCTGTTCGCCCTGCGCCTGCCGTTCGAACCCGTGCATGGGCTCATGTTGGCGTGGTTCACCCTGCTCGCCATCGGGCTGCACCTGTGGCAGGAACATGCGATGGCCGCGGATCCCAAGGGCTTCGCAAGGCGCTTCATGGCGGGACTGGGCATCAAGATGCTCCTTTCCCTGGGCATGCTCGTCCTGGTGCTCCTGCGCTCACCGAAGGAGTCGGTGCTCACGGCGGGCATCACGTTCGCGGCGCTGTACCTCGCCTACCTGGCGTTCAGCACGGTTCGTTTGAGCGGGCTGTCGCGCCGGCTTCCGAGGACATGAAGGGGCCCGACGACCTGCGCAAGGCGCGCAAGGCCTATGGCGGCTACCTGCGCTTCATGGGGCTCGGCCTCACCATGATCGGCATCGTGCTGGCCTTCACCTTCCTGGGCATGTGGGCGGACAAGCAGCTGGCCTGGCGCTTCCCGGTGTTCACGCTCGGGCTGAGCCTGATTGGCATCGCCGGCGCCATGCTGCACCTCTTCAAAGAGACCAGGCCCCGCTGACGGCCTGGGCCCTTCGGGCGCCACCGATCGTTTTGCGCGGATTCCTTGTTGTTCCGCGCGGATCCCTACCTTCGCGGCCGCAAAGAAGGGGTGCCCCTTGTCCGTGATGCCGCTGAAAGCCTTGCTGCGCCTGATTTCCCTGATGTTCGGAGCCCTTGCGTTGGGCCCCGTCGCCGCGCAGCACGAAGGTCATGAGCACGACGGGCACAGCCATGGCCAGGTGGATTCCGCCGCCGTTGCGATGACGGCCGTCGAACACGGCTCCCATGAGGAGGCCGCCCATGCCAAGTTCAACCCGGGCGAGATGATCATGGGCCACGTGACCGACGAGCACGGCTGGCACCTGTGGGGGCACACTTCGCTCCCGCTCCCGGTTATCGTGTACAACAGCCAGCGCGGCCTGAGCATCTTCAGCAGCGGAAAGTTCCACCACGGCGAGGAAGCTTATGGCGGGTACATGCTGCAGGGCAAGAAGATCGTGGCCACCGACGCGGCTGATGGCACACCGGTGCATGCGGCAACAGTGAACGAGGAGCTGACGCAGGCCACCATCGACTTCAGCATCACCAAGAATGTGCTGGCCATCTTCGTGAGCGCGGCGCTCATGCTGCTGATCTTCCTGAGCGTGGCCAAGGCCTACGCCCGCCGCCCCGGCCAGGCTCCCACTGGCCTGCAGAACCTCATCGAGCCCATCATCCTCTTCGTGCGCGATGACGTGGCCAGAGCGAACATCGGGCCCAAGTACGAGCGCTTCATGCCGTACCTGCTCACGGTGTTCTTCTTCATCCTCATCAACAACCTGATGGGGCTTATCCCACTCTTCCCCTTCGGTGCCAACGTAACCGGCAGCATCTCTGTCACCTTCGCGCTGGCGGCCATCACCTTCATCATCACCCTGCTGAACGGCAACCGGCATTACTGGGGCCACATCCTGGCCATGCCGGGCGTACCGAAGCCCGTGCTGCTGATCCTCACCCCGGTGGAGATACTGGGCGTGTTCCTGCGCCCGGCCATCCTGATGATCCGACTCTTCGCGAACATCACGGCGGGCCACATCATCGTGCTAAGCTTCTTCGCGCTCATCTTCATCTTCGGTGAGATCAACGCCGGGCTTGGCTGGGGCGTGAGCATCTTCAGCCTGCTCTTCACCGTGTTCATGAGCATGCTGGAGCTCCTGGTGGCCTTCATCCAGGCCTTCGTGTTCACCTTCCTCTCCGCGATGTACTTCGGGGCCGCCATCGAAGAGCCCCATCACCACTAGAACAACCCGCAAACCCAACAACGTCATGTTCCTCTCGTTCCTCCTGCAAGCCGTCGCTGAGAATGGTCACTTCGGTTTCGCCGCCATCGGCGCAGGCGTGGCCGCCCTGGCCGCCGGCATCGGCATCGGCCGCATCGGTGGTGACGCCATGCAGGCCATCGCCCGCCAGCCCGAAGCCACCAACGACATCCGCGCCAACATGATCCTCGCCGCCGCCCTCGTGGAAGGCGCCGCCATGTTCGGCATCGTGGTGGGCCTGCTGGCCATGGTGCTCTAAGGGCGCCGCACGGCAACGCCTCGTCATCGACCCAACCTCAGCGTCATGCTCATCGAGTTCTCCTATGGCCTCATCTTCTGGATGATGGTATCGTTCCTGACGGTGCTGTTCATCCTGGCCAAGTTCGCGTGGAAGCCGATCCTCAAGGGACTCAAGGACCGAGAGTCCTCCATTGCCGACGCGCTCAACGAAGCGAAGAAGGCGCGCGAGGAGATGACGGCCCTGAATGCCCGCAACGAGGAGCTGATGCGCCAGGCGCGCGAGGAGCGGGAGCTGCTGCTGAAGGAGGCCCGCGACATCCGCGACAAGGAGATCGCCGAGGCGAAAGCGAAGGCGAAAGCCGAGGCGGACGCGCTGCTGGCGCGCGCCCGCACCGACATCCAGAACGAGAAGAACGCCGCCATCACCGACATGAAGAACCAGGTGGCCGAGCTGAGCATCCTGGTGGCCGAGCGCATCCTGCGGGAGAAGCTCGGGGACGCCGCCGCCCAACAGGGCCTGGTGGACAAGGTGATGGCCGAAGCCGAGCTGCGCAAGTCATGAACGTCGCCCCGGTAGCCTACCGCTATGCCCGCTCGCTCATGGAGCTCGCCCAAGAGAGGGGCGTGCTCGCAGGCGTGCACGAGGACATGCGCCTGGTGGCCGCCACATGCACCGGCAGCCGCGACCTGGTGGTGCTGCTGAAAAGCCCGGTGGTGAAGACGGACAAGAAGGAGCGCATCCTGGAGCAGGTGTTCGCCGGCAAGGTGGGCCAGATCACCAACGCCTTCATGGGCGTGCTGGCGCGCAAGGGCCGGGAAGAGCTCCTTCCGCACGTGGCCGAAGCGTTCGGCGAGCTGTACCGGCAGCATAAGGGCATCGTCACCGCGCAGGTGACTAGCGCCGCGCCGATCAGCGATGCCACGCGTGCCAAGGTGCGCGCCCTTGCGGAGAAGCAGCACCCCGGAAAGACCATTGAACTGCAGGAGCAGGTGGACGCCGCACTCATCGGCGGGCTCACCATCCGCATCGGAGACGAGCAGTACGACGGCAGCGTGAGCCGCCGCCTGAGCGACCTGCGCCGCAAGTTCTCCGAGAACCCGTACATCCCCGAGATCTAAAGCAAGAAGGCCATGGCCCATGTGCAACCCGCCGAAGTGACGGCGATCCTGAAACAAGAACTCGCCGGCTTCCGCAGCGAGGCCGAGCTGGAAGAGGTCGGAACGGTGCTGCAGGTCGGTGATGGCATCGCACGCATCTACGGCCTCAAGGGCGTGCAGAGCGGCGAACTCATCGAGTTCAACAGCGGCCTCCGCGGCATCGTGCTCAACCTGGAGGAGGACAACGTGGGCGCCGTACTCCTAGGGTCCAGCGTGGGCATCAAGGAGGGCGACACCGTGAAGCGCACCAAGCGCATCGCCAGCATCAACGTCGGCGAGCAGATGGTGGGCCGCGTGGTGAACACCCTTGGCGAGCCCATCGACGGCAAGGGCCCCATCGGCGGCGAGCTCTTCGAAATGCCGTTGGAGCGCCGTGCCCCGGGCGTTATCTACCGCGAGCCCGTGAAGGAGCCCCTGCAGACCGGCATCAAGGCCGTGGATGCCATGATTCCCATCGGTCGCGGCCAACGCGAGCTCATCATCGGCGACCGCCAGACCGGAAAGAGCACGGTGGCCATCGACACCATCATCAATCAGAAAGAATTCTACGAGGCCGGCAAGCCGGTGTACTGCATCTATGTGGCCATCGGCCAGAAGGGCAGCACCGTGGCGGCCACGGTGAAGACCCTGGAGGAGAACGGCGCCATGCCCTACACCATCGTGGTTGCTGCCAACGCCAGCGACCCCGCCCCGATGCAGTTCTACGCGCCTTTCACCGGCGCTGCCATCGGCGAGTATTTCCGCGACACCGGACGCCCTGCCCTGATCGTGTATGACGATCTCTCGAAGCAGGCCGTGGCCTATCGCGAGGTGTCGCTGCTGCTTCGCCGCCCCCCGGGCCGCGAAGCCTATCCCGGCGACGTGTTCTACCTGCACAGCCGTCTGCTGGAGCGCGCCGCCAAGGTGATCGCCGACGACAAGGTGGCCGCTGAGATGAACGACCTGCCCGCCTCATTGAAGGGCCGCGTGAAAGGGGGCGGCTCCCTCACCGCGCTGCCCATCATCGAGACGCAGGCCGGCGACGTGTCCGCCTATATCCCCACCAACGTGATCTCGATCACGGACGGGCAGATCTTCCTGGAGAGCAACCTCTTCCTCAGTGGCGTGCGCCCCGCGATCAACGTGGGCATCAGCGTGAGCCGCGTGGGCGGAAATGCCCAGATCAAGTCGATGAAGAAGGTGGCCGGCACGCTGAAGCTCGACCAGGCCCAGTACCGCGAGCTGGAGGCCTTCAGCAAGTTCGGCTCCGACCTCGACGCCGCCACCAAGTCCGTGCTCGACAAGGGCGCGCGCAACGTGGAGATCCTCAAGCAGGGCCAGAACAGCCCCATGCGCGTGGAGGAGCAGATCGCCATCATCTACTGCGGCACCAAGGGCCTGCTCAGCAAGGTGCCCGTGAAGAACGTGAAGCAGTTCGAGGCCGAGTTCATCACCATGCTGCGCAACAAGCACAGCGATGTGCTCGCCGCGCTCAAGAAAGGCGATTACAACGACCAGATCACCGGCACGCTGGAGAAGGTGGCCGCTGACCTGGTGAAAAGCCTCGACAATTAATAGCGGAGACCGAATGGAGCCGACCCTGGGGGTCGGCCCGAGGCCCCGAACCAGCAGCACTGTACAATGCCCAGCCTGAAGGAGGTACGGAGCAGGATCGTCTCGGTGAACAGCACCAAGCAGATCACCGCAGCCATGAAGATGGTGAGTGCGGCAAAGCTGCGCCGTGCGCAGGACGCCATCGTGCGCATGCGCCCCTATGCCGAGAAGCTGCAGACCATCCTGGGCAATGTGAGCGCAAGCCTCGACAGCAGCGAGGGGGTGTACAGCGCCCAGCGAGAGGTGAAGAAGGTGCTGCTGGTGCCCATCGTGAGCAACCGCGGGCTGGCTGGCGCATTCAACACCCAGGTGTTCCGCCTGATGCGCAAAGCCATTGCCGAGGCACGGTCGAACAACCAGGAGGTGAGCATCCTGCCCATCGGAAAGAAGGCCATGGACCTCTATCGCCGCAGCGGGATGCTGGATGGCAACCTGCCGACGGACCTGGCTTCGCTGTTCGACGGCCTCAGCTTCGACAAGGCCGCACCGGTTGCGGAGCTCCTCATGAAGCAGTTCGCCGAGGGCCGCTACGACCGCGTGGTGCTCTTCTACAACAAGTTCAAGAACGCCGCGGTGCAGATCACCACCGAGGAGCAGTACCTACCCATCGCGCCCGCCGAGAAGGGATCCGGAGGCAGCACCAAGGCAGACCACATCATGGAACCCGACAGGGCCACCATCGTGGAGGGAATCATCCCCAAGAGCCTGAAGATCCAGCTCTATAAGGCGCTGCTCGACAGTTTCGCTGCGGAGCACGGTGCACGCATGACCGCCATGCACAAGGCCACCGACAACGCCGATGCGCTGCTGAAGGACCTGAAGCTGACCTACAACAAGGCGCGCCAAGCGAGCATCACGAACGAGATCCTCGAGATCGTAGGCGGCGCTGAGGCGCTGAAGGGCTGAGGCCCTGCTCAGAACGCGTTGCTTACCAGCCGCCGTTCGCGGCCGGCGTGCGTCCCGTAGTACACGATGGAGAACTCGAAAGCCCCGTTGCTCCGGGAATACGAGCGCAGGGGAGACGTATTCACATCGTAGCTGAACCGGTAGGCGCTGTTCTTGTGCTTCAGGCCCACATGGGCAACGACGGCATCGTCCACGCGATAAGAGGCGCCGCACAGCGCGCTGTACACCGAACCACCGATGACGAACTCGGCCAGCATGCCGGCGTGGATCTGCTGGTCAGCCCCCTGCCGCATGCCTAGGGCCTGCGGAATGAGGACGAACTGCTCGTTGATATTCACCCGCAGGCCGGCATTGATCGAATAGCGGATCGGCAGATCGCTCTTCGTGCTCCGCAGGATGGACTCGTCGGGCGTGGTGACATGGAACAGCGCAACGTTGGCGAACGGCTTCACCGCCGCCCGTGGACTGGTGCTGCGATAGGCGATTCCAAGCGATACGTCCGGCATCAGGCGGGCACCGCGCTGAAGGTTCTCCCCGGATGGCAGGTCCGAATCAAAGTTGCCGTTGCTGTACTGGGCATCCCAGACCAGCTGTTGGTCATTGATCTTCTTGTAGACAAGGCCCAGCTGCACCCCCGCGGACAGGGTATGATGCCCCTTCGGGTCGAAGACGTTGTAGGCCCCCGAGGCGCCCGCTTGGAAGGTGTTCACGATTCCTGCCATGTTGTAATTGGTCAGGTACATCCCTGCCCCGAAACGCTTCTGGAACGAAAGGTCATAGGCGAACGCCGTCGTGAGGAAATTGCTCGACAGGCTGGTCCACTGGCTGCGGACGTTGCAGGCCATGCGGAACTCCGCATTCTCGTACATCCCTGTTAGCGCGGGATTCAGCAATACCGGTGCTGCTTCATACTGCGACAGCTGGCCATCCTGAGAATGGGCCGCAGCGCTGACGCCGAAGGCAATGGTCAGGTGGCAAAGGCGTTTGTAGATGCTCATGATTGTTCAGGGCTTCCGTTTATCGCATGAGTGTGACCTTACCCGACCGCTCGTGCTGCTGGCCATCGACCAATGTGGCCTGGACCGTGTACACATAGACCCCGTTGATCTCCGGCCGGCCGTCGTGGGTGCCGTCCCAGCCGAAGGTGGGATCGGTGGTCTGGAAGATGAGCTCGCCCCAGCCGTTGTAGATCTTCAGATCGATGGTCTCGAACGGACCGCCGCGGACGTAGAACACATCATTGACGCCATCGCCGTTAGGGCTGAACGCATTCGGCAGCTTGGGTGGCAGGATGTCCTTCACGGCGATGCTCATCAACAGCGAGTCGCGATCGGTGCAGCCGTTGGCATTGCTCACGGTCTGCACGATGATGTACTGACCGGCCTCGGTGTACTCATGCACCGGTTCGGCCGCCAGGGCTCCGTTGCCATCGCCGAAGTCGTACTGCCAGCCGGTGGCCCCGAAGGAGCTGTCTGTGAACTCGATCGGCGTGTCGGTGAAGGAATCGCCGCTGATGCTGAAGCCCGCCACAGGCGCTTGCAGCACATCAACGGTACGGGTGACACTGCTGCTGCAGCCGTTCTGGGCGAAGACCGTGAGCGTGGCGGTGTACTGGCCCTGCGTGGCAAAGGTGCTACCGGTCTGCGGACCGCTGCCAGTGGTTCCATTGCTGAATTCCCAGTTCCAGCCCACGATGGGCGCACCCGAGGTGGTACTGGTACTGGTGAACTGCGTCTGCCCTCCGGCACAGGCATTGCTCCAGGTGAAGTCGGCCGTCAGGGGGTTCACGAAGCTCAGGAGCACGGTATCACGCGCTGCCGCACACACACCGTTGCCGGTGGTGGTGAGGACCATGCGCACCGAGCCCAGCTGACCATCCGTGACGCCCGGCTGGTAGGTGGCGTTGGCATCCGCCGTGTTCGGCAGGAATACACCGGCACCGTTGCTCGACCATTGCACACCCGATGCTCCCGTGAAGGAACCGCCGAGCTGAACTGCTGTAGTGGCATCGCACACGTTGATGTCCTGGCCGGCGTTCACCGTGGGCATCTGCTGCAGGGCCACCACCAGGGTATCGTGCGCTGCAGGGCAGCCCAGGTTTCCGGTGGTGCTGAGCACGAAGCGCAGTTCGCCGAAGACCAGGTCCGTGGCACTGGGTACGTAGGTGCTGGTGAGGCTGGTGTGGTCCGGTGCGAAAGTGCCGGTACCGGTGGTGCTCCATTGGCCACCGCTCACACCGATCACCGCACCGTTCAGTTGGATCGCGCCACCATCGGCACAGATCACTTGGTCGGTGCCAGCATTGGCGATGCGCGTGGGACCGATGTCCACGAAAAGCGAGTCGCTCACGTTGCCGCACGTACCTGTTCCGAATCCGGTGAGGATGAGGTACACGCCGCCTGCGATGCTATCGTTCGCTGTAGGCGTGTAGACCGCGTTGGCCACGGTGTTCGAGGGGCTGAAGCTGCCCGTGCCCGTGGTGAACCACTGCACGCTGCCGGCGTTCTGCACCTGCCCGTTGAGGGACACATCCTCCAGCCCATCACACAGCAACACACTTGCACCGGCATCCACGGTGGGGGGCACATGGTAGCTCACCACGAGGGTATCGCGCCCGGCTGCACAACCTTGGTTGTTGGTGGTGGAGAGCACCAGCGACACATCACCGATCACGAAGTCGGCCGGGCCGGGCACGTAAGTGGCGTTGAGCGCAGTGGCGCTGGGCAAGAAGGAACCCGTACCGGTGCTGCTCCAGATGCCCGTGGTGGTTCCGGCCACTGCACCGTTCAGGACGATGTTGGCATCGGTACTGCAGGCCACCACATCCGGTCCAGCGGTCGCAGCGAGTCCACCACCAAAGGTGATCACGAGCTGATCGCTGACCGCGGCACAGGGCTCCACACCCGTTGTGGTGGCGGTGAGCACCACACTGCCAGCGGTACTATCAGCAGCGCTCGGTGTATAGAGTGTGGCCAAGGCATTGGCATCCAGGAAGCTGCCGGTGCCGCTGGTGCTCCAGCTCACGGTGGGTACGTTCGCCACATTGGCCACCAGCTGCACGGGAGCGGCCGTGCAGGCCACGATGTCCGCGCCGGCGTTCACCTGGGGCAATGCGTTCACGCTGATGGTGACCACATCACTGGCGGCCGCACAGAGCCCATTGCCCACCGTGGTGAGGGTGAGCTGGACCTCGCCATTGGCGATATCGGCAGCGCTGAGCGTGTAGGTGCTGTTGGTGGCGGTGGTGTTGCTGAAGAAGCCACTGCCACCGGTGGTCCACTGTCCACCTTGCGCGCCGCTCACATTACCAGCGAGCTGCACGATGGGCGCATTGGCGCACACCACTTGATCGTCCCCGGCAAAGGCGAAGCTGCTGTTGCCGAAGGTGAGCACCAACTGGTCCTGCACAGGAGCGCAGGTGCCCGTGTTGGTGCTGAGGAGCGTGAGTACTACGCTCCCATTGGCCACATCGGCGGGCGAGAAATGGTACTGAGCATTGAGCACATCGGCACTGGGCTCGAAGGAACCGGTACCCGTGCTGGACCAGATACCCGATGGCGAACCGTTGACGATCTGACCTTGCAATTGAGCATGATCATCGAGCACGCACACGCTCATGTCAGGACCTGCATTGGCCTGCAGACCATCGGTGAGGTAGATGGTCATCGCATCGGTGACGGCATTGCAGGTGCCGTTGTTCTGGGAGGTCAGTGTGAAGGTGATAGACCCGTTCTGGATATCGGCGGCACTTGCGGTGTACGCAGTGCTGAGGTCAGTGGTCGAAGCCAGCGTACCCGTACCCGTGGTGCTCCACAAGCCCAGATCGGTGATGCCGGACACGATGCCCTGCAGGTCGAACGTGCTGACGCCATCGCAGTAGGTCTGGTCCGGACCAGCGTTCACGTAGGGCGCTGGAGTGAGACTCAAGACCATGGCATCGTTGGCGCTGTTGCAGCTGTTCAGTGCGCTCAGCGTCAGGGTCACTTCACCGATCAACGTGTCGAGTGCGCTGGGCACATAAGTGGGCGTGAGTACCGTGTTGTTCGGGAAGAACTGGCCGGTACCGCTGGTGGTCCACTGTACTTGTGTGGCATCGCCCAGCAGGCTGCCGTTCAGCTGCACCACTGCATTGTTGGCACAGGCGGTCATGTCCGCACCGGCGTTCACCGTCCCGAAGGGCAGAATGTCGATGTGGATGGTATCGATCGCCGCAGGGCACACGCTGGTACTGGTGGCCGTGAGGATCAGGTCCACGCCGGTGGCCAGGGAATCCTGTGAACTCGCCCGATAGATGTTGGCCAGTGCGCTCGTGGCGTTCTGGAAGGTGCCCGTGCCGAGCGTGCTCCATACACCCGTGGTGGAAGCGCCGCTCACGCTGCCATTGATGAGGATATCGAGGTCGTCCACGCACACCACCAGATCGTTGCCTGCGTCCACCTGCGACTCCGGCACGATGGTCAGTGTCATCTGATCCATGGCATTGTCGCAGCTGTTCACGCTCCAGGTGAAGGTGACGTTGCCAGCGAGCGCATCGCTGGGAGCAATGGTGTACACCGCGTTCGGCGCGCTTGCGTTCGGCGCGAACGAACCTGCTCCGGTAGTGGTCCATGTGCCTTGTGTGGCGTTGCCGGTGATGGTGCCGTTCAATGCAATGGTCGCTTCTGTCGCGCACACCACTTGATCAGGCCCGGCATTGGCGATCGCGTTGGGCAGGATGATCAGGTCCAACGTATCGCTCACGCTTGCGCAGAGTCCGTTGCCGGTGGACGTCAGGATGAGCTGTACACCGCCATTGAGCGAATCCAGGCTGCTCGCCAGATAGGTCGCGGTGAGGGCGCTCGCGTTCGGCGCGAACGATCCTGTTCCCGAGGTGGTCCACTGACCCGTGGTCGCACCAGCGCTCACGCTTCCGTTCAACGCCACATCCAGGGCGTTGGAGCAAGCCGTGATGTCCGCACCAGCGTTCACCACAGGTGCCGGGGTCACGCTGATGTTCAGTTGATCGTTCACCGCAAGGCAGTTGCCATTGCCGGTGCTGGTCAAGGTGAGGGTGATGGTACCCTGCTGCAGCTCGAAGGGCGTCAGCGTGTACTGGGCGTTCAGCGCGTTGGCGTCTGGTGAATAGGTCCCCAGGCCGCCGCTCCATGTGGCGCCGTTGGCTACCGTCAGTGCACCACTGAGGTCGACCGTAGGGTTGTTCGCACAGACGGTCAGATCCGCACCAGCATTCACCGATGGTGCCGGCGTGAAGGTGATGAGCACTTGATCGTTCACGGCGAAGCAGCTGCCATTGCCTGTGCTGGTGAGCGTGAGGAGCACACTACCAGCAGCCAGTTCAGCAGCGGTCGGAGTGTACACCGGAGCGAACACATTGTTGGCCGGTGAGAAGGATCCGTTACCGCCGGACCAGGCTCCACCGTTGGCATTGATCACGTTGCCGTTCAGCTGTACATCGCTGTTGTTGGCACAGATCGCGAGGTCGGTACCGGCATCCACAATGGGCGCACCAGTGAAGGTGACGGTCATCTGGTCGCTCATCGCGTTGCAGATGGTGGTGCCCGTGCTGGTGAGCGTGAAGGTGATCACACCCGCAGCGATCTCACCCGCCGTGGGAATGTATTGTGTGGCCGTGGCCGTAACACCTGAGACGTACGTGCCTGCACCGCCGCTCCAGATGGCACCCGGCGCGTTGCCCACAAAGCCATTGAGCTGGATGTTGGGGTTGTTCGCGCAGATGGCCTGGTCGGGACCAGCGTTGACGACAGGTACAGGATCGATGGTGATGACCATGTTGTCCTGCACAGCCGTGCAATTGCCGAAGCCTGTGGTGGTGAGCGTAAGCGTGACACTACCCGCAGCCATCTCAGCGAGGCTCGGGGTATAGGTCGCACTCAGCGTATTCGCGTTCGGGCTGAAGCTGCCCGAACCACCGCTCCATACGCCACCTGTAGCTACGGTCACCGCGCCATTCAGCGCCACTTCCGCAGCATTGGCACACACATGGGCGTTCATACCAGCATCCACGGTGGGCGCCTGTGTGAAGAACAGCTGCACCGAATCAAGGGCGGCATTGCAACCACCATTACCCGTGGAGGTGAGGTACAGCCATAGGTTGCCTGCGTTGAGTTCCGCAGCGGTCGGCGTGTAGACCGCACCCAGGCTGTTGGCCGCAGGCCCATACGTTCCTGCACCACCGCTCCAGGTCCCACCGATGGCACCCGACACATTTCCGGCGAGCTGGGCGTTCGCGTTGTTCGCACAAAGCGTCTGGGCGACCCCCGCGTCCACGATCGGTGCCGGGGTAAAGGTGATCACGACATTGTCGCTCACTGCTGCACACAGGCCATTGCCGGTGCTGGTGAGGGTGATGGTCGCGTTGCCTGCCGTGATCTCAGCCGCGGTGGGCGTGTAGATGGCGTTCAGCGTCGTTGCGTTGGGGCTGAACGTGCCTGCACCGCTCCATACACCACCGGCCGCATTGAGCACATTGCCGTTGAGGGCAGCGCTGGCGTTGTTCGCACACACTTGGATCGCAGCACCAGCATCCACGATGGGCGCAGGGGCGATGGTGATGACCACCTGATCGCTTACGGCATTGCACAAGCCATTGCCCACCGTAGTAAGCGTCAGCGTTGCCGTACCCGCTGCGATCTCGGCGGCGCTCGGCGTGTAGGTAGCGTTCAGCGTACCACTGTTCGGGCTGAAGCCGCCTGTGCCACCGGTCCACAGCCCTCCAGCGGCCACGGTGACCGCACCATTGAGCTGTACGGTGGAACTGTTCGCACAACTGTTCAGGTCCACACCTGCATTCGCAGTAGGCGCAGGCGTAAAGGTGTAGGTCACCTCGTCGCTCACCGCCGTGCAGCCGTTGTTGCCAGTGGTGGTCAGGGTCAGGGTCACGCTGCCAGCGGCCAGTTCACCCACAGAAGGTTGGTACACTGCGCTGAGGCTGTTGGCGTTCGGGGCGAAGGTGCCCTGCGCGCCGGACCAGGACCCACCATTGGCCACGGTAACACTACCGTTCAGTTGGATGCTGGCATTGTTCGCACAGAATACACCGCCGACACCCGCTTCCGCCGTGGGAGCGGCCGTGAAGGTGATGAGCACGTTGTCCGTTACCGGCACGCAATTGCCATTGCCGATGGTGGTGAGGGTTAGGTTCAGCGTACCTGCTGCGATCTCGGTGGGAGTCGGCGTGTACACGGCGTTCAGCGATGCGATGGACGGCGTGAACGTTCCCGCACCACCGCTCCATTGACCACCGCCCGCGCCGGTCACACTACCGCCGAGCTGCACACTGGCGTTGTTGCTGCACACGAAGAGGTTGTTGCCTGCTTCCGCCACCGGAGCGGCGATGATGCTGATGGTCATCTGGTCGCTCACTGCGTTGCACAAGCCGTTCTGGGTGGATGTGAGCGTGAGGGTCACCGTGCCCAGGGCCACTTCCGCCGGACTGGGTGTGTAGGTCGCATTCAGGGTGTTGGCGTTCGGGCTGAAACTGCCGCTGCCGCCGCTCCACACACCACCACCGGCGATGCTCACTGTACCGCTCAGGCTGACCGTTGCACCGTTCGCGCAAACGGTCACATCAGGACCTGCATTGACGACCGGGGCCTGTGTGAAGACGATGAACACCTCGTCCGTGACCTGCGCGCAGGTGCCGTTGCCGGTGCTGGTGAGGTACAGTGTCACCGAACCGTTGTTGAGCTCGGTGGTGCTCGGGGTATAGACGGCGTTCAGTGCGGTGATGCTCGGCGAGAAGCCACCGGTGCCGCCGCTCCAGATGCCACCGCCTGCGTTGCCAACCGAAGCTTCCAGCTGCACTGCGGCGTTGTTCGCACACACAGTTCCGTCCAGGCCGGCGTTCACCACTGGTGCAGGTGCCACGGTGATCACCACCTGGTCACTGACAGCATTGCACAAGCCATTGCCCGTGCTGGTGAGCGTGAGGGTAACGGTACCGGCGGAGATCTCACCCGGGGTGGGCGTGTAGGTCGCGTTCAAGTTGGAAATGCCCGGGTTGAAGGTGCCCGATCCGCCGCTCCACACACCGCCGGTCGCATTGTTCACGGTCCCGGCCAGCTGCGCGGTCGATTGGTTGGCGCAGACAGTGAGGTTCGTACCCGCGTTCACCACCGGTGCCGGTGTGATGGTGATGGTCACCTGGTCGGTCACGGGCAGGCTGTTGCCATTGCCCACCGTGGTGAGGGTGAGTGTCACCGTTCCCGCGGCGATCTCAGCAGCGCTCGGCACATAGGTCGCGTTCAGGGCGCCGCTGTTGGGCGTGAAAGTGCCCGTTCCGCCACTCCAGATGCCACCTGTGGCAATGGTCACCTGACCGTTCAACACCACACTTGCGTTGTTCGCACAGATGCTCTGGTCGGGACCGGCATTGGCCGTGGGCGCTGCACCGAAGGTGATGGTCATCGCATCGCTCGATGACGCGCAGGCACCGTTGCCCGTGGTGGTCATCGTCAGGGTCACGCTACCCGCGGCGATCTCAGCGGCCGTGGGCGTGTATACCGCGTTCGCCGTGGTGTTGTTCGGAGCGTAGGTGCCCGCACCACCGCTCCAGATGATCCCCGTGGCGATGCTGAAGGAGCCCGCCAGCGTGGTGTTGGCATTGTTACTGCTCACCGTTTGGTCCGGACCTGCGTTCGCGATCGGAGCCGGAGTGAAGTCGAGGGTCACCAGGTCGCTAACAGCCGCGCAGATGCCATTGCCCGTGGTGGTCACCGTCAGCGTAACGCTCCCGTTCGCGACCTCGATCGGCGAAGGCTGGTAGGTGATGTTCTGTGCCGTGCTCCCAGGAGCGTAGACCCCCGCTCCACCTGACCACTGCACGCCGGTGGCCACCGTGATCGCGGCGTTCAGCACCGCATTGGCGTTGTTGCCACAAAGCGTCTGGTCAGCACCGGCGCTCACCGTGGGTGCCGGAGTGATGGTATAGGTCACCTGGTCCGTGACAGGGTTGCACAGACCGTTGCCTGCCGAGGTGAGGGTGAGCGTCACGCTGCCGCTGGCGATCTCGGCCGCAGTAGGCATGTAGGTGGCATTGAGCGTGATGCTGTTCGGCGAGAACACGCCGGACCCACCGCTCCATACGCCACCCGCGGCACCGTTCACGGCGCCGTTCAGACTGATGAGCGGTGCGTTCGCGCACACCAGGCCATCCGGGCCGGCGTTCACGATCGGTGCTGGCGTGTACGTGATGACGCGCGTATCCGTGGCGGCAGCGCAGTTCCCGTTGCCCGTGGAGGTCAGCGTCAAGGTGATCTGACCGGCGGCAATGTCCGCAGCACCCGGTGTGTAGGTCGCGTTCAGCGCGTTGGCACTGGGGCTGAAGGTTCCCGTACCACCGCTCCACACGCCGCCCGTGGCCGTGACCACACTACCGCCCAAGGGTACGGCGGCATTGTTGGCGCATACCGTCACATCCGGACCTGCATTGGCGGTCGGCGCGTCGGTGAAGGTGAGCAGCACCTGGTCGCTCACTGCGTTGCACAGGCCGTTGCCCGTGGTCGTGAGCGTGAGCGTCACACTGCCAGCGCCGATCTCCGCCGCCGTGGGCGTGTAG
>DDRC01000058.1:0-379 GCA_002342985.1 Flavobacteriales bacterium UBA2426
GTTCAACGGAGAGGATGTGCCGCTCGACTTCCCTGACGGTACCGTCCTGATCAAGACCTTCTACTTCGACCGCGTGCTGCCCGCCGATGAGCGCCGCATCCTGGAGACCCGCCTGCTCATCAAGCGGGGCGGCCAGTGGCTCTTCGCCGACTATATCTGGAACGCCGAGCAGACGGAGGCCACCCTTGACCTGAACGGCAGGTTCGTTCCGCTGTCCTGGCGCGATGAGGCCGGAATCCAGCACGACCTTACCTACCGGATCCCAGCGGCTGCGGAGTGCTTCACCTGCCACAAGCTCAACGACATGGCAATGCCCATCGGTCCCAAATTGCGCAACATGGCGCGTACCATGGACTATCCCGAAGGCCCCCGGGACCAG
>DDRC01000058.1:518-33165 GCA_002342985.1 Flavobacteriales bacterium UBA2426
GGATTATCCCGAAGGCCCCCAGGACCAGATCGGGAAGTGGGTGGAAGCCGGATTCCTCCAACCGGGATTCCCGCCCCCGGTGCCCGTGGCACGGTGGAACGACCCTTCTGCATCGCTCAACGAACGGGTGCGCGCCTATGTGGACATGAACTGCGCCCACTGCCATGCGGAGGGGAAGCACTGCGACTACCGGCCTATGCGCTTCGCATGGGAGGAGACCGTAGACCCCATCAACCTCGGCGTGTGCGTGGAGCCCGAGGACCCGCTGCCCGAGAACCCTGAGCTGGCCTACATCGTGGCACCCTCCAACACCTACCGCAGCATGCTGCTGCACCGCCTTTCCAGCACCGAAGAGGCCGTCAGGATGCCCTTGATGGGCCGCACCGTGGTGCACGAGGAAGCCGTGCAGCTCTTCACGGAATGGATTAACTCGCTCCCGGAACCCTGCAACTGAACCAGCAAACACCGACCGAATGATGAACCGTTACGCCTTGGCCCTTGCGGCCGCAATGCCGTGGGCCTTCGCCCAGGCCCAGAACACCTGCTCCACGGCGCTGCCGGTGGTGGCTGGTGTGGTCTATACCGTGGATACCGTGGATGGGACCACGGTGCCCTTGCCCGTGTGCAGCTCCGGTGGCACCGGCGCCACCGCGGGTGAGTGGTACGTCTACACCGCCACGGAATACGTCACTGTGATCATCAGCAGCGACCTGTCCCAGAACGGCAACACCGACACCCGCGTGCAGGTGTACACCGGCGACTGCAACAATCTCACCTGCCTGGTGGGCGATGACGACAGCGGCACGGGCCTCCTAACCGTGGCCATGTTCAACGCCTTCGCGGGCCAGAGCTACCTCATCGCCTGGGACAACCGGTACTCCAGCCTTGGCTTCGACTTCACCCTCACGGAGCAGCCCTGGGACCCCACGGCCATCAGCTTCACCAACCTATCCGTGCCGACCAACGGCTGCTCTGGATGCGGGCAGGCCGCCGTGGACATGAACAACGACGGCTACGATGACGTGGTCACCGTGACCGCCTCCAACATCCGGGTCAACTACCAGCAGCCGGATGGCACCTTCAGCATGGTGGATTACCCCACCACCAACGCCGACTACACCCCGAGCTGGAGCATCGCCGCCGGCGACATCGACGCCAATGGCTACCTCGACCTGCTCTATGGCGGCGGCCAGGGCGTCACGTTCATGTACGCCAGCGACGATGGCACGGCCTTCTCCGAGGTGAGCGGTTCACAGTACGTCTTCTCCCAACGCTCCAACTTCGTGGACATCAACAACGATGGCCATCTCGATGCCTTCGTCTGCCACGATGTGCAGCCGAATGTCTTCTACCTCAATGACGGTACGGGCGCGCTGGACTTCAACCAGGGCGGCTTGGGCAACACGCCCGACGGCGGCAACTACGGCTCCATTTGGATCGACTACAACAACGATCGCCGGATCGACCTCTTCATCGCCAAGTGCCGCGGCGGGGCGGCCGTGCCCGCCTCGGTGGACCAGATGCACCGCAACAACGGTGACGGGACCTTCACGGAGGTCGGCGGAGCGCTGGGGCTGGGCGGCTTTCAGCAGAGCTGGAGCAGCGCTTGGGCCGATTTCGACATGGATGGCGACATGGACGTGCTCATCGGCGCCAGCTCCTTCGCCCAAGGCGGCCACATGCTCATGCGAAACGATGGCGATGTCTTCACCGATGTCACCGAGGGCTCGGGCTTCGATGTGTTCGCTGGAACGAGCGTCGAGTGGGTGGCCCACGACTTCAACAACGATGGCTGGGTTGATGTGCTCGGCGCCTCCAGCACCATCCACTTCAACAATGGCGATATGACCTTCACGCCGATCGCTGTGCCTGCCAGCAGCGGCTCCGTTGCAGACCTGAACAGCGATGGCTTCCTCGACGTGCTCAATGGCGGCACCATCCGCCTGAACACCGGCAACGACAATAACTGGGTCCGCATCAATCTGCAGGGCACCTTGAGCAACATCAACGGTATCGGCGCGCGCGTGGAGCTCACCAGCCCCATGGGCACCCAGATGCGCGATGTGAAGAGCGGCGATGGGTTCCGCCACATGAGCTTCATCGGCGCCCATTTCGGCTTGGGCACGGACGACGTGGTGGAGCAGGTGACCGTGTACTGGCCGAGCGGGCAGGTGGACGTGGTGAAAGGCGTGGCGGTCAACACCGCTACCACGATCACAGAGAGCCTAACCACCGGCCTTCAGGACGTATCCGGCCTTGAACTCCGGATCTCCCCCAACCCAGCCGTGGATCGCATCACCATCGCGGGCGCCGAGGGCGAGACAATCCTTCGCACCCGCCTGATCGATGCATCCGGCAAAGCCATCGCCATGCCCGCCCTACGGCACGGACAGCTGGATGTGTCTGGTCTGGCCAAGGGCAGCTACCTCCTTGAGCTGGAGACCGGCAAGGGCCTTATGCGGGAGCGCTTCAGCAAGCTCTGAGCGCGATTCGCTGCGTTTCCAGCGCCCCCGGTCGGATGGCACGGCCGGGGGCGCTCCTTTCCGGGCTGGACATAACCGGTTGGCGTTCACTACATTTACGGGTAATATAGGCTTGCCATGCCCCGCAGCGCGGCTTCGAGCTCCCTCTTGCGCGCCAAGCGAATGCGCTTGGCATGCGCCTTCGGCATGGCCATCGGGTGCATCGAAGCCGCTCACGCCGACCACTTCTCCGGCGCCACCATCACGTACGAATGCCTCACGGGCAATCAATACCGCATCTACCTCGACCTCTACCTGGACTGCGCCGGCTCTGTCATCACGCCGCATACGCTCAACTTCAGCAACAACTGCGGAATCTCCTTCTCCATCACCGGGTTGACGCCTGTGAGCGTCACGGAGGTGTCGCCGCTGTGCCCGACGCAGGTCGCAAACAGCACTTGCAACGGTGGGGCGTTGCCGAGCTTCAAGAAATACCGCTTCCAGACCACGCTCTTCCTGTCGCCGTGCAACAAATGGACGATTGATTGGTACACCTGCTGCAGGAACACCACGCAGAACATCAACCTCACACCCGGCATGTACGTGGTTGCCACCCTGAACAACAGCGGCGGGCTCTGCGACCGATCGCCCACCTTCATCGACGTGGGCGTGCCCTATGTCTGCGTGAACCAGCCCGTGGCCTACAACCTCGGCGTGGTCGACCCCGACGGCAACACGATGAGCTTCGCGCTGGTTAGCGCCCGCTTCGCCACGCCTGCGCCCATGGACGTCACCTATCAGTCGGGGATGTCTGGACCGGTGCCGATTCCGGGGATTACCATCAATGCATTCACGGGCCAGCTCAGCTTCACGCCAACGGCCCAGGGGTACTACGTCGTGGTGGTCGAAGTCAAATCCTTCACGCCGGGTGGCGTGCTCATCGGCACCGTGATGCGCGACCTGATGTTCAGTGTCGTGGTGTGCGATGGCACCCCGCCCGCAACGAGCGGCATATCATCCGCCACCAACAATTTCTCCTTCTGGCCGAGCCAGTTCATCGCCTGCCCCGGGAGCCTTTGTTTCTCCCTGGTCTTCTCAGACCCGCAGGCCGGACAGGCCTTGACCGTGACCTCCAATGCCACTTCCGTGCTGCCGGGCGCCACTTTCTCCGTAACCGGCACCAACCCCGCCACGGCAACCGTCTGCTGGACCGTGACCGGGACCTCCTTCCCAATCAACATCTGGTTCCAGGTCACCGACAATGCGTGCCCCATCGCCAACACCATGTCATTCGCGATCAGCGCCGTGGACTGCTCCTTCCTCCCGGTGGAGCTCCTGTCGCTCGCGGCCGGGTGGGAGGGCAGCGAGGCACGCGTGAACTGGGAGACCGCCACGGAACAGGACAGTTGGCGGTTCACGGTGGAGCGCTCCGCCGATGGTTCGTCCTTCGTACCCTTGGGAACCGTGGATGCTGCGGGCAACTCCCAGTCAGTGAGGAGCTACAGCTGGCTGGATCGCTCCCCCCTGCCCGTCACGGGCTATTACCGGATCGTGGAAACGGCTCTTGACGGCAGTTCCTGGACCAGCCCGGTGGTGGCGCTGCCCCCCTTGGAGCGCCCGGTGCCTGAAGCGCTGCTCGTTGGACCCTCGGAGTGGCTCATTGCCGGGTCCGGAACACAAGGCTATTGGGTCCTGTACGATGCCGTGGGCAGGACCTTGGCCCAGGGGCTCCTCGACCCCGAGTCCGGAGCACGCATTGCTGCCGCCGGCTTCGGCCCGCACCTCCTGCGCGTGGAAACGGATGGGCGCTCTTTCGCCCTGGCACTGCCTGCCGCGCTCGGCCTCCACGAAGGCATCCGGATCCGCGGACGCTGAAGGCCCCTTCGTGAGCAACGCGCCGCCGAGCCGGAGAATCGGCTATCGCTCCTTCCAAACCACCTCGAGCACCACCTGCCCCACTGCTTTCAGCGTGGCGGGGTCAATCACGTCCATGTCGTCATCGTGCGTATGCCAGCTGGGGTGGAAGGCATTGGTGGCCTCGTGGTACTCGATGATGTCGATGGTGGGGATGCGCAGCCGGCGGTTGATGGGCAGGTGGTCGTCCGTGCCTACGAAATGCTTGGTCTCCTGAACGAACCGGTCACCATACCCGATGGCCTCTGCGGTGCGCCACACCTTGGCCACCACGCCGGCTGCATACTGCATGCTGATGGCCTCACGGAAGAAGCGCGCATCCTTGGCCCCGCACATGTCGAGCAGGATGCCGAAGCGCGCCGTGTAGCCTGCCACATGGGGGTTCTTCGCGAAGTACTGCGAGCCCAGCGCCCATGTGTCGATGGTGTTCTCATCCAACTGAAAGGAGCCGCTGGGCTGCCCATAGTCCTCCACATCGGTGAAGAGCATGTCGATGCCCGGGCCGTGGCGCTTGCCGCCGAGGTGCCGCGCGAGCTCCAGCAGGATGCCCACCCCGCTGCCGCCGTCGTTGGCACCCAGGATGGGCTCATGCGGCCGTTCCTCGTCCTTGTCGGCGATGGGCCGCGTATCGTAATGGGCGAGCAGCAGGATGCGCTCCTTGGCCTCGGGATTGAACGTGGCGATGATGTTCCGCAACGGGAGCTCCTTGCCGTTGTATGCCTTCACCGTCGCCCGCTGCTCCCTCACGATGGCGCCATGGCTTTTCAGCTTGGCCACGATCCAATCCGCGCAGGCTGCGTGCTGCGGCGTACCGGGCACGCGCGGGCCGAAGCTCACCTGATGGGCGACGAATGCGTAGGCGCTGTCAGGATCGAAGAGCGGGGTGGCAGGCAGGCTGGGCAGCGGCGCCTCCCCGCTACGCGCGTTGGTGGGCGTATCCGTGGAGCACCGTGTCAATGGCAGCGTCAGCAGCGCCATCAGGGCGATGCGCAGCACGCGGGCTGCGGCCCTTCCGCTGGGGTTCATGCGCGTTCCCATGCCGTTCCCTCCTTGGTGTCCTTGAGCACGATGCCGATGGCCGCGAGCCGGTCGCGGATGGCATCGCTGGTGGCGAAGTCCTTCCGGGCCTTGGCCTCAGCACGGAGCCGGATGAACTCCCCGACGAGCGCACCGAGCGCATTGTCTTCGCCCTTCGCATCCCCGGCCTCGTCGCGGATGCCGAGCACATCGCGCACCATGCCCTGCATCAGCTCGCGCAGCCGTTCGATGGAGACGGCGGTGAGCTTCAGCTTGCCGTCGTTCACCGAGTTGATGATGCGCACGGCCTCGAACAGCTCGGCGATCATCACCGGTGTGTTCAGGTCGTCGTTCATGGCCTCGTAGCAGCGCTGCTCGAGCGCGGCGATGTCAGCCTCATCCGCATCAGCGGCCTTCAGCCTCGGCAGCAGGGCCATGGCCTTCATCAGGCGCTCGAGCCCCCTCTCCGAGGCTTGCATGGCCGCGTTGCTGAAGTCGAGGGTGCTGGCATAGTGGCACTGGAGCATGAAGAAGCGCACCGTCATGGCGCTGTAGCCCTTCTCCAGCAGCTTGTGGTTCCCGGTCAGGAGTTCCTCGGGCGTGAAGCCGTTGCCCTCGCTCTTGGCCATCTTGCGGCCATTCACGGTGAGCATGTTGCCGTGCATCCAGTAGCGCACCGGCGCCTGGCCATCGGCGGCCACGCTCTGCGCGATTTCGCACTCGTGGTGCGGGAACTTCAGGTCCATGCCGCCGCCGTGGATGTCGAAGGTCTGGCCCAGGTACTTGGTGCTCATGGCGCTGCACTCCAGGTGCCAGCCGGGGAAGCCCTCGCCCCAGGGGCTGGGCCACTTCATCAGGTGCGAGGGCTCGGCCTTCTTCCAGATGGCGAAATCGAGCGTACTGCGCTTCTCGTCCATCCCCTCGGTATCGCGCGTGTTCGCCAGCAGCTCATCGGTCTTCCGCCCGCTCAGCTCGCCGTAGGCATGCCTCTCGGCGAACTTCGGCACATCGAAGTACACGCTGCCGTTGGCCTCGTAGCCATAGCCGCTCCCGATGATCCGCTTCACCATCTCGATCTGCTCGATCAAGTGGCCCGTGGCGGTGGGCTCGATGCTCGGCGGCAGGATGTTGAAGAGCCGCATCACATCGTGGAAGCCGTTGGTGTACTTCTGCACGATCTCCATGGGCTCCAACTGCTCCAGCCGTGCGCGTTTGGCGATCTTGTCCTCGCCCTCGTCCACATCGCCCACCAGATGGCCCACATCGGTGATGTTGCGCACGTAGCGCACCTTGTAGCCCAGGTGGGTGAGCCAGCGGTAGAGCACATCGAAGGTGAGGAAGCTGCGCACATTGCCCAGGTGCACATCGCTGTAAACGGTGGGCCCGCACACATAGAGGCCCACATGGGGCGGCCGCAGGGGTACGAACTCCTCCTTGCGGCGCGTGAGCGTGTTGGTGATTCGCAGCGGGCCTTTCTTCGTTCCGGACATGTCGCCTCCATGCCCATACGGCATGGCCGCGCGAAGGTAGAGCCCCCGGCAGGAAGGCGAAGTGCCTACTTCCGGTCCTCGTCGGTGATCACCGCATCCCCGAGGTAGCGCCCCTCCTTGTAAAGGCGGACCCGCACGAGCAGGCCATTGGCGTCATACTCGTAGCGCTTGCCCTCCCATAGCCGCCCCCCCTTGAATTCGCCCTGCTGGGAGAGCCTGAGCTGCTTGTCGTACATCGTGTTGTAACCATTCTCCCGGAAGACCACCGCGTTGGTGCGCTCGGTGGGGGCGGGGGGCGGCGCGGGCTCGGCCTTCGGGTCCACCTTGACATCGTCCGCCTTGGGGACCGGCTTGATCCAGCGGCTGTTGGCCGCATCGATCACGCCGTCGTTGAACCGGGCGGTCTGCGTGAGCTGGCCGTTGGCATCGTACCGCTTCAGCGCACCGTCCTCTTTGCCCTCCTCCACCGTCACCAGCACGGCCAGCTGGCCATTCTCGTGGTAGTAGCGCTGCTCCCCGTCGCGCAAGCCATACGCATTGAAGACGAAATCCTGCGCGAGCTTGCCGTTCGGGTGCCAGCGCTGGAACTTGCCGGTGTTGCGGTCCAGGTCCCAGGTTCCCTGCTCCTCCACCGCGCCATTGGGATAGTAGGTCTTGTACTCGCCCTTGGGACGGCCCATCTGGTAGGCGATCTCACTCATCACCTTGCCATTGGGCCAGTACCTCTTCCACAACCCCACGCGCTTGCTGTTGCTGTAGCGTCCCTCCTCGATCAGCTGGCCATCAGCATACTCCGGCTTTTCGGCGCGTGGCGCCAGCACCCGCCAATACCCCTGCTTGCGTCCCAATTCATCCACCACGTTGAGCGTATCCTGGGCGATGGCGGTCACGCGGCCGCCGATGAGCATGAGCAGTGCGAAAGGGAGGGTCCGGAGCATGTCTCGTACAGGGTTCGCGTCCGCGAAACGAGCAGGGGCGGTTGAAGGTTGCGCTTGACCCGGCCCGAGAGGGCGTTGGGGGGCGTTGCCGACTCCGCCTGGCGGGGTCCGCCCGGGGACCGGCCTCACACCACCAGCTGCCGCTTCAGGTTCACCATCATGTCGTCCACCATCGCGCCGAGGTCGTACTGCGGCCTCCACCCCCAGTCGGCGCGGGCGGCGCTGTCGTCGATGCTGCGCGGCCAGCTGTCGGCAATGGCCTGGCGGTGGTCCGGGGCGTAGTCGATGGTGAAGCCGGGGATATGGCGGCGCACCTCAGCGGCGATCTGCTCCGGATCGAAGCTGAAGCCGGCCAGGTTGTAGCTGGTGCGCTGCTTCACCTGTTCGGCCGGAGCCTCCATCAGGTCGATGGTGGCGCGGATGGCATCCGGCATGTACATCATGGGCAGGGTGCTCTTGGGCCCCAGGAAGCTCGTGTACCTGCCGTGCTTGATCGCCTCGTGGAAGATGTGCACGGCGTAATCGGTGGTGCCGCCGCCCGGGGCGCTCTTCCAGCCGATAAGGCCGGGGTAGCGGATGCTGCGGACATCCACCCCATAGCGCTTGTGGTAGTACTGGCACCAGCCCTCGCCGGCCAGCTTGCTGATGCCGTAGACGGTGGTGGGCTCGGTCACCGTCTGCTGCGGGGTGCCGTCCTTCGGGGTGGTGGGGCCGAACACCGCGATGCTGCTGGGCCAGTAGACCTTCTTCAGCTTCCCCTCCCGGGCCAGTTCCAGCACGATGAAAAGGCTCTCCATGTTCAGCTTCCAGGCGAAGGCGGGGTCCTTCTCCGCGGTGGCGCTGAGCAGGGCGGCCAGGAGGTACACCTCGGTGATGCCGTGCTTGTCGATGATGCGTTCGATGCCCCGGCGGTCCATGGCGTCCACCAGCACGAAGGGACCATCCTGCTTCACTTGGGGCTCCTTGATGTCGGAGGCCACCACGTTCTGGTTGCCAAACCGGGCCCGAAGGCCCTCCACGAGCTCGGTGCCGATCTGGCCCGAGCTGCCGATCACCAGGATCTTCTTGTCGCCCATTGTCGCGCTGGAATGGGCCAAAGCTAGCCCGGAACGGGTTCCTGGGAAGGCCAGCGCCGGGCGCCTTCCCCGTATCTTCGCCACACCACAGCGGCTGCACCGAACATGGATCCCCATCGCCTCCGCAACCTGCACCGTCCGGACATCCTCCGGGCCCGGCTGGAGCGTGAAGGCAGGCCCCGCACCACGCTCTCCTTCTACCGCTACGTGCGGCTAGGCGAGGTGCAGGATCTTCGGAATACCCTCTATGCGGAATGGGAGGCACTGGGCGTGCTGGGCCGCATCTACATCGCGCAGGAGGGCATCAACGCCCAAGTGAGCGTGCCCACGGCCAACCTCGCACGCTTCCGGGCCAACCTGGACGGCCGCGAGGCCTTCCGCGATGTGCCGTGGAAGATCGCGGTGGAGGATGACGGCCGGAGCTTCCTCAAGCTCATCCTCAAGGTGAAGCGGAAGATCGTGGCCGATGGCCTCGCCGATGATGCCTTCGACGTGACCAACGTGGGCGAGCATCTGGACGCTGCCACCTTCAACCGAAAGATGGAGGAGGGCGCCATCGTGGTGGACATGCGCAACAACTACGAGTGCCTGATCGGGCATTTCGAAGGCGCCTACCTGCCCAAGGCCGATACGTTCCGTGGGGCCATCGACGAGGTGGTGGGCATGCTGCGTCAGCAGCCCGCGCAGGGGCCCGATCAGGGCACCCGTAGCGTCGACCCGGTCATCCCGGCCCTGAGCCGGGAGGGTCAACCCAGCACCCACCAACCCGAAGTTCTCCTGTACTGCACCGGCGGCATCCGCTGCGAGAAGGCCAGCGCCTACCTCAAGCACCAGGGCTTCACGAACGTGAGCCAGCTGCACGGCGGCATCATCGACTACGCGCGTCAGCTGAAGGCCGAAGGCTTGAAGAGCAAATACCTCGGCCAGAACTTCGTGTTCGACGAGCGCCTGGCCGAGCGCATCACGGACGATGTGGTGAGCACATGCATGCAGTGCGGCACCCCCAGCGACCGCATCACCAACTGCCACGAGGCCACCTGCAACATGCTGCTGGTGCAGTGCGAGGCATGCGCCAGGAAGTACGCCGATTGCTGCTCCCCCAACTGCCGCGAGATCCACCAGCTGCCGATCGAAGCCCAGCGCGCCTGGCGCAAGGGCCGCAGCACCCGAAGCACGAAGACCAAAGCCATCAACGACCCCGAGGGCCTGCGCAGGCGCATCCGCGAGGAGGAGGAGCTGCTGGCGCTCAACGGCACGCTGCATCCGGAGTTGAGCAAGATCAGCTCCAACGCCACGCAAGCTTCCTAACGTCGCATCCATGAATTCCGGCGAATGGTCGCTAGCGAATGGTGAATGAGCAACCGCCGCTCTGCCATTCACCATTGACCATTCGCCATTCACCCGCATCCGCACCATGCCCATCTACCACACCCTCGGCAAGATCCCCCACAAGCGCCACACCGTCTTCAAGAACGGCAAGGACCGCTACTACTACGAGCAGCTCTTCGGCACCATCGGCTTCGATGGCATGAGCACCCTGAGCTACCACGTGCACCGTCCCACCATGGTGAAGGAGCTGCGCAAGCCCAAGGACGTCACGCCCAAGATCGCCATCGAGAAGAACATGCGCTCGCTGCGGCTGCACGGCTTCAAGGCCACGCCCGCCAAGGACCACCTGGCCGCCCGCAAGCCCATCCTGGTGAACAGCGATTGTGCCATCGTGCTCGCCGCGCCCCAGGCGAAAAGCGTGGACTACTTCTACAAGAACGCCGACTGCGATGAGATGATCTTCGTGCACAAGGGCAGCGGCACCCTGCGCACCTTCCTGGGCAACATCGACTTCAAGTACGGCGACTACCTGATGATCCCCCGCGGGATGATCTACACGATGGAGTTCAAGGATGCGGACAACCGCCTCTTCATCGTGCAGAGCCACCGCCCCATGTACACGCCCAAGCGCTACCGCAACTGGTTCGGCCAGCTGCTGGAGCACAGCCCCTTCTGCGAGCGCGACATCCGCCGCCCCAAGAAGCTGGAGACGCACGACGAGAAGGGCGACTTCGTGATCAAGGTGAAGAAGCAGGGCCTGCTGCACGAGTTCGTGTACGCCAGCCACCCTTTTGACGTGGTAGGCTGGGACGGCTACAACTACCCCTACGCATTCAGCATCCACGACTTCGAGCCCATCACCGGCCGCGTGCACCTGCCGCCGCCCATCCACCAGACCTTCGAGACGGATGCCTTCGTGGTGTGCAGCTTCGTGCCGCGCCTGTACGACTACCACCCGCTGGCCATCCCCGCGCCGTACAACCACAGCAACATCGACAGCGATGAGGTGCTCTACTACGTGGATGGCGACTTCATGAGCCGCAACGACATCGGCCCGGGCCACATCAGCCTGCACCCCGCCGGCATCCCCCACGGCCCGCACCCCGGCGCCATGGAGCGCAGCATCGGCAAGAAGGAGACCAACGAGCTCGCCGTGATGGTCGATACCTTCAAACCGCTGATGGTGACCGAGGAGGCGCTGAAGATCGACGATGGGAAGTACTGGAAGAGCTGGCTCGAATGATCAGATGATCGGGCGATCAGATGATCAGATAATGGGAATACCTTGGAAGCGATGAACAGGGTGAAGGACATGGATCTGAAGCAATGGCAGAACGCCATGGCAGAAGATGAGTTGTTCGCTCCGTTGATGGCGGCCGAAGCGCCGGTTTCCTACAACCCGCGCTACAAGGACAACACCATCGTCACACTCACCTTTCGCTTCGCACAGCACATTTGGGACCTGGCCGAGGAGCTTCAGGACAAGAAGAAATTCGTGGTGGCGAACCAGGTCTTCCGCTCCGGCACAGCCATCGGCGCCTTGGTCCGTGAAGCCCAGAACGGAGAAAGTCTGGCGGACTTCATCCACAAAATGAAGATCGCGTTGAAAGAAGCCGATGAGACGGAGTACTGGCTGCTCCTGTGTATTAGCCGCAACATTGATAGCGCGAAAGCCTGCTTGGAGGAGCTCAGGCCCATCATCCGCATCCTGAACAAGATCATCAGCACCTCCAAGGACAAATTGAACCGCTAACCCCGATCATCTGATCATCTGATCATCTGATCGACAGATCGACAAGCAATGGCAACCGGACTGAAAGACGTGGACTACGGCCTGGAGAAGATCATGGCCGATGCACAGGACTTCCTGCCCCTGCTGGGCACGGACTATGTGGAACTGTACGTGGGCAATGCCAAGCAGAGCGCCCACTATTACAAGAGCGCCTGGGGCTTCCAGAGCGTGGCCTACGCCGGCCTGGAGACGGGCGTAAAGGACCGCACCAGCTACGTGCTGCAGCAGGACAAGATCCGCCTGGTGCTGACGACCCCGATGACGCCGGACAGCCCGATCAACGAGCACATCCGCAAGCACGGTGACGGCGTGAAGGTGATCGCCCTGTGGGTGCCCGACGCGAAGAAGGCCTGGGAGGAGACCACCAAGCGCGGTGCCAAGAGCTTCATGGAGCCCGTGCGCGAGGAGGATGAGCACGGCTACGTGGTGCGAAGCGGCATCCACACCTATGGGGAGACGGTGCACATCTTCGTGGAGCGCAACGAGTACAAGGGTGTGTTCATGCCCGGCTTCAAGCCGTGGAAGAGCCACTACAATCCGCCGCCCGTGGGCCTGAAGTACATCGACCACATGGTGGGCAACGTGGGCTGGGGCGAGATGAACACCTGGGTGAAGTTCTATGCCGAGGTGATGGGCTTCGCACAGCTGGTGAGCTTCGACGACAAGGACATCAGCACGGACTACACCGCGCTGATGAGCAAGGTGATGAGCAACGGCAACGGCCGCATCAAATTCCCCATCAACGAGCCGGCCGAGGGCAAGAAGAAGAGCCAGATCGAGGAGTACATCGAGTTCTACAACGGCGCTGGTGTGCAGCACATCGCGGTGGCCACCAACAACATCATCGAAACGGTGGGCGCGCTGAAGGACCGCGGGGTGGAGTTCCTGTACGTACCGCCCAGCTACTACGACACCGTGCTGGACCGCGTGGGCGAGATCGACGAGGACCTGGCGGTGCTGAAGCAGCACGGCGTGCTGGTGGACCGCGACGACGAGGGCTACCTGCTGCAGCTCTTCACCAAGCCGGTGCTGGACCGCCCCACGATGTTCTTCGAGATCATCCAGCGCAAGGGCGCCAAGAGCTTCGGCAAGGGCAACTTCAAGGCCCTGTTCGAGGCGATCGAACGGGAGCAGGCGAACCGGGGGACGTTGTAGTCCAAGCCACGGCGATTCAGCGAATCACGCAGACGGGCGGTCCTTGGGCCGCCCGTCTTCATTGGGCCGATCCTCCCTCTCCTTCCGCGCCAGGAGCAAGTAAGCCGCCCTGATGCGATCAAGCTCCTCGTCGTCCAGCTCCTCTAGGTCAAGGAGCGCGTTATTGGCCTCCTGCTGAACCCGAATCAGCTCATCCAGCTTGATCTGCAGTGCCTCGGTATCCCGGTTCTGTGTGTTCTGGATCAGGAATACCATGAGGAAGGTGATGATGGTGGTGCCGGTGTTGATCGCCAGCTGCCAGGTATCGCTGAATCCGAACAAAGGGCCTGCGCCACCCCAAGCGATGATGACCCCGACCGCCAGCACGAACGTTATTGGACGGCCGGTGACAAAGGAGATGCGCTTGGCGAAGCGGGTGAAGCGGGAGGTGAGCACAGCGGACATGAGGTCGGATTTCGCTCCCCAAAGATCGCAGGCCGCACCAAGCCCCCGCATTCGCTTGGCACACCCACGCAGATTGGCCGCCCCGGCCGGCGCTCCCGATCTTCGCCCCTGATGTCCTCCCCGATCGACGTCCGCGAGAAGGTCCGACTTCTGCCGCACACCCCCGGCGTGTACCAGTTCTTCGATGCCGAGGGCAAGATCCTCTACGTGGGCAAGGCCAAGAGCCTGCGCCACCGCGTGGGCAGCTACTTCGCCAAGGACCACCCCGACGGCAAGACGCGCCTGCTCGTCAAGCGCATCGCCGACCTGCGCGTGATCCACGTGCCCACCGAGTTCGAGGCGCTGCTGCTGGAGAACAGCCTCATCAAGGAGCTGCAGCCGCGCTTCAACATCAACCTGCGCGACGACAAGAGCTTCCCCTTCATCCGCATCCGCAACGAGCGCTTTCCGCGCGTGGAGGGCATGCGCAACCCGGAGGACGACGGCAGCGACTACTTCGGCCCCTACGCCAGCGTGCGCACCATGCGGACGGTACTGGGCCTGGTGCACAAGCTCTACAAGCTCCGCACCTGCAACTACGACCTCACGCCGAAGAACATCGAGCAGAAGAAGTACAAGCGCTGCCTGGAGTACCACATCGGCAACTGCAAGGCGCCATGCGAAGGGCTACAGTCGCAGGCGGAGTACGATGCCAACATGGAGCAGGTGGGGCAGATCGTGAAGGGGCGCGTGAGCGGGCTCATCAAGGTGCTGAAGGAACAGATGCAATTGCACGCCGATCGGCTGGAGTTCGAGGCCGCCGAGGACTACCGCCAGAAGCTGGAGCGGTTGGAGCAGTACCGCGCTAAGAGCGTCGTCGTCAACCCCGACATCGGCGACGTGGACATCTTCGGACTGGTGAGCGACACCGCCAGCACCTACGTCAACTACATGCGCGTGATCGACGGCGCCGTGGTGCACGGCATCACCATCGAGCTGAAGCGCAAGCTGGACGAGAGCGATGTGGAGATGCTGCAGGCCGCAATCGCCGAACTGCGCCAGCGCTACAAGAGCCTTGCCCCCGAGGCCATCGTGCCCTTCGAGCCCGAGATCGAGGTGCCCGGCGTGCGCTTCACCATCCCTCAGCGCGGCGACAAGAAGCAGCTGCTCGACCTCTGCGAGCGGAACGCCCGCTACTTCATGCTGGACAAGCAGAAGCAGGAGAAGCTCACCGACCCCGAGGGCGCCACCACCCGCATCCTGGAGCAGCTCAAGCAGGACCTGCGCCTCAGTGAGCTGCCGCGCCACATCGAGTGCTTCGACAACAGCAACACCCAGGGCACGGACCCCGTGAGCGCCTGCGTGGTCTTCAAGGACGCCAAGCCCAGCAAGAAGGACTACCGCCACTTCAACATCCGCACGGTGGAAGGGCCGGACGATTTCGCCAGCATGACCGAGGCCGTGGAGCGCCGCTACAGCCGGCTCGTCACCGAGGGGGAGCCGCTGCCCCAGCTCATCGTCATCGACGGCGGCAAGGGCCAGCTGGGCGCCGCGCTCAACGCCCTGGAACGCTTAGGCCTGCGTGGTAAGGTCGCCATCATCGGAATCGCCAAGAAGCTGGAGGAGATCTACTTCCCCGGCGATCCCTACCCGCTGCACATCGACAAGCGCAGCTCCTCGCTGAAGGTGATCCAGCACCTGCGCAACGAGGCGCACCGCTTCGGCATCACGCACCACCGCGGCAAGCGCAGCAAGCGCATCATCCGAACGGGGCTTGAAGAGATCCCCGGCATCGGCCCCGGCACCGCGCAGAAGCTGCTCACGCGCTTCGGCAGCATCAAGGGTATTCGCGAGGCCCTGCCGGAGGATGTAGCGGCGGAGGTGGGGGCGAAGAAGGCGGAGGCGGTGCTGAAGAGGCTGGCGCAAGCGAACTGAGCATACATTCGTTTCACCATGAGGAAACGAGTGGTCCTTCTCCAGCTTGCTGCGGCCTACAGCCTGCTTGCTGCGGCCCAGGCTCCTGTCTGGTGCTGGGCTACCGGGCTCAGCGGCAACGGCACAGTGAGCACCGAGCTCATCGCCGCGAGCAGCACCAACGGCAGCTTCGTAACGGGCATGTTCGACGACACCCTTGCCTTGCCCGGCGGCACCTTGGTCAATGATGGAACGCTCGGCAACCGGTTCATCGCAAGGCTCGATAGCCTGGGCAATGTGCTTTGGGCGGTGCAGCATGATGATCCAGTAGTGGCCATGAGCGCTACAGCCACAGGGGGAGTGGTCGGCGTGATTCCTTATTCCGGCAGCTCTGTCTTCAATGGCGTGGAGCATCTCGGTTCAGCAACCGCGACTTCTGCGCTGATCGTGGAGCTGGATGCGGATGGTGCCGTGCTGTCTGAGACGAACATCAGTGACTTGATCGAACCAGCGGTACCCGAGTCCGGCCGGAAGCTCGCACTTGATGCCGATGCAGGATTGGCCGTGCTCGCACAATATGCGGATAGCGTGGCCATCGTGGGCCAATGGGTCCAAACCGACGGCACAGTGCTCGCGCGCCTCTCATTGCAAGGCAACTTGCTTTGGGCTGAACGCATCGGCAAGGGCTCGGTGCAAACCGGGGCACTAGAACTGGATCCAAGTGGCCGCGTGCTCGTGCTCATGAACAATTGCGAACAAGTGCTCGCCACCGATAGTGTGTTCACGGATATGGAGGGGACGCTTGCCTCCTACTCTGCACAAGGGCTGTACGAATGGCGCGTGCAGGGCCTCGGTTACGACGTGTTCGAGCCGTGTGTGGTCGAACGGCGACCGGACGGCGGTGCCTTCGTAGGGGTAAGCCAGCCGTCCCAGGGGCCAATCGGCATTGGAACAGAATTGACCCTGAGGAGCTTTTCGGCCTCAGGCACGGAAGAGTGGGCCTCCTATGCCTACGGATCGTCCCAATGGGGCCACGCGATCCATTCCATCGAATACCTGCCTAGCAACCGCGCACTGGTAGCTGGCTATGCATTGAGCACATTACCACAAGGTGTGCTTAGCATGACCCTGCCAAGCCAGCCAAATGGATTCGCAGGCATTGTGAGCAGCAGCGGCGCATGGGAGTGGTTCGCTTCAGAAACCGCCGGCTACATCATGGGATTCCGTGCCGTGCATGGCAGCGCGAGCAGGGTTTTCGTTACGGGAAGCGCAATCTCTGCCTCAACATTCGGAAGCACTGTGATTCCGATGGTAGATGGCAACTTCAACGGGGTGGTTGGTTGTTTGGGAGACATTGCGATGAGGGGTGCCGAGCGCAATGATGAGCCACGGTCCGGCTTGTGGCCGAACCCCGCAGAGGATCATATTCAATCTCAAGCCCGGCCTGGCGAGTCGTTCAGCATCGTCGATGCCTTCGGCAGAGTAGTTGGAGCAGGACTTGCGACATCCTCCATGCTGCGACTGCCCGTGGGGTTCCTTCCAGCAGGGCATTACGTGCTGCGAGTCGGCGATCGCGCCGCCCGCTTCATCAAAGAGTGATCTCCGTCCTCCTTCCCTTCCGTAATGCAACGGCCACGCTCGATGCCGCCATCGCCAGCATCGCGCAGCAGACCTATTCCAATTGGAATCTGCTGCTGATCGACAACGCGAGCTCAGATGATAGCCCTGCGATCGCACAGCATTGGTCCGCGCGCAACCCGCGCATTCGCCTGCTGCATGAGCCCCGCCTCGGCATCGCCCACGCGCTGAACACCGGGCTGGCCCATGCCCAGGGCGCATACATCGCCCGCATGGATGCCGATGACATCAGCCATCCGGAGCGCCTCGCGAAGCAGGTAGCGTATCTCGAGGCGCATCCGGAGATCGGGGTGCTGGGCACGCGCACGGCCTTCGCCACCACCGTTCAGAAGAGCAGCGGCATGCGCTGGTTCGTGGATTGGCAGAACGCTATCCTGACGCCGAACGAGCACTATGTGAAGCGCTTCGTGGATGCGCCGCTCGCGCACCCCACGGTGATATTCCGCAGGGAGCTGGTGGGGCAGCACGGCGGCTATGATACCAGCCCGCTGCCCGAGGACCACGAGCTGTGGCTGCGCTGGATGGATGCCGGGGTGCGCTTCGCGAAGCTGCCCGAAGAGCTGCTTACCTGGAACGATCATGCCCACCGCCTCAGCCGCACGCATCCAAACTACAGCGTGGAGGCCTTCTTCACCACCAAAGCGAAATGGATGGCGCGCTGGTTGAAGCGGAAGCTGAACGGCCGACCGGTGATCATCGCAGGAACCAGCAACCTGTGCCGCGACCGCGCCGCGATGCTGAAGGCGGAGGGCATCGCCATCCAGGCCTTCACGGATGTGAAGCCCCGCGAGGTGGCGGGCCATGCCTTCATCCCGCACGATCGGCTCCCACCAGCGGGTGAGGCCCTCATCGTGTCGTTCATCAGCCAGCGGGGCACGGGCGATCGCATTGCCGCGTTCCTGGCCTCACGCGGATTGGCGGAGGGTGAGGACTTCATCCTCGCGGCCTAGGGCAGCTACCTTGGCCGCATGTCTTCGGTGCTGGATATTCCGGGCCAACTGCGAACCCACTTCGAAAGCGGCGCCACACGCCCCTACGCCGCGCGCCGCGACGCGTTGAAGCGCCTGCGCAACAGCTTGCGGAAGCACGAAGAGGAGCTGCTGGCGGCCATGCACGCCGACATGCGCAAGCCGCGCTTCGAGGCCTACATGAGCGACATCGGCCTTGTGTATACGGCCATCGACCATGCCCTGAAGCACCTGAAGGACTGGATGCGGCCGCAGCGCGTGCCTTCGCCCCTGGCCATCCAGGTGGCCGAGAGCCATGTGCACCCTGAACCGCTCGGCGTGGTGCTGATCATCGCGCCGTGGAACTACCCGGTGCTGCTGCTGCTATCGCCGCTGGTGGGCGCCATCGCCGCGGGGAATTGCGCATTGGTGAAGCCCAGCAACGAGACACCGCACACCGCCCTTGTGGTGGAACGACTCCTGGCCGATGCCCTGCCCGAGCAGGTGCGCGTGGTGCAGGGTCCGGGGCGCGAGGTGGGCCCGCGGCTCATCCAGCCCTTCCGATTCGACCACATCTTCTTCACGGGCAGTCCGGCCGTGGGGCGCGAGATCATGGCGCTGGCGGCGCCGCACCTGACGCCCGTGACGCTGGAGCTGGGTGGCAAGAGCCCCGCCATCGTGGACCGCACCGCCGATCTCCGCACCGCCGCGAAGCGCATCGCGTGGAGCAAGTACTTCAACGCGGGGCAGACCTGCATCGCCACGGACCACGCGCTGGTGCACGCCTCAGTGATGGATGAGTTCCTGGACCGCTTCGCGCGCTTCGTGAAGAAGGCCTACGGCGCTGATCCGCAGCAGAGCCCCGACTATGCCCGCCTGGTGAATGATCGCCGCTTCGAGACGGTGAGCGCATACCTCACGCAGGGCGAGCGCTTCATGGGCGGCGCCACGGACAAGGACGAACGCTACATCGCGCCAACGGTGCTCACGAACGTCTCACTGGATAGCGCCGTCATGCGCGAGGAAATCTTCGGCCCGGTGCTGCCGGTGGTCCCGTGGACCGAACCGGAGGAGGTGCTGTCCGTGGTGCGCCGCAACCCCTTCCCCCTGGCCACCTACATCTTCAGCAGCAACCGCGCCTCTCAGCGCTTCTTCCAGGAGCGCATCGCCTTCGGCGGCGGCTGCATCAACCACTGCTTCCTGCAGTTCGGACCGGAGGAGCTGCCCTTCGGCGGCGTGGGCTACAGCGGCATGGGGCGCTACCATGGCCGGAACTCCTTTGAGCTGTTCAGCAACCGCAAGGGCATGGTCCGGGCCAGCACGGCCATCGACCACGGCCTTCAGGAGCCGCCGTACGCAAGCCTCAAGGAGAGGATCATGAGGCTGCTGCTGCGCTGAGCTAGGTGACCTTGCTCACATTCCGGGAGCCGGGCATTCACCTGCTTTGCCTGAAGACCTGCTCTCATGCGCCGACTGCTACCCTTCCTCGCATTCATTCCGTTCAGCCTCAACGCCCAGGACCTGGGCGATCGCACCATCGTGCTTCAGGAGGTCACCATCCCCGACATGCCCGGCATCCAGTCCTTCGCTTGGGGCCAGCATGAGGGCGAATGGCTGCTGATCGGCGGCCGCACCGATGGCCTTCACCGTCGCCAGCCCTTCGCTGCCTTCCTCGCCGCGGATAACAACACCAGCGCCTACGTGGTGAACCCGCAGACGCAGCAGGTCTGGAGCGCCTCGCTCAGCACGCTGCCCACGGCCGTGTACATGCAGCTGCAGAGCACCAACCTGGAGCACCAGCAGATCGGCAGCACGCTCTACATCATCGGCGGTTATGGCTACTCCACCATTGCCGCTGACCACATCACGCATCCGCGCCTCACCGCCGTCGATGTGCCCGGCATCATCACGGCCATCAAGAACGCGCAGCCCGTGGCCCCGCACGTGCGCTCCATCGTGGACAACCGCATGGAGGTGACCGGCGGCTACCTCGGCATCCTCAACGGCACCTTCCTGCTCGTGGGCGGGCAGCGCTTCGTGGGCCGATACAATCCGCAGGGCCCCAACTTCGGTCCTGGCTTCATCCAGCAGTACACCAACGCCATCCGCCGCTTCACCATCGAGGATGATGGCACCAACCTCGCGATCGCCAACTATGCGGAGACGGTGGATACGGTGAACCTGCACCGGCGCGATTACAACCTGGTGGCGCAGGTGTTCCCCGATGGCAGCCAGGGCTACACGGCCTTCAGCGGCGTGTTCCAGTACGGCGCCAACCTGCCGTGGCTCAACACGGTGGATGTGAGCGCCTCCGGCTACACCGTGGTGCCCGGCTTCGAGCAGCTGCTGAACCAGTACCACACGGCGCACCTGGCCGCCTATGCCACGGCCGATAACCGCATGAGCAGCGTCTTCTTCGGCGGCATCGGGCGCTACTACTTCGATGCGAACGGCCAGCTCATCGACGACACCAACGTGCCCTTCGTGAACACCATCAGCCGGGTGGAACGATTCGCCGATGGCACGATGGAGGAGATGGCCATCGGGGAGATGCCGGCGCTGCTCGGCTCCGGGGCGGAATTCATCATTGATCCCTCTGTGCCTGCGATCGGTGACAACATCATCGACCTGGATGCGCTGGCAGGCGATACCATTCTCGCAGGGCACATCGTGGGAGGCATCCAGAGCACGGCCCGCAACATCTTCTTCATCAACGACGGCACGCAGAGCGACGCCACCGCCCGCGTGTTCCGGGTGCTGCTGGTGAGCGATAACACCACCGGGGTGCATGGATCCGATGCTCCGCGCACCGCGCTGCAGGTCTCAGCCAGCGGCGGTGATCTCTTCATCACCATCGACCTGGCCAACACGGCCATGGCCGATGTGGACCTGCTGGACACGAACGGCCGCTTGGTGCGCACCCTGCTGCACGCCCGTATGGCAGCTGGTCCTCAGCGCATGCGCGCTGACGCCCTCGACCTGGCCCCAGGCGCCTACCTCGTCAGGCTGCGCACCGCGGACCAGATCGAGACCGTGCGCTTCGTGCGCTGATCATTCAAGCACCCGTTCGCCCCGCTTCGGACGGAGCGCATCGCGGATCAGCTTCAGGTGCGCCTCATCGCACTCGAGCGTGGCGGTCACGCGCACGGGCAGGGCGGTGATCCAATGCCGATGCCCGTGGATTCCCTGGCGCGCGCAGAATTCATCCACGTGATGCAGGAAGTGCTCGGCGGTGGTCGATGCGTCGGGGCCGAAGAAGTCCCAATGGAAGCGCAGCAGGGCCATTGCGTTGAAGCGGCTACTTTGCGCAAAGGTGGACACGCTGATCTTCTTCCTCGCTGCCACGCTGGCCAGCTTCATCGGTTCGTTGCAGGCCGGGGTGGTGAACACCGCAGTGCTGGCGCATACCGTGAAGTGGGGGCGGCACGCCGGCCGGCGCATGGCCGTGGGGGGCTCCATACCCGAGTTCATCTATGCGGGCATCGCCTTCCTCGCCGCTGGCTGGCTGGTCGAGGCCTTGGGCATCGGCGCCACAGGCATCACCTACGTGGTGGCGTCCATCCTGCTGCTGCTCGGCATCTACTTCGTCTTCATCTACCGCCCAAAGCCCGCCGAGCCGGGCGAGGACAAGCTCACCGGCGACCTGCGGCGCGGCGTGCTGCTGGGCCTGGCCAACCCGCAACTGCTGCTCTTCTGGTGCGGGGTGAAGCTCATGCTCGTCTCCTTCGGCATGACGAGCGACGCCTTCCGCGATCTGCTGGCCTTCGCGCTGGGGGCCTTCACAGGCGCCATCATCCTGCTCATGATCCTGGTGCGCCTGGGCGTGAAGGCCCAGGAGAAGCTCTCGCCGAAGGGCCTGCGCGTGCTCTTCCGCAGCATCGGCGCGTTCTTGCTGGCCAGCGGATGCTATGGCCTGATGCGTGCGGGGGGCTGGGTGCCGTGATGAATCACGCGAGCCGCTCGCTCAGCAAGCGCATCTCCATCATCGGCGCCATCTTCTCGTAGAGCATGCGGTAGGTGGCCTCGATGATGGGCATGTCCACCTTCAGCTTCTCGTTGATGGCATGCACGCACTTCACGGCGTAGTAGCCCTCGGCCACCATGTTCATCTCCAGCTGCGCGGCGCGCACGCTGTAGCCCTTGCCCACCATGTTGCCGAATTCGCGGTTGCGGCTGAAGGTGCTGTAGGCCGTGACCAGCAGGTCGCCGAGGTAGGCCGGCTCGTTGATGTCGCGCGCGATGGGATGCACGGCGGCCACGAAGCGCTCGATCTCCTGGATGGCGCGGCTCACGAGCACCGCGCGGAAGTTGTCGCCATAGCCCAGGCCAACGCTGATGCCCGCGCAGACCGCGATCACGTTCTTCAGGATGGCCGCGTACTCGGTGCCGTAGATATCGTCACTCAGCGTGGTCTTCATGAACCGGCCGTTGAGCGCATCGCCCATGGCCTTGGCCTTTACCGCATCCTGGCAGGCAATGGTGAGGTAACTGAGGCGCTCCATGGCCACCTCCTCGGCGTGGCAGGGGCCGCAGATCACGCCGAAATCCTGCTCGGTCACGCCCCAGTGCTGGAAGAGGTACTCGCCAACGATCTGGTTGGTCTCGGGCACGATGCCCTTCACCGCGCTGAAGAGCATCTTGCCTTTCAGCTCGGCGGGGTCCAGCTGCTCCAGGGTGGCCTTCAGGAAGGCGCTGGGCACGGCAATGACCAGCACCTCGGCATCGCGCACCACGGCATGGATGTCGTCACTCATAGCGAGACGGCCCGTGTCGAGCTGCGCGGCGCTGATGTAGTCCGGATTGTGGCCGTACTTGCCGATGTGCGCGATGGTGTCGGCGCGGCGGACCCACCAACCCACCCGGGCGGCATTGGTGCTCAGGAGCTTCACCAGGGCGGTGCCCCAGCTGCCGGCGCCGATCACGGCGATGCGTTGCGCGTTGCTCATCGAGGGCGAATATCGCGGTTGAACGGGAGCCCCGGGGGGCGTCATCCTGGCCCGAGCGTCTGATGCCCGGCATGGCACATGCCGCCTGCCGCTCAGAAGGTCACTTCCGCCTCCACCTCCTCATTGCCGCGCAGCACCCGCACTTTCGCCTTGTCGCCTTTATTGAACTGCGCCAGCGCCTTCATGTAGCCCATCATGTCGTTCACCTCCACGGCGCCGACCCTCAGCACGATATCGCCGGCCTTCAGCCCGGCATTCGCGGCCGGTTTGCCGTCGGTGGTGCCGTCGATGCGCATGCCCTTGCCGTCGTAGAGATAATCGGGTACGACAACCAGCGTCACCTTGAAGCGTGGCGTGTTCTCTGTGTTCACCTCTTCGGTCTTGGTGAAGGCAAGCTTGCCGTCATCGCCGAGCGTGGCGATCAGGCTCTCGATGTAGCGCGTGATGCGCAGCATCCCTTCATAGTTGATCTTCTCCTCATCGTCGCTGGGCTTGTGATAGTCGGCGTGCGTGCCGGTGAAGAAATGGATGGCGGGGATGCCCTGCAGGTAGAAGCTGGTATGGTCGCTGGGGCCGATGCCGCTCGTGGTGGTCTTCACCTTCAGGTCGCCGACGAGGATGCGCTCCGCCTCGGCCCATGCTGGCGAGGTGCCCACGCCATTGACGCCGATGGTGCCGGTGCTGTCCAGGCGGCCTACCATGTCGAGGTTGATCATGTAATTGAGCTCACCGATCGGCACCGTGGGGTTCTTCGTCCAGTAGTTCGAGCCATACAGGCCCTTCTCCTCGCCGCTGAAGGCGATGAACAGGTAGTCGTTGGCCCGGGCCTGGTCCATCTCGGCAAGGTCGCGCGCCAGCTGCAGCATCACGGCGATTCCGCTCGCATTGTCATCGGCTCCGTTGTGGATGGCGCGCTCGCCGCGGTGCAGCGAGCCCTCATCCCCCCAGCCCAGGTGGTCGAGGTGGGCGCCGATCACCACCACGTTGGGCGCGCCATTGTCGATCATGCCCACCACATTGTAGGCTGTACGCTCCTCACGCACGATGTCCACGTTCACCGCGCACGGATTGTTGTCGAGCACCATCTCCGCATACAGATCGCCCTTCAGGAAGATGACCGGGATGCCCAAGGGCTTGATCTTGGCCGAGAGCTTAGGCTCCGGGGAGGGTGCCGTAGGGTCGTCGTTGTAGAAGAGCACCGCAGCAGCCCCGCGTTCGGCGGCCTTCTGCGCCCTCGCCTGCAGGTCGTGGTGGGCGAGGTACTTGCTATGCGGGTGTATGCCATCGGGGGAGCTGACGCTGAAGGCGACTATCCTGTCCTTCAGGCTCAGGGAGTCCGGGTAATCGGCGTAGTTGAGCTCGGGCGCGACGATGCCGTAGCCGAGCTTGAGCACCTTGCCCCTCGCAGGGCCCGAGCCCGAGCAGGCGAGCGGATGCCACTCCTCCTCGGCCAGGGGCTTCTTGCGGCCGATCTGCAATGTATTGCCGGCTCCCAACCGGGGTTCCGCCTGGAAGGTGAAGGGCTGCAGGTAGCCGGCGTCAGCTCCATAGGGCATCAGGCCCACGTTGCCGAATTTGGCGGCGATGTAATCCACGGCGAGCCGCTCTCCGGGCGTGCCGGCTTCCCGCCCCTCGAGGAGGTCGCTCGCCAGGTACTTCACGTCATACCGCATCTGGTCAAGCGCATCCGCATCAGGCATGGTCTGTGCATGGATGGGCAGCGTACCGACCAGCAATGCAGAGAGGGCTACGAGGGTCTTCATGGCCCGCGAAATTACCCGCATACCTTCGTTGGGCTGCCATGCGTTCGTCATCAGTACCAATGCCATGAAGACCATCCTCGTTGCCATCGCAGGCCTGTTGGCCTTCTTCTACCTCATCAATCCGACGCTGGGCGTGTTCGAGTTCCTGCCGGACAACATCCCCTTGGTCGGCAATCTCGATGAGGCCACCGCCACCATGGTGCTGCTGGGGGCCCTGCGCTACTTCGGGATGGACCTCACGCGGCTATTCAGCCGCCATCGTGCATTGGACCTGGGCACCGCCCAGGAGGAACGGCAGCCGAAGGCCTAGGTCCCTGCCGCCCCGGCCCGATGCAGGAAGAATGCGTAGATCAGCGCGACCTCCTTGAGCATCTCGAACCGGCCTGAACCCCCGCCGTGACCGGCTTCCATATTGGTGTGCAGCAGGATGGGCGCATCGGACTTCTGGTGCTCGCGCAGACGCTGCACCCACTTGGCCGGCTCCCAGTACTGCACCTGGCTGTCGTGGAAGCCCGTGGTGACGAGCAAGGCGGGGTAGTCGGCATCGCGCACATTGTCGTACGGCGAATACCCGAGCATCCGCTCATAGGCTTCCTTCTCCTTCGGATCGCCCCACTCATCGTACTCGCCGGTGGTCAGCGGGATGCTGTCGTCGAGCATGGTGGTCACCACGTCCACGAAGGGCACCTCGGCGCATGCGGCGTTCCAGCGGTCGGGGCGCATGTTGAGCACCGCACCCACCAGCAGCCCGCCGGCGCTGCCGCCCAGGCAGAAGATCCGCTTGGGGTCGGCGTACCGCATGCGCTCCAAATGATCGGCGCAGTCGATGAAGTCATGGAAGGTGTTCAGCTTGTGCTCCATCCTGCCGCTCTCGTACCAGGCCCGGCCGAGCTCCTCGCCTCCGCGGATGTGCGCAATGGCATAGACGAATCCGCGGTTGAGCAGGCTCAGGCGCGCGCTGCTGAACGTGGGGTCGATGCTGTGCCCGTAGCTGCCGTAGCCATAGAGCAGCAGCGGCGCCGTGCCGTCGAGCGGCGTGCCCTTTCGGTACACGATGCTCACGGGGATGCGCGCCCCGTCCCGCGCAGGGGCCCAGATGCGTTCACTGACGTAATCCAGCGGCGAGAAGGGGCCAAGGACCTCCTGCTGCTTGAGCAGCACCGAGGCGTCCGCATTGAGGTCGTGCTCATAGACGCTGCTGGGCGTGGTGAGCGATGCGTAGCCGTACCGCAGCTTGTCACTGTCCCATTCAGGATTGGTGCCCGAATAGGCTACGTATGCGGGATCGTTGAAGGCAATCTCATGCTCGCGGCCGTCGCTCAGCCGTCGGACGCGAAGGTGAGTGAGGCCCTCGCGGCGCTCGGTCACCACCAGGTGGTCGCGGAAGGTGTCCACATCCTCCAGGAGCACCTGCTCCCGGTGCGGCACCACCTCCCTCCACCTGGCCTTGTCCGCCGTGGCATCCTCCGCGCACTCCATGAGGCGGAAGTTGCGCGCCTCCCAGTTCGTGAGGATGTACCATCGGCCGGGAGCACCTGCCTTGCCGGGCACATGCGACACGGAATGCTCATGCTCCGGCTCGCGCGGAAGGAACACCTTGAACGCGCCCATCGGGTCGTCCACGGGCAGGAAGCGATGCTCACTGCTCATCGTGCTCTCGCTCACGATCATCACGAAGCGGTCCGAGCGGCTGCGGTACACGTCGCAACTGTAAGCCGGGTCCTTCTCCTCGAACACCACGGGGTCTGTGGAGGGGTCGGTGCCGAGGGCATGCCGGTAGATGCGGTAGCTGCGAAGGGTCTTGTCCTTGCGTGCGTAGAACACGGTGCGGTCGTCCGCCCAGGCGCATCCGCCGCTCGTATTGGTGATCACATCGGGCAGGTCGGCGCCGGTGGCGAGGTCGCGGAACCGGAGCTCATACTTCCGGCGCCCCACGCGATCCACGCTGTATCCGACAAGGCCATTGCCCGGACTCACCTCGAAGTCCCCGAGGTCGAAGTACGCACTGCCCTCTGCCATCCGGTTCTCATCCAGCAGCACGGTCCACGCCGGATCACCTTCGGGGGGCCAGCGGTCTCCGGCAGCCCTTGCGCGCAGATGCACCGCGTATTCCTTGCCTTCGTCGAAGCGGTGACGGTACCAGAAACCGTTCTCCCGGTAGGGCACGCTGAGATCCGTCTCCTTGATGCGCGCCTTCATTTCCTTGAAAAGGCTCTCGCGCAGCTCCTTCACCGGCTGCAGGACGGCCTCTGTGTAGGCATTCTCGGCATTGAGATGGTCCATCACCTTGCGCGTTTCGGCATCGGGCTCGGCAGCGTTGCGCTGCTGTTCCGAGAGCCGCATCCAGAAGTACTCGTCGATGCGGGTATGCCCATGGGCCGTGATGGCGTGCGGCCGCTTGGCGGCCTGGGGCGCCGTCAGCCGTGCGGTGGTGTTCATGGATTCGGGGTCGGTGGAGCAGCCCGCGGCCAGCAAGGCGGCTGCGAATATGGAAGGGAGTCGCGCGCGCATGCTCACGGGGCGGCCGAAAGTACGGCCATCAGCTGAGCACCGTGTGAAGCACCGCTGGCGACCGCAGTTCTCCAAGGCCCTCCACATGCATCCGGTAATAGAGCAGCAGATGATCCATCAGGTCCCGCCTGACCTGTGCGGGGAGCCGCACCCGCTCCAGGTCGGCGAAGTCCACGTGGAGCAGGTCGGCCAAGGCCAAGCTGAGCGGCGGGGCCAGCAGGTGGCCGTGCATCGCGCCCGCAGGCATGAAGCAGCCCTCCTGCAGGTCGAAATGGTCCTCGCCGGGCATGGGCGGAGCAGGAAGGAAGCCCAAAGGGGCTGATAGGCGAATCAGCAGCACCAGAGGCAGGCACCTGAGGTCGGCAGCGCTGTCGATGGATTCCAGGGCTTCCTCCACCACGGCATCGATATCCGGATCGGGGCTCTCAGCGCGCAGCGTACGCAGCAGCAGCTCCTGGGTGAAGAGCGCTACCGCTCCACGGATCGGCTCGTATGGGATGCGCAGGTAGGGCCTGCCCACGCGGATCTCACGAACGGAGTGCAGGTCGCGCTCGGGATGCTCATCCGCCACCAGCTCCACGCGACTCAGGGGCTGGGCCACGGCGGCCGAAGCCCCGCGGCGGCCGGTGCGTACCACATAGCTACGCGCCCCGCCACGCCGGGTCCAGGCCTTCAGGACCAGGGTACGGTCACCGTGCGCAATGGCACGGAGCACGACGGCTTGGGTGGTTACGAGCATGGCAGGGGCTGCCGAAGCCTCAGCGCACCACCAGCACCTTGGTGTTGCACTTGTAGCCGCCCTCCCTGTCGCTGGCGAAGATGAGGTAGACCCCCGTGGCGACGCGATTCCCGCTCAGGTCTGTGGCATTCCAGATGGCCTGACCGCCGAGGGAGGTGGTGCGGTACACAAGGTTGCCGCTCACATCGGTGATGCGTACCTCGCTGTCGCGCGCCAACCCGGTCACGGCAATGGGACCCGTATAGGTCTCACGAACGGGATTGGGGAACACTTTGGCGCAATCGGCCGCTTCCGCGGCATCGATCGCATCGGAGCGGTAGCCCATGATGCCCCTGTCCGTGCCGATGAAGACCTCGCCGGTGGTGCCATCGATGGCGATGGCCGTGACGGTGTTGCTGGGCAGCGGGCTGTTCTCCGCCGTGAAGTGGTGTATCTGCTCCCGCCCGTCAGGGCTCACGAGGTAGACTCCGCCCGTTTGCGTGCCGATCCATTTGCGGTTGGCGCCGTCCACCGCGATGGCGCTAACGAATTCCGTCTCCAGCAGGATCTGCACATTGCCCTCCTGCTCAATGAGGATCTGCTGGGCATCCGTAGGGCTGTCGGTGAAGAGGTCGGCGGGGGTGTAGAACACGGCGATGCCCTTATTGGTGCCCACCCAGATCTGGCCATCCTTGTCTTCTGCGATGCTCAGCACATCCACCGTGGGTAGCCCGCCGCTGCCTGGGGCATTGTTGATGAGCTTGTAGCTGTCGTCGCCGGGATCGGCGAGCGTGCCATTGTCGTTGAACACGAGCAGGCCATTGCCGCGCGGGCGGATGATCCACTTGAACCCGTTCGATGCAGCCAGGATATCCCCGATCAGCCCGTTGCCCCCGAGTATGGCGCCCGGCGAATAGCTGTACCAGGCGCCCGCCCGGGTGCGGACGGAAATCGAGGCGGCCGCATGGGCATTCGACACCCAGAGGTTGCCTTGGAGGTCGAAGTCGAGCCCGCCCACGTTCACCTTCCCCGAGCCATCATTGGTAGCGATGCCCAAGCTGCTGTTGGTTTCGTTGTGGATGAGGACAGGCTCCCGATTGCGGAGCTCCACCACCCCGTCATCCCAGCTCCCCACGAAGGCGCGCGCCGGGTCGAACGGGTCCACGGCAACGGCAACGATGTCATTCACGGCGCCGGCGAACGCATTGCCGCCCCTGAGCAGCTCGTTATTGTCGGGGTCGTTGGTGCGCCAGGTCTCGTCAATGAAATGGTGCACGCCATCCTTGAGGAAGGTGTTGGCCCAATTGCCGGCTACAGCGCCGGTGGCTACATACACCGCACCGCCGCTGGCATCGATGCGGTACGCGCTGGACGTCTTGGGGCCATTGGGCCTCACGGGCACACCCTGATTATAGGCAACCAGGATCACCAGCCCGACGAAGCGGTCGGCCACCCAGAGCTGCCCGGAGGTGTTGAGGATGGCCCGAATGGGGAAGCTCGGAATCGACCCGTAGGTGTAGGTGTAGTTGACCTCCTCGAAGCTGCTGTTGAATTGGCTCACGCCGAACTCATGGGTGAGCGTGAAGAAGTCGGGGTTGGTGCCGAGCCGAAGATCGAAATTGGGCACGCCGCGTCCGTAAGAGAACTGCTCCCAGGTATTGTCCGGGCGCAGCACGAGCAGCGTATCCTGCTCGCCCACCGGCTTGTTCCAGTTGATGATGGGCCTCCCTTGGAAGGTGATGGCAAGGTCGAACGGGCCGTTCGCCATGCCCGGCCCCATGTCGGTGCGCTTCCGCCAGTTGGTGAAGGAGGCCAGGTTGGACGCATTTCGCGACGCGGTGTATAGCCCCGTGCCCGTGGCTGCATAGATGGAGTCCGCAGTGAACGTGATGCCGCGCACCTGCACCTGGCCGCCTCCCGGCCCGATGAACCAGGTCTCCTTCACCTCGCGCCGCTCCAGGTCGACCACCACGATGCCGAACCCGCAGGCCAGGTAGGCCGTGGTACCTTCCACGTGGGTCCGGTAGATGGCCTTGTCGCCCAGGATAGCGCTGCGCTTGATGTCGCCGAGGTTGAAGCTGCGGTCGCCCTGCACCAGGTCCAGGTTGCCGTTGCCGTAATGGACCAGCAGCATCCGGAGCGGTGCGCACCAGGCCAGGCCTCGGATGTCCACATCATTGAGCAGGTTCACCTTGTTGATGCGCTGGATCTCGCCCGAGCCCACATCGTACCGGAATAGCCCGTTAACCGTGGCGCAGTAGGCCGCTCCATCCCCCTCCACCACATCCACCATCCGCTGGTAGGGCTGATGGTCGCGCCACGCGCCGATGGGGGTTTGCGCGAGGAGGGCTCCTGGTATCAAGGCGGTGACAAGGGAGGCGAGTCGGGTCATGCGGAACTGCCGGTGATCGTTCAATCAATGCCCACAACGCGGTTTGCAGGCGATTGGTATGGGCCAAGGTAACCCCTTGAATGGCAGATCCCCGCTGAAGACGGGGATCTGCCGGAGGTCACGAGCGGAGTCGAACCGCTGTACGAGGTTTTGCAGACCTCTGCCTAGCCACTCGGCCACGTGACCGGAACGGGCGCGAAGATAGGTGCCGGGGCCTTGTCCCGCCGGAACGTTCAACCCTCCACTGTATAGACAGCCTCCTCCACGTCACCGTGAACCGGCGGCCGTTCCTTCACCAGACGCACGCGCCATCGCACCGGACCGGGCCACTCGCGCCGCAGGGCCTCCAGTATCCGGCGCGCAGCATGCTCAATCAGACGGCTGCGAACGGTCATCTGCTCGCGGACAATGGCCGTCACGCGGCCGTAGTCGACCGTTCGCCTAAGGTCATCGCAGGCTTCAGCATCACTGAAATCGCCCTGGGCAGTCACATCCACGCGGAAATGCCCTCCGATGCGCGCCTCCTCCGCCAGGCAGCCGTGGAAGGCGAACACGCGGATGCCATTCACCTCGATCACGCCCATGACCGGCACAGGTCTAGACCGGCCCGCAGGCGCGCCACCACCTCTTCCCTGCCCAGCAGTGCGCTCACCTCGAACATGCCCGGGCCTTGCATGCGGCCGGCCACGAAGAGCCTGTACAGCGGCATCACCTGACCCACCTTCAATCCAGCGCCCAGCAGGACCGCGTTGAACGCCTCTTCAAGCCCTTGCGGGGTGAGGGCCGTAAAGCCTTCGAGCTTGGCGATGTACGCCTCGATGGCCGGTGCGGCCTCCGGCTTCCAGCGCTTGCGCAGCTCGGCCTCTGCCTCTGGGTTGCCGCTGATGGGTGAGCCTAGGGTGAACAGATACAGGCCCTCGAGCATGTCATCCACGAATGTGGCGCGCTCCTTCAGCAGCGTTGCTGCGGCAGCCGCCTTCTCGGGGGTGCATGGGATGCCGCGGTCGGCGAGCCGGGCCCGAAGCGCCTCTCCCAGCTCGGCATCGGGGCGCTTGCGCAGGTACTGCTGATTGAACCACTTGGTCTTCTCCGGATCGAAGCGGGCGCCCCCCTTGTGCACCCGCGCCAGGTCGAAATGGGCGACCATTTCCTCCATCGACATCAGCTCAACGTCACCCCCGGGGTTCCAGCCCAGCAGCGCCAGCATGTTCACGAAGGCCTCGGGGTAGTAGCCCTTCTCGCGATAGCCGCTGCTCTTCTCCCCTGTCACGGGATCCACCCAGTCCAAGGGGAATACCGGGAATCCGAGCCGATCGCCATCCCGCTTGCTGAGCTTCCCGTTGCCGTCGGGCTTCAGGATCAGGGGCAGGTGCGCAAAGGCCGGCCGCTCCCACCCGAACGCTTCGTAGATGAGCACGTGCAGCGGCGCACTGGGCAGCCATTCCTCGCCCCGAATGACGTGCGTGATCCTCATCAGGTGGTCATCGACGATGTTGGCCAGGTGATACGTGGGCATGCCATCGCTCTTGAAGAGCACCTTGTCGTCGATGTTGCTGCTGTGCACCACCACCCAGCCGCGGATCAGGTCCTCGAAGCGCACTTCGTGATGGCGCGGTACCTTCAGCCGGACCACGTGCTCATCGCCGCGGGCTAGGCGCTCGCTCACCTCGTCGGCGCTCAGGCTGAGCGAGTTCTTCATGTGCTCGCGCGTCACGGCATTGTAGGCCGGCGCCGCAACGCCTGCCGCCTTCAGGCGCTCCCGCATGGCTTCAAGCTCCTCGGCGGTGTCGAAGGCGTAGTAAGCCTTGTCCTCGGCCACGAGCCGATCCGCATACTGCTTGTAAAGCGCCTTGCGCTCGCTCTGCCGGTAGGGCCCATCCGGCCCGCCGGCCCAAGGGCTCTCCTCCGCCACCAGCCCGCACCACTCCAGGCTTCGCCGGATGTAGTCCTCGGCCCCGGGCACGTAGCGCCCCTGATCCGTGTCCTCGATGCGCAGAAGGAACGCGCCCCCGTGCCGCTTGGCGAAGAGGTAGTTGTAGAGCGCGGTACGGACACCGCCCATGTGCAATGGACCGGTGGGACTGGGTGCGAAGCGGACGCGGACGGACATGCTGGGACTGCTATGAAGGCCGCGAAAGTAGCCGGATGGCCCTCTACCGGCATATCAGCAACCGGTGCACCGCACGGCCGCGGCCATGGGTGACCCGCACGGCGTACAGACC
>DDRC01000058.1:33286-51560 GCA_002342985.1 Flavobacteriales bacterium UBA2426
CGTGACCCGCACGGCGTACAGACCGGTGCCGAGGTCATCGGAGAGCACCACCGCTTGGGGCCGGTCGCATTCCATGAGCCATTGCCGGTGCACGACCCTGCCACCGCCGTCGATCACTTCCAGGTCTGCGGCACCAGCGCCTTCCAGCTGCACGGTGAATGCGCCATCCGTTGGATTGGGCGCAAGCCGGATGCCCTCCGCGCCCAGGTCCGGAAGGCTGCTGCAAACCTCAACGATGAAGCCGGCACCGGCCGCATCCAGGCTGCCGCAGAGCGCGCCGCCGCCCTGAAGGAAGAGCGCAGCCACATCGAAAGCCGTGGTGATGCCCGGCTGAATGAAGCCGGGGTCCAGCACGGCCGGGTCGTACACGAGCGTGTGGATGGCGTAGGAGCCGGGCTCCGAGACGGTGAAAACAGGCACCGAAGCCGCATCGATGATCACCAGGCCGGCGCTTTGGGAGAGCGCATACGCCACGGTGAAGCCGGCGGGTACCACCGCATCGCCATTGGGCGTGGCCTCCAAGGTCGCCTCTCCGTCCTCAAGGCATACGGCGCCTCCCCCGGAGAGGGTGCCCGCATCGGCATCGCAGGAGCTGGAGCAAAGCACGACATCATACGGGGCGCCGATGAGGTCGAGGCTGGCGCAGATGGATCCGCCCCCCCCGATGAACAGGGCATTCACCTCGGCCGCGGTGGCGACCCCCCATTCGATCTGGCCGGGGTCGAATGTGGTCGGGTCATAGACCAGGGTATGGATCGCATGCACACCTGTTTCGCTGACCTGGAACACCGGATCGGGGCCGGCGGCAAGGATGGTGAGTCCCGCGCCCTGGGTCAGCACATAGGCCAACGCGTAACCCGCAGGCACCACCGCATCGCCCCCGGGAATACCCACAAGCTCCACGAATCCACCGGGCACCAGGCAAGGAATGAAATCCAATCCGCCCAACGTGCCGGCGTAGGCCGTGCAGCAATCCGCCACCGCGAAATCAATGCTCGTGGATGCATAGCTGAGGCTTGCGCAGGCGCCCTGAGCTTGAATGCTGTCCTCGATGTCCAGTACCGTGGTGACCCCGAGTTCCACGAAGGCGAGGTCGAACGTGGAGGGGTCATATACGATGGGGGTGAGCTGCACGAGCGTGAACGGCTCGGTGAAGGTGACCGTCGGATCATCGAGGATTCCCTGCACCACAGGCGTGAGGCCATTGGAGAAAAGAAAGCGCAATACGTGGCCATCGGGCAGCACAGCATCGCCGTTGGGCACGGCAGCGATGGCGGTGCCGCCGGGATCGCGGCACACCTGAACGTCGCCGATTCGGGTGAGCGTGCCGCTCAGCGCATCGCACGGCGGTGCGCAATCCACCACCTCGATGGCGAGGCTCAGGCTATCGGCGGCCGGGGCGACCGCAGCGCCCTGCTGAGCGCTTACCGCGTACTTCACCACGTGGATGCCGATGCCGGCCACGGCGGGGTCGAACTGGTCGCCTGAAACGCCGGGGCCGCTGAATACACCACCCGTGGTTCCTGTCGGCACAAGATTGAATGGGGCATCGGTCGCGCAGAGCGGTGCCGCAGGAACGATGAAGGAGGGGTCCGGCAGGATCACCAGGCCGCGCGGGAAGCTCACCGGATTGCCGTTCTGAGCAATGGGCCCGAAGCCGCCGCAGGTGAGCGAGAATGGCCACGCATTCACGTTCGCCACCAGGTCCACCGAAGCGGCGAACGTGCCGGCCTCCAGAGGCACGCCGCTCAGCGATCCGCAGCCATTGGCAGGCGGTGTATAGGCGGGGAAATCGGTGGCGCCGGTAAGGCCGGCGGGCAGTTGACTGAATCCGATGCCGGTCACCTGCGTGATCCGCACCGAGACACCGGTAAGCGCGGGATCGAAGAGTGTTGCCGGGGTGCAGGCGTTGGTGATGTGGAAGGAGATCGCATCCGCGTATGGCTGGCCTACGCGCCCGGTGACGAAGCCCTCCGCGCACAGGCCGCCCCATGCGGGCAGCTGGCCCAAGCAGTCAACGGGGGTGCATTGAGGCGTGGCGGAAGCGGCACGCAGCAACAGCGCGGCGAGCACGGTGGTTCGGGAGAAGCGCATGGAATCGGGGGCGCCTGATGCGCCGCCTCACAAGTATAGCCGCAGGGAAGGAGAAGGCGAAGCTCAGACCTGAACGCCCTTCAGCAGCAGGCGCTGCCACGCGGTGTGCTTGCGCAGGTAAGCTTTGATCGTGGGGTGGGTCGGTATCAGCTTCAGTCGATTCTCCTCCACCCAGGCCAAGGTCTTCTCCATCACCACGTCGGCAACACCGAGATCGGCCACTGGCCGGGGCACATCCAAGGTACCCAGGAAGATGCGGTCGCCGTCCCGGTCATACTCCAGGCGCGCACGATGCTCCCCCACCCGCAGGACGAACTGACGGGAGTCCGGCTCATCCTGTAGCGGCAATGCGTGAAGGTCGATGGGGTCGCTGGTTGCCTTGCGTGCCATGGTAGCGGGGCGCGAATTTAAGGCGGAATGCCCTCCTGAGCGGGTTCCAGGGCAACGGACCTGCATCGACAGCGCTAACGCGGATGGGAATGCTACCTTGGAGCCATGTTGCGCTGGCTCCACCTTCCGCTCCTTGTGGCCACGGGTCACGCGCTCGCGCAGTGCGGCCCTTGTGTCATCATCGACACCTGCACGGTCGACCCTCCGTTCCCCGCGGTATGCCCAAGCATCACCCCTGTCGGCACGGTGGGCGTACCCTATGAACTGGATGTCACCTTCTGGGTCCCGCCATCATTCCCGGAGCCGAGCACCCAGCTCAACGTGGTGGTGCAGGAATTGGTGGTCACCGGAATCCAAGATATTCCCCTCGGTCTCACCTACCAGGCGAACAGCCCCACCCTCACCTATTATCCGCAGCAGAACGGCTTCGGCTGCGTGAGGGTATGCGGTACGCCCATGCTGCCGGGTGCCGATACCATCCGGGTCCGTGCCACCGTCACCGGCACGGTCGGCGGAATCAACACCACGCAGGCCTACGAGGTGCCGATCCCGATTCAGGTGCTGCCCGATTCAGCAGACACCCTGCCGGGCTTCACACCCGCGCCGGCGCAAGCATGTGTTCCAGCGACCGTCTCATTCAGTCCGGCTAGCGAAGTGCCGGGAATGGAAGGGGAGTTCAACTGGTCGTTCGGCAACGGCGCCAGCCATATAGGTCCTGTGCCGCCGGACCAGACCTACACGGCCGCTGATGCATATGCCGTGGTGCTGGAGCAGGCGTTCTCCGTACCCATGCTCACCCAGGTTCAGATCACGGGCATACCCAATGCTTGGTGCGGAGACCTCGATGAACCGTCTCTGCCCTTCGTGGGCTGCGTAGGGCAGCCTGACCTTTATTTCACCCTGCATGACAGCCGGCTCGGGGAAGAGCGCTCCACCGTCATCAGCAACAGCCAGGCTGGCACGTGGAGCGGGCTTCCCATGGCGCTTGGATTCCCCCCCTTCACCCTTCGGCTGTACGACCAGGATGAGCTGAGTGCCGATGATCTGCTCGGCACGTTCACGTTCGATGAAGCCTCGGGCACATTCGCCTTGTCACAAGGCGGCGCCTCGGGGCTGCGCTCCGTGCAGGTACAAACGGTTCTCACGTTGGTCCATCAGGATACGGTGGTGGTCCATCCGGATCCTGACGTGACGCTGTTCTATGACGAGGACGCCGGAACGGTGTGCGCCCAGGACAGCGGCTTGACGCAATATGCCTGGATGCTGGATGGAGAACTGCTGGAAGGCGAGAATGGCCCTTGCGTACAAGCGGTCAATGGCTCATGGACCGTCATGGGTACGAGTGCGGCAGGGTGCACTTCTGGGGCCTCGCTGCTCGTCAATGGTGTCGGGATCTCAGAGGGTGCGGCCCTCCCCTTCGTTAGCCTTGGGCCGGTTCCCTGCGTGGATCGGCTCGAGGTGCGGATTGGCCACCGCGCCTATGGGAAGCCGCTGCAGATCCGTGTGCTGGATGCCCTTGGCCGGCCCGTCATTGCGAGCATGGCCGGCACGGCCGGATCCACCATTCCGATTGACATGTCCGGAACCGCAGCCGGGCTCTACCTCATCACGCTGACCGATGGCGTGCGCACGCTGAGCCGTCCGTTCACGGTGGTTCGCCCCTGAGCCGGAGGCTTCAATCCCGGGGCATGCCCGCGCCTAGAGTAACGGTGCTCACCACCCTTTACAACAAGGGGCCTTACGTGGCGGAAGCCCTGAGCAGCGTGCTGGGCAGTTCGCTCGCTGACCTTGAGCTTCTGGTAATTGACGACGGCAGCACGGACAATGGCCCCGAACTCGTCAAAGCGATTGGCGATCCGCGCGTCCGTTTCCTGCCCCATGCGGTGAACACGGGCCGGGCAGCGGCCGCCAACCGGGGGTTCGATGCGGCCCGCGGGTCGTACATCGCCATCCTGGATGCGGATGACATCGCGGACCGGGAGCGGTTCTCCAAGCAAGCCGCCTTCCTTGATGCGCACCCGGACATCGGTGCCGTTGGCAGCTACGCCCGGATTTTCGGCATCCGGGACCGAATCGCCGAATGGCCCCTCACGGACGAAGAGGCCAGAGGTGTCATGCTGTTCCAGGACCCGATGCTCTACGGTTCCGCCATGTTCCGTGCCAGCGTGATACGTGACCATCGGCTCCGCTGCCGGGAGGACTGGCGCCAACCGGGCATGGACTACCTCTTCCTGCTCAGCGTAGCCAGGCATACGCGGATGGCGAACCTGCCTGAGCCACTCACCAGCTACCGGTTGGGCGAGCAGAATTTCAGGCATGGCCACGACCTGTACGCTGTGCGCGAGCGCATCTGCCGGGAGGCGCTGCGCACCTTCGGCATCGAGGCCTCCCCGGAGGAGCTGGAGGCCCACCTCATGCTCGAGCAGCTGCTGCGCAGCCGCCCGACCCCTGCGCTGATCCGGAGGCTTTGGGCCTGGACGCAACGGCTCAGGATGATCAATCGAAGCCGGCATCTCTTCCCCGAAGCCCCTTTCGAGGCCCGGCTTGCGGCCGATTGGCGGCGTTGGTTCTACATCCTTGCCGACCGCGACATCCCCTCGGCCCTGGCCCACCTTGCCGCTGAGGGGGGCAATCCAGCCCGTAGGCTACTTTACCTGATGAAGACAAGGCTGAGCAGGGCGCGGAGCCATGGTTGAGCCCTGCGCATATGGACGGTTCCTCTAAATTGGCTGGCACAGAAAGCCCCTTGAGCATGATCCCAACCCTACGCGGCGCAATTCTCGCAGCCTTGGTTCCGGCCTTCGCCATTAACCTCTCCGCCCAGTGCGACGGTTGCGTTCCCGATGAGGGCTGCACCACCACCCCGGCATTCCCGACGCTTTGCCCAGCCACTGCCCCCGACGCAACCGCCGGCCTCTACTACGAGTCCGACTTCACGTTCTGGATGCCCGCCAGCTTCACCGATCCGGGAACGGGCTTTGAGGTCACCCTGAACCAGCTCACCATCACCGGAGTCTCCGGGCTGCCCTTCGGCCTCGACTTCACGACGAACTCACCCAGCGGAATCTACTACCCACAGGAGTATGAATTCGGCTGCGCGCGCATCTGCGGCACGCCTTTCGGTGCCGGCACCTATCCGATCAGCATCAGTATCCTGGCCAGCGTGAGCGCCGGCGGGTTCGATCTGGACGTGCCACAGGAGCTCCCCACCTCCATCACGGTGCTGCCAGGCACCGGAGGAACTGCGAGCTTCACTTACGCGCCCCCCAGCGGCTGCGGCTCACTGACCGCGACCTTCCAGGCCCTCATCGATGCCAGCCCGGCCCCCATGAGCTATGCATGGGACTTCGGGAACGGAGCAACAGCATCCGTCCCCAATCCTGCTCAGACCTACACCGGCGCCGGCTCCTACACGGTAACGCTTCAGACCACTATCGGAGGATTCGTCATGCAATCATTGACGCTCAGCAGCGTCAATGGTGATTGGTGCGGCACCGAGGTGGAAGAGCCCAGCGTACCCTTCCTGGGCTGTACGGGCGCGCCCGATCTGTTCTTCGTACTTACCGACGCCTCGGGCGGCACATACACCTCCTCCACGTTCGATGATGTCAGCGCTGCTGCTTGGAGCGACCTTTCCCTGTTGCTGGACAATCCGCCGTATTCGATCAGCTTCTATGATGAGGACCCGGTGAGCTCCAACGACCTCCTGGGCACCTACAACCTGCCCTTGGCGGGCGACGGCAGCTACAGCTTCAACGTGGCCGGGGGTACGATCGGCAGCCTGTCCATCGCCAACATCCCGCAGCAGGTCGTCCTGGACAGCGCCACCATCGTGGTCCTGCCGCTGCCCGAAGTGGTGATCTCGCAGAATGCGCAAACCGGCGAGCTCTGCGCCGAGGACCAGACGCTCAGTGCTTACGCCTGGCTACTGGATGGGCAGCCCGTGGCGGATGCTACAGGGCCATGCGTTGTTCCCAGCGGACCCGGAATCTGGCAGGTGGTAGGCTCAAACGCCTTTGCCTGTTCGGATACCAGCAATGCGATCGTGGTATGCCCTGTCTTCAACCTCGTTCAGAACGGAAACGTGCTTTTCGTCCCCAGCGGATACGAGAGCTACGCATGGACACTGGATGGCGAGCCCATCGGCGATGGTTCTGCATTCGTCTTCTTGCAGGGCGACGGCCTGTATGAAGTCTCCGTGGACGCCGGCAATGGCTGCATCATCGAGCTCTCATTCCTCTGGGACACCACCGGAATGCATGAGACTCAGTCGGCAGGACCCGTGCTGGTGGCATTTCCGAACCCGAGCGAAGGTGAGTTCACGGTGGTTGCGCATGGCCTTGGCAGCGGCCCGGTTCAGCTGGAGGTGCTCGACATGACAGGTCGTACCGTCATCCAACGGAATGGCCGTGCCGCATCGGGCGCCCTGCTGGAGCGATTCTCGCTTGATTCCGCTCCCGGGCCTTATCTGGTAAGGGTAAGGACCACCCAAGAGGAGAAAACCATCCGCCTCATCCTTCGGTGACCCCCAAGGCCCGGACCCCTGACGGGCGGACGCGCGGCACTGTCGTGGCTTAGCTTTGTTCCGCAACACGGTTGTTCTCTTCCGCGTTCGGGCGTTATCCATGCAAGGCGACTACGAACTGCTGATATCGAAGCTCGATGCCTTCATCCGGAAGTACTATAAGGACCGGCTGATACGCGGCGCGCTCTATGCCATAGGGCTCGTGGTCGCCGTCTTCCTGGTGGCAGCGTTGCTCGAGTACCTCGGACGGTTCGGCACCACGGCGCGAACACTGCTCTTCTGGGCATCAATCGCAGCGATGGCCGCCATCCTGGGCAGATTCATCGCGCAGCCCCTGTTCAAGTTGCTGCGCCTCGGACGGGTCATCTCGCATGCGGAAGCGGCGCGCATCGTTGGGGTCCATTTCGAAGAGGTGCGCGACAAGCTGCTCAACACCCTGCAACTGCAGGACATGGCGGCATCCCAGCCCGGACAGCGCGAACTGATCGAGGCTGCGGTCGCCCAGCGAAGCCGGGAGCTGAGTCCGTTGCAGTTCGTCGATGCGATTGACCTGCGGCGCAATTCACGCCATCTCCGCCTGGCCTTGCCGCCTGTCGCCATCCTGCTGTTGCTGCTCTTCGCGGCACCGAGCCTGGTGTCCGATTCCGCCCGCAGGATCCTCCTCCACGGCCGGGAGTTCGCACCTGAAGCGCCGTTCCGATTCCGCCTGATGAACGACTCACTGGTCGTGCCCGAGGAACAGGATTTCCACCTTGTGGTCGAGGTGGCGGGGGACGCGCTGCCCAGCCAGGTGGACCTGGTCACAGGCAACGCCCGCATCCCCTTGGTGGATGAGGGCGGGGGCCGCTTCTCCCACCGGTTCAGGAATGTGCGTACCGCGGTCGACTTCACGCTCTCAGCTGAAGGGTTCAGCAGCGAGCGCTTCACGCTGACCACGCGTCCGGATCCCCTTGTGCTCGAAATGGCGGTGGACCTGGACTTCCCGGGCTATCTTGGCTTGCCTCCCGAACGCCAGCGCAGCGTCAGCGACCTCTCCGTGCCTACCGGCACGCGCATCAGATGGACCATCAAGGCCCGCAGCGCCGACGGGATGACGATGGCGTTCGACGACACCCTCATGAGCGCGAAGCCGGTGGCGGAGCAATCGGGGTTCCGTTTCGAGCGCCGGCTGCTGCGCAGTCAGAATTACCAGGTGACCCCGAGGCACGAAGGCCACGAAGGCGCCAACCCCCTGCGGCACAGGGTGGAGGTGGTCCCCGACCTTCACCCTTCCATCGCTGTGCAGTCCCGCCGCGACAGCAGTGCGCTCAAGCGTGTCTATTTCGATGGGGAGATCGGGGATGACCACGGAATACGAAGCCTCCTCTTCCATTCCCGATTCGTTCAGGGCGGCGACAGCGTTCCGGCCGATCGCCGATCGGGATTCGAGGCCATTCCCTTCGACCCTGCGGGCCTTCGGCAAAGATTCTACCATGCATGGGACCTGTACGGGCTCACCATCCTCCCCGGCGACCGCGTCGAATACTGGTTCGAGGTGTGGGACAACGATGGCGTCAACGGCAGCAAGGTCACACGCAGCGCAACGGAGGTCTTCGCTGCGCCCACGGCCAAGGAGCTCTCCGAACGGCAGGAGGCCCGCAGCGAGGCCACCAAGGACCTGCTGCGCGAGAACATCAGGGAGGCACAGGACCTCCAGCGCCAGCTGGATGAACTGAGGCGCGAGCTCCTCGAGAAGAAAGAGGCCGACTGGCGCGACAAGCAGCGGCTGCAGCAGGTGATGGAGCGCCAGCGGCAGCTCGAGCAGCGCATTGAGCGCAGCACCGAGCAGCTCCGCCAATCACTGCAGGAGCAGCGCGAGTTCTCCCCGCTCGATGAACGCCTGCTCGAGAAGCAGGAGCGCATCCAGGAACTGTTCGAGAACGTGCTGAGCGAAGAGATGAAGGAGCTGTACCGGAAGGTGGAGGAGCTCATGCAGAAAGTGGACAAGGAGCAGCTTCAGGAGCAGCTCCGGGAGATGAAGCTGGGCCAGGAGGATGTCGAGAAGGAACTGGACCGCGCGCTGGAGATGCTCAAGCGCATGGAGGTGGAGCAACAGGCCGAGAACCTCGCCAAGCAGCTCAAGGAGCTCGCCGAGAAGCAGGAGCGGCTGAGCGAGGAGAGCCGCAAAGGGGAGCGCGATACCGAGGACCTCAAGCACGAGCAGGATGCGCTCAACGAGGCGTTCAAGGAGCTCCGGAAGGAAATGGACGAGCTGGAGCGGAAGAACGAGGCCTTGGAAGAGCCCATGGACCTTCCAGACACCGACCAGCAGGAGCAGGACATCCAGGATGAGCAGCAGCAGAGCAGCGAGCAGCTCAACCGCAAGCAGGGCCAGAAGGCCGCCGGCTCACAGAAGCAGGCCGCGGAGAAGATGGAGCAGCTGGCCTTCCAGATGGAGAGCGCCATGCAGGCCGGTGCGCAAGAGCAGCAGGAAGAGGACATGGATGCGCTCCGGCAGCTCCTCGAGAACATCGTGGAGCTCAGCTTCGACCAGGAGACGCTGATGGCGGAATTGGGCAAAACGAGCGTGCGCGACCCGCGGTGGGTGCAGCATGGCCGCGACCAGCGCAAGCTTCGGGACGATGCGAAGGTCATCGAGGACTCGCTCTTCGCGCTGAGCAAGCGCGTTCCGCAGCTGCAGAGCATGGTGAACAGGGAGATGCACGCAGTGAACGACAACATGGATGAGGCCACACGGCTGATGGGCGAGGCGCGGGCGAACGAGCGGTTCAAGCCCATGGCAGCGGACAAGCAGCAGCACGCCATGACCTCGCTGAACAACCTGGCCCTCCTGCTCGACGAGGCCCTGCAGCAGATGATGCAGCAGATGAACGCCCAGAGCAAGCCCGGAAGCGGCAATTGCAAGAAGCCCGGAAGCAACCCCAGCCCGGGTCAGGGAAACAAATCGGGCATGGCCAAGATGCGCGCTCAGCAGGAAGCACTGCAGAAGCAGCTGGAGCAGATGAGGAAATCCTTGGAGGAGGGCCGAAAGAAGGGCGAGAAGCCCGGGCAGCAGAACCCCGGAGGCACCGGACTGCCGGGCATGAGCCAGCAGCTCGCCCAGCTTGCAGCCCAGCAGGCCGCCATCCGTAAGGAGATGCAGCGCATTTCGCAGGAGCTCAACAAGGATGGCAGCGGCGCCGGCAACGAGCTCAACAGGCTCGCCCAGCAGATGGAGCAGCAGGAAAGGGATATCGTGAACAAGAGCATCACACCGGAAACCATCAGGAGGCAGCAGGACATCCTGACCCGACTCCTGGAGCACGAGAAGGCCGAACGGGAACGGGAGCTCGACCAGAAGCGCACGAGCAATGAGGGACGGGAACAGCCCCCCGCTGATCCAGCGCGCGCCTTCGAGATGCAACGCCGTAAGGCGCGCGAAGCGGAGCTTCTCCGTACGGTTCCCCCTGGGCTCAAACCCTATTACAAGGAACGGGTGAATGGCTATTTCGGTACTTTTGACCGACCCTGACCACCATGGCGGCCCTGATTGAAGAATCGGCGCTCACCGAGCGCATAGAGTTCCCCGCGAAGGCCGAGAACATCGCTCTCGCGGAAAAGCTCATCGACGAGGCCTGCTCCCGCTACGGCGTGCACGAGAGCCGGTACGGGAACATCCTCATCGCCCTCACGGAGGCCGTCAACAACGCCATCCACCATGGCAACGGCTTGGACCCCTCCAAGCACGTCACGCTGGGCTACCAGGCCACGGACGATCGGATCATCTTCGTGGTCCGCGACGAGGGTGCCGGATTCGACTATCAGCACCTGCCCGACCCCACGGACCCGCAGAACCTGGAGAAGCCGCACGGGCGCGGTGTCTTCCTCATGCGAGCACTGGCCGACGCTGTTGAGTTCTCCGATAATGGCGCCACGGTGGCCATGTCCTTCGGCAGGAGCCCCGTGCAGGAATAGCCGGTTCCGCGATGATCACGTTCAGGGCTCGCGGCGTGCCGAATGCGTACCGTGACCGGGCACGGCTGCGTGCTTGGCTCGAACGCGTGGCCAAGGGACACGGACACGGCATCAATGATCTCGCATTCGTGCTGATGAGCGATGCTGAGCTGCGCTCCTACAACCGCCGCTATCTGGGTCACGATTACCATACTGACGTCATCACCTTCGACGGTCAGACCGGAACCGGCCTCAGCGGCGATGTGCTGATGAGCATCCATCGCATTCGTTACAATGCGAAGCACTACGGCGTACCGATTCAGCAGGAGCTTCGTCGCGTCATGGTGCACGGGCTGCTGCATCTGCTCGGCCATACCGATTCCACCGATGGGGAAAGGGCGGCGATGAAGGCCCAGGAGGACAAGTGGCTCATGCTCTATTGAGTCCCGAGCAAAGCAGAAGCCCCGCTCATTCCAGCGGGGCTTCCATCTCATGCGTTTCAATCAGCGCTTGGCCTTCCTCTCCTCCACAATAGCCAGTGCATTCTTCCGCACCGCTTCGGCCTTGGCCTTGATTTCGGTCCACTGAGCGACATCTCCGGTGTTCACCGTGCTGAGCATGCCCTCCAGTTGTGCAAGAACAGTGGTCATGCGCTCGCGCATGGCGGATTGCTCGGGGGTCGCCTTCGTGGCATCCGGACCTACCTCACGCCCCAAATGGGCGAGGTCCTGGCTGAGGATGCCGTAGGCCTCCTTGAGCTGAGCGCTAACCGCGCGCACCTCCTCTTGGGCCACCACGGACGCGTCAGCCTTCACCGGAGTAACGCCGCTCTGTGCGAAAAGGGTACTGCCGCTCATGGCGAGTACCGCCGTCAGAATAATCTGCTTCATCGTGTTCACTATTGGGGTTGATGGGTTGGCCGAAGGTCGGCAAATTCCTGCATGGCTATCCGTCCTGGGCTTTTGATGGACGCACCTGACACGCCCTCGGTTGCCCGCTGGCTCAACCATGCCGTTTCTTTGCGGGCTTTCCCTCATCAAACAGCATGCCCACGCTCGAGCCTTATGATGTAATCGTAGTCGGTGGCGGGCATGCCGGGTGCGAAGCTGCAGCGGCCGCAGCGAACCTCGGCTCCAAAGTGCTGATGGTGACCATGAACATGGGCGTCATCGGTCAAATGAGCTGCAATCCGGCCATGGGCGGCGTTGCTAAGGGTCAGATTATCAGGGAGATAGACGCCATCGGTGGTTACAGCGGCATCGTTAGCGATCGCAGTGCGGTGCAGTTCCGCATGCTGAACCGCAGCAAGGGGCCGGCCATGTGGAGCCCTCGTACGCAGAACGACCGGATGCTATTCGCGTGGGAGTGGCGCAAGTCCTTAGAGGGCATCCCCAATGTTCACTTCCTGCAGGAGAGCGTGGTTCGGCTCCTGACCACTGCGGGTCCCGCCCCAAAGGTCCGAGGCATCGTAACCAGCATGGGTGCGAGCATAAGCTCGCATGCGGTGGTGCTCACCAGCGGCACCTTCATGAACGGTGTAATGCACATCGGCGAGCGGCAGATCGGCGGAGGCCGCGCCGGCGAGAAGGCCAGCCATGGGATAACCGAACAGCTCGTCGAGCTTGGTTTCTCGGCAGGCCGCATGAAGACCGGCACCCCTCCACGTGTGGATGGCCGTAGCCTCGATTACCGCCAAATGGAGGAACAGCCCGGAGATGAGCGTCCTGGAAAATTCAGCTTCTCGGATGCCACCCAGCCGTTGGCCCGTCAACTCAGCTGCTGGATGACCTACACGAGCCCCGAAGTCCATGACATCCTTCGAACCGGATTCGATCGAAGCCCGATGTTCAGCGGCCGAATCAAAGGGGTGGGGCCCCGATATTGCCCTAGCATTGAAGACAAGATTGATCGTTTTGCCGACAAGGACCGGCACCAAGTATTCGTGGAGCCCGAGGGGTGGGACACCGTTGAAACGTACATCAACGGGTTCAGCACCAGTCTGCCGGAAGAGGTGCAGGTAGAAGCCCTGCGACGTATCCCGGGCTTCGCGCAAGCGCGTCTTTTCCGCCCTGGATATGCGGTGGAATACGATTACTTCCCCCCCACTCAGCTTCTGCCAACCCTGGAGACGAAGCTCATTGATGGTCTCTACTTCGCTGGCCAGATTAATGGAACAACCGGCTATGAAGAGGCCGCTTGCCAAGGCTTGATGGCAGGGATTAATGCCCACCTCAAGCAGAAAGAGAAAGAGCCCTTCATCCTTCGAAGGGACGAGGCTTACATCGGGGTGCTGATTGATGATTTGATTACCAAGGGCACGGACGAGCCCTACAGAATGTTCACCAGCCGGGCGGAGTACCGCATCCTGCTGCGACAGGATAATGCCGATTTGCGCCTGACCCCCCGCTCCCATGCGATGGGCTTAGCCGATGATGACCGAATGCGGCGAGTGGAGTTCAAACAGAAGCATGTACGGGACTTGGTTGCGGCCATGCGACGCGAAAGTGTCCATCCCGACGATGCAAACAATCTCCTCGTTCCACGTGGAACATCGCCCTTGAAACAGAAGGTGAAGCTTTACGACATTCTGCTTCGTCCACAGGTTCGGTTCATGGATCTGCCTGGGCTCTCCAAGCCCATTGAAGAACTAACAGCAGCATTGGGCGCTCTCCAAGAAGAGGTGGTCGAACAGGTCGAAATCGACGTGAAATACGAAGGCTACCTCAGTAAGGAGCGCGAAATGGCGGACCGCCTCGGGCAATTGGATTCGGTTCCCCTTGACCCCGAGATGGACTACACGCGCTTAAGCTCGCTTTCGTTCGAAGCACGCCAGAAGCTGCAACAGGTACGACCGAGCACCATGGGACAGGCATCCAGAATAAGTGGGGTGTCGCCAGCCGACCTGAGCGTGCTCCTGATTTACCTCGGACGATAACACCAACCCCGTTCCACGTGGAACATCCACTTGATTCCGCTCCCGCTGCATGCCCGATATGCGGGTCATCCAGCACTCGGAAAGTCCTCGACGTGGTGGACTTCCACCATTCCCAAGAGCGATTCCATCTGCTCGATTGCACCACGTGCGGCTTTAGGATGACCTTTCCTCAGCCCAAGGGGCCGAGCATGGGCCGCTACTATGCCTCCAGCGAATACCTCTCACATGAGTCCGCCGGAAAATCACTCACAGCAGCCATCTACCGTACCGTCCGTTCAGCCAGGCTTGCCACAAAGCATAAGCTCATAAGAGGCTTTGCACCATCAGGACGACTCCTGGACGTAGGCTGCGGAACGGGGGAACTCATCGCCTTCCTGGCTACCAAAGGCTATGCGGTCGAGGGTGTAGAGCCTGGTTCCAAAGCGAGTGCCCGGGCCAAGCAAAACCATCTGCTCAAGGTGTCCCCGAGCCTCGAAGACATCCCATTGCAGGAGCAGTTCCAATGCATCACGCTCTGGCACGTGCTCGAGCATCTTCCCGACCTCCAGGGTTCATTCAAACGCCTGAACGCATTGCTCGCACCGAACGGCTACCTGTTCGTTGCAGTTCCCGACCGCTCAAGCTGGGACGCCCAGCACTATGGCCCATACTGGGCCGCCTGGGATGTGCCGCGCCACCTGTGGCACTTCCGACAACGCGATGTTCATCAGCTTCTCCAAGCCCACGGCTTTACCCTCGTCCGGACCAATCGAATGTGGCTGGATGCCTATTATATAGCCCTACTGAGTGAACAGTATCGAGGAACACCGAAGTGGCTCCGGTGGGTCTTGGCCACGCTAATCGGAACCTTGTCAAATCTGTGCGCATGGATACAAAACCGCCCATCTTCTAGCACGCTCTACATCGCCCAGAAGACATAGCCTCAGCAAGCTTGTTTTTATCGCCCCTGCCGGGATTTATCCCCCTCTGTCGTGGCCAGGTAAACACACACATGAATCACCCGTCCTGAGTAAAATCTCAGCGCCCTCTGCAATCTTGTTAATATTCCTGATTATCACGGGTTTAACCCCTTAGCCGCACTGCTGTGTGCCCCGCCGAACTGACGGCAACCAGTACCAGGGCGGGATAGAATACCTTTGCCCCCCAAGAACAGATGTGACCCCATGACTACTTCCATCCTCGCCCCTGTCCGAATTGCCGATGCCTTAATGCGTCTTGGTCTGAGTGAGCTGAGCAGCGGCGTATCCACCGGGCAAAACTGGTTGAAGGGGGAGGGCGAGGCGTTGGAGAGCAGGAGCCCGGTTGATGGCGCAATCATCGGCACGGTGCTCGGCGCCAGCCAGGCTGAATACGACCGGGTCATCGACCTAGCACGGCGTGCGTTCCTATCGTGGCGCAACTGGCCGGCCCCAAAGAGAGGAGAAGTGGTTCGTCAAATCGGCGATGAGCTACGCAAGCACAAGGCCGACCTTGGCCAACTGGTGAGCTACGAGATGGGCAAGAGCTACCAGGAAGGCCTGGGCGAAGTGCAGGAGATGATTGACATCTGCGACTTCGCGGTGGGCCTGAGCCGCCAGCTTCACGGCCTCACCATGCACAGCGAACGCCCCGACCACCGCATGTACGAGCAGTGGCATCCCTACGGGCTGGTGGGCATCATCACCGCCTTCAACTTCCCGGTGGCCGTATGGAGCTGGAACGCCGCGCTGGCCTGGGTCTGCGGCGATGTGACCCTGTGGAAGCCGAGCGAGAAGACCCCGCTGTGCAGCATCGCCTGCCAGCACATCACCGCCGAGGTGTTCAAGCGCAACGGCGTTCCCGAGGGCGTGAGCAGCATCATCAACGGTGGTCGTGAAGTAGGGGAGTGGATGAGCCACGATACCCGCATCCCGCTGGTGAGCGCCACGGGCAGCACCCGCATGGGCAAGGCCGTGGGCGCCGCAGTCGGCGAGCGACTGGGCCGCTCCCTGCTGGAGCTGGGCGGTAACAACGCGATCATCATCAGCGACAAGGCCGATCTGGACATGTCCCTCATCGGCTGCGTGTTCGGCGCGGTGGGCACGGCCGGTCAGCGCTGCACCAGCACGCGTCGCCTCATCATCCACGACAGCGTCTACGAAGCCTTCAAGCAGAAGCTGGTGAAGGCCTATGGTCAGCTGCGCATCGGCGATCCGCTGAACGAGCAGAACCACGTTGGCCCTCTGATCGACAAGGCCGCGGTGGATATGTACCTGAAGGCCCTGGAGGCCGCGAAAGCACAGGGCGGCAAGCTGGCCGTGGAAGGTGGAGTGCTCACCGGTGCCGGCTTCGAGAGCGGCTGCTACGTGAAGCCCGCCGTGGTGGAGGCTACGCCGGAGATGGCCATCGTGCAGGAGGAGACCTTCGCGCCGATCCTGTACCTGCTGCGCTACAGCGGAGACATACACGAGGCAGTAGCCATCCAGAACAACGTGAAACAGGGCCTGAGCAGCGCCATCATGACGCTGGACCTGCGCGAGGCGGAGCGTTTCCTGAGCGCGTCCGGCAGCGATTGCGGCATTGCCAACGTGAACATCGGCACCAGCGGAGCGGAGATCGGCGGGGCCTTCGGTGGTGAAAAGGAGACCGGTGGCGGCCGCGAGAGCGGCAGCGATGCTTGGAAGGCCTACATGCGCCGCCAGACCAACACGATCAACTACGGCACCAACCTGCCGCTTGCGCAGGGCATTCGATTCGACCTCTGAAGAGCGTTCGGCATTCCTAGCGAACCGGTCCTTTCTCCTGCCGCATTGGAGAGGCGCGGCTAGATTCGCACCTCTTGCATCGGCCATCCATTCTCCTGCTCTTCCTCGCATGCGCCGTGCTCCTTGGCATTGGATGCGAGTCGTCCGTTGACCCACGCCTTCCCCTGTGCGGGAATTGGAGCGCTCAGCTTTCTGTTCCCGGGGGAGGGTTGCCTTTCGGCATGACCATACTACCGGATGATTCCGGAGGCTTGGATATCGTCATCAGCAATGCTGCCGAACGCATCACGCTGAGGCAGGTGGAATTCCGCCGTGATTCGCTCTTCGCCCGTTTCCCCTTGTATGATTCCGAACTGCACGCGCACATAGCCAGCGACAGCCTCCTTTCGGGGCTTTGGGTCAATCACGCCAAGGGCCCGGGGTATCGCATCCCGTTCGTTGCCAGGGCCGGCAAGCGGCCAAGGCCCCTTGACAGCCAGGCCCCTCCAGCCAAGGCCTTCACCGGGACCTGGGAGACCCGCTTCAGTCACGGAACCTCAGACGCCTATTCCGCTGTCGGTGAGTTCTGGCAGCATCCGGGCGGAACCGTGACGGGCACCTTCCTGACCGAGACAGGCGACTACCGTTTCCTGGAGGGTGCCGCCTATGGTGACTCGCTTCTGCTCTCCTGTTTCGATGGCACTCACGCCTTCCTCTTCGCCGCGGAACACCGGAATGACAGCCTGGTCGGACGCTTTTGGAGCGGCACCCACTGGCAGGAGCCCTGGGTAGCCGTTCCCAACCCCTCGTTCAAACTCCGCCATCCGGACTCATTGACGCAGCTCACCGAGGATGTAGACCGTGTGCGATTCAGCTTCCCGGACACCGATGGTGTGCTGCGATCAACGGATGACCCGGACATGAGGGGCAAGCCCCTGCTCGTCCACATCATGGGTAGCTGGTGCCCGAACTGCATCGATGAGACGAGCCTGCTCAAGGATATGTACCACAAGTACCATGGCCGCGGCCTCAATGTATTGGCGATAGCATTCGAGAAGCACCGGGAGAAAGACCGGGCGATTGCCGGCCTCCAGCGGTTCAAGGACGTCCTGCACGTGCCCTATCCCATCCTGTATGGCGGCCCTGCCGCCAAATCCGAGGCGTTGGAGCAGCTTCCCTTCCTCAAGCACCTGATGAGCTACCCCACCTGCGTCTTCATCGACCGTTCAGGCGAGGTCAAGCGCATCCGGACAGGGTTCTATGGGCCTGGCACCGGAGCCCATTATGTGCGGTACCGCGAGGACCTGGACCGCTACCTCGAGGAACTCGTGTCGATGCCCTGAACCCTGACGAAGGCCGGGGCCCATTCCTGAACCGGAGCGGTCCGCTCATTCGTCCAAGGCTACCCGATCGGGACGATTCGCCAGCTCCCATGCTGTATGGAAAACGAGCCGGGCGCGCTGCTCCAGCAGTCCGGGCTCGATACGCTCCACATCGTCCCCTGGCTGATGGTAGTCCTCATGCACCCCGCTGAAGTAGAAGATGCAGGGGATGCCCTTCCGAGCGAAGTTGTAATGGTCGCTGCGGTAATAGAACCGGTTCGGGTCGTCCTCGCCATTGAACGCGTAATCGAGCCGAAGACCGACAAAGCGCTCATTGACCGACTCGTTCAATTGATGCAGTTCCTTGCTCAGG
>DDRC01000058.1:51665-56245 GCA_002342985.1 Flavobacteriales bacterium UBA2426
GCTCCCGATGATGTACACGTAGGGGTCCGCCGTAGCATGCGCGCTGTCCCGCCTGCCGATCATGTCGATGTTCAGGTTGGCCACTGTCCGGTCCAATGGCCACACCGGATTGTCGCTGTAATAACGCGATCCCAGCAGCCCCTTTTCCTCTCCGCTCACCGGCATGATGAGCACACTTCGCCTTGGGCCGTGCCCAGCTGATCTGGCCAATGCAAACGCTTCAGCGATCTCAATAAGGGCCACGGTCCCGCTGCCGTCATCGTCTGCGCCATTGTACACCACCCCATCAACCATTCCGACATGGTCATAGTGCGCGGTGAGCACCACCAATTCGTCCTTCAGATCCGTACCTTCGATGAAGGCAAGGACATTCTCCGAAACAATCCGCTGCTCGTTCGGACGCACCACCAGGAACGCACGGGAATCCCAGATCGCTCCTGCAGCCGCATTCCGGAAGGACTTAGCCCTCCGACGCCCGAGCAGCATCGTGAGGCCGCGTTCATCCAGCAGAATGACCTGCGCCCCGGAACGCTCCCTCTGCCGCAGGTCATCATTCGCCAGGCGCATCCTGGTGTCCTCCGCATGGATAAAGCCCAACCAAGGATCGAGGTTCTCCACGTACACGAAAAGCAATTCAGGGCTGAGCCCCCTCAGTTGCTCAAGGCAGGCCCTTATTTCGCGTGGCTCGATGGCAGAGCCATCCACCAGCACGCTCTTAGCCTTCTTATCCGATTCGGCGGCTGCATCCCTGCAATGGCCTGCATAGTGCACTGGGCCGACACGCGAACGCCCCGGACCCAACAGCTCATTGAAATAGACCAGACCATCCCCCAAGCCCAGCTTGCTCCTGCCCCGTTCGAGGGAAATACCACCGGACCGAGTCTCGATGAGATCGAACTCCTGGAAATAGCCTTCCTTCACCCTGGCACCATACGGCTCCGGAACAGGGGGTATGCCCATTGACTCGAATGTCGCTCGCAGATAGGCGGCCGCCATCTTCTGGCCAGGCTTTCCGGTATCCCTTCCCTCCATTGAATCGCTGGCAAGCACCCGCAGGCTGCCCATCAGCTCATCCGCTGTGATGGTATTCCCATAGGCAGCCGCCAGTGAATCGCCTTGGGCAAACCCCGCCACCAGGATGCAGCAGGCCCAGCACACCAGGAAAGCCCTCAACCACCGCGTTATCCCCTTAGTGCGCATTCTCGATCTTCTCCACGCGGCGCTGGTGCCGTCCGCCCTCGAATGAAGCGCCTAGGAAAGCCTCCACGATGCCCTGGGCTTCCGACTCCGTGATATACCTGGCGGGGAGGGACAGGACATTGGCATCATTGTGCTGCCTGGCAAGCGCTGCAATCTCCGCGGTCCACGCCAAGGCTGCCCGCACTCCTTTGTGCTTATTGGCCACGATGTTCACTCCATTCCCGCTCCCGCAGATCAGCAGGCCGATCTCCGCACCACCCGTTGCCACGCAATCCGCCACGCCATGTGCAGGGTCGGGGTAGTCCATGCTCTCCTTCGTGAAACCACCGAAATCCCTCACCTCCAATCCTTTATCCCTTAAGTTCCGAATCAGTGCCGCCTTCAGCTCATAGCCTGCATGATCCCCTCCGATTGCGATACGAAGTGCCATGGCGCTAATGTATCCACTGGCCCATCCACAGGAGGCTTGTCGATATCCCTCGATTGGTGTTCATAATGCAGTTGAGCCCATCCGCTTTCAACAGGCTCACCTTCCCCTGTCAGGATTCCCTTCGCGCTGCAACAAGATGCACTCGAAATGCCCACATCGATCCCACGCCTGCAACCCGATTCCAGTTCAGGGATTTCTGAACATCCCAACGGACCACTGGTCTTCCACAATTGTTCACATGGCACCTAAAGCCTTGGCATGCAAGGAGGAATCGCACCCGTTACTGTTCATTGTCCTCCCATTAACTTTGAAAACGTGTCCATGGTCCGTTTTGCACCCCAGTTTTCAACATCACTAACAGCCCATATTACATCATCATATATCCTTAAGAGAAGAATGAAATGGCAAAGGCTCTTGATGCTCATGCTTTGCTATTGGGGATTGGTTCACCCCCTCCTTGCACAGGGAGAACTGATGAGGTATTATCATGCGAATGGAAGGCTGAGCAGTGAAGGGAGGCTGGTTGACGGGAAACCGGAGGGCTGGTGGCGGAGCTTCTATGAGGATGGGACGATCCGGTCCGAAGGCGGCCGCAAGGGGGCTCAGCTCGACAGCCTTTGGCGCTTCTATGACCCGAAGGGGCGGCTGCAGAGCGAGATGCTCTATCGGGATAACCTGAAGAACGGGCCATCACGGCGATTCGACACTTTGGGTGTCCTGTTGAGCGAGGAAGTCTTCGTGAATGACCTGAGGGAAGGAATGGCAGTTTACTACGGACCGGGCGGCAGCAAGCACAAAGAGGTTCCCTTCAAGGCAGGTAAAGAGGAGGGTCGCGGTCTGGAGTATGCTCCGGATGGCCGGATCATCGCCTTTCTGAATTACGGCGGAGGAATGCTTCGAAGAAGGGAGGAAATCAATCGTGTGGACGACCGAGGCTTGAAACAAGGACCCTGGAAGGAGTTGCATCCGAATGGTCGTATTCGCTGGGAAGGGTCGTTCCTGGATGACCGGAAGCATGGCATCTTCAAGGAGTACGATGCGCAGGGCAATCTGAAGAGCTTGGTGAAGTATGACGAAGGCGCGGTGGATACCGGCGCTGATGAGAAGCTGCTGGTGGAAATCAAGCGGACCTTCCATCCGAACGGGAAGGTCGCCTCGCTGGGTAGCTACTCCAAGAGCGGAAAGCGGGAGGGCCTATTCAAGGAATTCGATCTTCAGGGCAATGTGACCACGGCGCGCATCTACAACGGTGACCAGTTGGTGAGCGAGGGTGCCGTGAATGACTTGGGCGTGATGGAAGGCCCATGGGTGGAATTCTTCGTCACCGGGGAGAAGCGGGCGGAAGGGACATATAAGGATGGGCGCAAGGAAGGCGAATGGAGTTTCTATCATCGCAGCGGAAAGGTCGAGCAGAAGGGCAGATACATGGGGGGATTGCCGCATGGACCATGGCTGTGGTACTATGAAAGCGGTCAGGTGCATCGGAGGGAGAATTACCGCCGTGGCAAGGAGGACGGCGAATCGGCTGAGTATGCCGAGGATGGCGCTGTGCTCACTGAAGGTTCCTATATCGATGGCCGCAAGGAAGGCAAGTGGGTATATGAAGTGGGAGATCACAAGGAGGTGGGGAGCTACAAGGACGACCTGAAGGATGGTGCATGGACGTATACCTATGGTGATGGCAAGCGTTATTTCACCGGATCGTTCATCAACGGGGAGCCAGAGGGAAAGCACCGTTGGTTCTGGCCGAATGGCAGGGTGAAGGTGGAAGGCCGTTTCTCGGGAGGGCTCGCTCAGGGCGAGCATGTCCACTATGCCGAGGATGGACGGGTCATCATGACGGTGAGGTACCGGGACGGGGCGGAGGTGCGCATTGATGGCGAACGAATTCCACCGCCTTATCAACCAGGGGAGGACCAGCCGTGACCAAGGGCCGCACCAGCAAGACCCGGAAGGGGGGATCGTCCGAGAGCCATGGACCCATGGACTCCAATGATCTGAAGAAGCGCTACGATGATCTGCTCAATCGGAACCTGGCGGGCATCTTCCGCACCACGCTGAAGGGGCGATTCATCGAGTGCAACGATGCCATGGCCCAGGTGCTGGGCTACGCCGACAAGGATGAACTGATGGCCGCGCCGGCCTCAGCGCTCTATTTCACGCCCAAGGACCGGGAGAGGTACCTGGCCGATCTCATGGTGCAGGGCCGGCTGGTGAATTACGGCATCCGCTTGAAGCACAAGACGGGCCGCCCCGTGGAGGTGCTGGAGAACGTCTATCTGGACCAGGAAACCGGCGAGGAAACCACGGTGCTCGGCATGCTCATGGACATCACGGCCGTGAAGCAGGCCGAGGCGGAGCAGCGTGCGCTCATGGCCTCCTACCGGACGCTTGTGGAGCGGACGCAGGATGGCCTTCTGGTGGTGGCGGATGGCATCATCCGCTATGCCAACCCCGCGGCCATGAGCCTGCTCGGCGAAGGGCTGTTGGGAACGTCCTTCGTTGATCGATTCGTGGAGGAGGATAGGGAGCCGATCATAGACGCCATTCATCGCGCGCAGGCCGGCGAAATGCCCGAGGTGCTTGCTCATCCCCCGGGTCCCGATGGCAGGGAGATCGCGCTGCTTTGCGTAGCTACGCTTCACGACGGGCAGGCTGGCGTGCAGGTGACGATGCAGGACCGGAGTTCGCAGCGCCGCATCATCCTCGAGCGTGTGCAGCTGCAGATCGCCAAAGAGGTGAACAAGGTGCTCCGTGACGAGATCGAGCAGCACCGGCGGACGCAGGAAGAGCTGCGGCGATCGCGGCGATTCGCAAGGAACCTCATCGACAGCTCGCTTGACATGATCATGGCGGCGGATGAGGAAGGCCGCATCACCGAGTACAATCCGGCGGCAAGCATCCGGTTCGGCTACGAGCCCGAGGAGGTCCTCGGCAAAAGCACGATCAT
>DDRC01000230.1:0-1957 GCA_002342985.1 Flavobacteriales bacterium UBA2426
GCAGCAGGTAATTCCCGGCCGGCAACTGCTCGAATCCGGGCACACGCAGGCCCTGGGCCCCGGCTTGCTCGGTGCGATCAGCGACGACCCTGCCGTCCATGGACAGGACCTGGATGCGCACAGGGCCGGACCATCCGGCCGCGGTCAGCTGCAGATCACCGGCGCTCGGGTTCGGATGCACGCTCAAGGGGAGCGGCAGCTGCTCTTCCTCCATGCCCACCAGGACCAGTCCGGCATCCGCCACGTTCACCGTCCATGATGCGCCATTGCGCTTCTCGGTCACCGTCACCGCCACCCGTAGGTTGGAGGCGTTCCACTCCACCGGCACGGCATAGGTGTACTGATGCGCGTAGGTGGCGCCTGCTGCAGAGCTCGCTGGGATGACGCCCGTGGTGCCGGCCGGCCCGCCGAGGACATCGCGCACGACCTGCTGGTGGATGTATCCCGGCAGGGCACCGGTCTGTGCGCCGGCCACATTGTCCTCCAGGAGGTAGGCATTCACCACGAACTCCCCGGTCTGTGCGGCGGCGAAGGTCACGTCCACATCCACCGTCAGCTGCCGCTGCCAGGCATTGAAGGCAGGTACGATGGCGATGGAAGCGGGCGATACGCCAAGCTTGCGCTGGTCGGCACGCGCCGGCCACTGATCGTACTGGGCGTCATCGGGCAGCGTGCCGAACTCCTCCTGTTCCATCACCCCGGCCGGCGAATACTCGGCATTGAACTGCGCCCAATAGGCCGTGCTGTTGGCATTGCTCAGTTCATCACCGTTGTGGTGCTTGGCGACGACGATGAGCGGATCGGCATCCATCGTATTGGTGGTGGCATTGGGGGCCGGGCAGAATTGGCACCAGGTGCCCGTGTACTGCTCCAGGAGCACGCTCTTCGTGGCCCATGCTTCGAGGACGTTCACCGGGAAGAAGAGCGTATCGTTGGATGGGTCGGTCTCCCCCACCCCCACCACCCAGATCTTCAACGTGCCGCTACCGGCCGGCACATTGAACGGAATCGGGTGGACGTATGGCCAGTACTGGCCGGGATTGATACCCGTGGTGCTCTGCCAGCCTCCCTGCTGCACGGGACCGCCATTGAATCGCCAGTCCAACCGGAAGGTGACCAAGGGCGCCCCTGAAGTGAGGTTGCGCACCCGTGCGGAGATCTCCCAGGCGGTGTTCGCCTTCCAGTAGCGGGGCACGTAGCAATTCGTAAGGTAGGCGTTCTGGGAAACGGCTTCGGCGGACAGCAGCAGTCCGACAGCGATCGGGAACAGGCGCATACGGGAAGGGTTGAGGTGCGAAAGTAACCGCCTGCCGGGCGCCCGAGTTTCGGCTCGGCACGAACCGGGCGGGTACCTTTGGCGTTCGCGACAAGCCAGACCTGCATTCGATCACCGGATCGAATGACCATCCGACCAGCCGATCGATATGCGCTCCTTCACCATCCCCTCCCACTACCGCAGCGACCTCATCGGCCGCCTCAAGGCCTTCCGCAAGGCGCAGGACCCCAAGAAGAAGGACCTGAGCCCCACGGTGTTGGACCTTGGTGCGGTGCGCTTCGTATTCGCCCGGCACTTCGGTTTCTGCTACGGCGTGGAGAACGCCATCGAGATCAGCTACAAGGCCCTGGAGGAGAACCCCGGTAAGAGGATCTTCCTGCTGAGCCAGATGATCCACAACCCGGCCGTGAACGACGACCTCACCAGCCGGGGCATGCGCTTCATCCAGGACACCAACGGCCAGCCGCTGATGGACTGGAACGAGCTCACGGCCGACGATATCGTGATCATCCCCGCCTTCGGCACCACCTTGGAGACCGAGGAGAAGCTCAAGGCCATCGGCATCGACCCGCTGAAGTACAACACCACCTGCCCCTTCGTGGAGAAGGTGTGGAACCGCAGCGCGCAGCTGGGCCAGAAGGATTACACCGTGGTGATCCACGGCAAGGCCAAGCACGAGGA
>DDRC01000230.1:2113-3039 GCA_002342985.1 Flavobacteriales bacterium UBA2426
CACGAGGAGACGCGAGCCACCTTCAGCCACACCGCTGCCGGCGCGCCCGCCGTGATCATCAAGGACATGGCCGAGGCGCAGGAGCTGGGCCGCATCATCTCCGGGGAACTGCCTGCATCGCGCTTCCACGAGCTCTTCGGCACTCGGTGCACACCGGGCTTCGACCCCGCCAGGGACCTCCAGCGCATCGGCGTGGTGAACCAGACCACCATGCTGGCCACCGAGACCCTGGCCATCGCCGACCACCTGAAGCAGGTGATGATCGGCAAACACGGAGAGGCCGAGCTCAAGGCCCACTTCGCCGACACGCGCGATACGCTCTGCTACGCCACCAACGACAATCAGGACGCCACCAACGAACTGCTGAAGGCCGAGGCCGACCTGGCCCTGGTGGTGGGTGGTTACAACAGCAGCAACACCAGCCACCTGGTGGAACTGCTCGAGCACAGGTTTCCCACCTACTTCATCAAGGACGAGGGCGAGATCCTGAGCGCGGAGACCATCCAGCACTTCAACTACCCGGCACACAAGCTGCAGAGCACGGAAGGCTGGCTCCCCGCGAAGCGGCCGCTCACGATCATCCTCACCAGCGGCGCCAGCTGCCCGGATACCCTGCTGGACCGGGTGATGCTGAAGGTGCTGGGCTTTGTGGAGGGCGTCCGGGATCCGGCGGAGGTGGTGGAGGGAATGATGACTTGATCCAGGTGGATATCGAGGGCGTACCAATCCGGTTCAGCCTTTGATCGCCGCGCAATGAACGCTGGTATGGCCCGCCCCTCTTGGACCAAAGGCCCTCGCCAGACGCTCTTCATCCTTCTGGGCACCTTGCTCATCGGTTGCAACCAGCGACCAGTGCCCCCGAAGCGATACCATACGTATGCCTCGAACCAGGCATCCCTTCCCGACTGCTTCATGCTCTATCAGGA
>DDRC01000149.1:0-2361 GCA_002342985.1 Flavobacteriales bacterium UBA2426
CTGATGCAGAACGTGCTGGCCGACCTGGTGCTGGAGCACGAAGGATCGCTCGCGCTGACGCTGCGCATGGCCCGTGCCATGGACCACCGCGACGACCCGCACGAAGACCTGCTGGTGCGCCTCGTCACCGCCGTGGGCAAGTACTGGATCTGCAAGCGCACCCCGAACCACGCCTACGAGGCGATGGAGTGCATCGGGGGCAGCGGCGTGATGGAAGACAGCCCCTTCCCCCGGCTGTTCCGGGAGTCGCCGGTCAACGCCATCTGGGAGGGCAGCGGCAACGTGCAGTGCCTGGACGTGCTGCGCGCGATGCAGAAAACCCCCGCCGTGGTCGACGCCTTCTTCCGCGAAGTGGGCCAGGCGCGCGGCGCCAACGCGGCGCTCGACGGCTGGGTGACCGCGCTGAAGAAGGAGTTCAGCGACCTGTCCGAGCTGGAATACCGCGCCCGCGGTGTCGTGGACCGCATGGCGCTGGCCATCCAGGCGGCGCTGCTGGTGCAGCACGCGCCGGCGGCCGTGGCGGATGCGTTCTGCGCCTCGCGCCTGGGCGGCGAGGGCCACCGCAATTACGGCAGCCTGCCCCGGGGGGTGGACTGCGCGGCCATCATCGCGCGGGCGACGCCGCGCGCCTGAAGCGGCCGTCCGCCAAACACCCCGGCATCGCATAAAATTGACCGATCTCCACCCCGCCTGGACCGGCGGGGCAACGGCATCCCGACGGATGCCGTTGTTCATTCCGCGATACCGCCCCAACGGGCGATCCCTATTGAGCGACCCCATGAGCGACACCCTCCAGCAGCCCGGCCTGCAATCCCTGTCCAAATCGTTCGAGCCCGCCGCGCTGGAAGCGCACTGGGGCCCTGAATGGGAAAAGCGCGGCTACGGCGTCGCGGGTTTCCGCGGCACCTCGGCACCCAGCGCCGAAGCAGCGGCGGCGGGCCGGAACTTTGCCATCCAGCTGCCGCCGCCCAACGTGACCGGCACGCTGCACATGGGCCATGCGTTCAACCAGACCATCATGGACAGCCTGACCCGCTACCACCGCATGATGGGCTTCAACACCGCGTGGATTCCCGGTACCGACCACGCCGGCATCGCCACGCAGATCGTGGTGGAGCGCCAGCTGCAGGAAAAAGGCATCAGCCGCCACGACATGGGCCCGACACCCGCCGAGGCGCGCAAGAACTTCGTCGCCAAGGTGTGGGAGTGGAAGGAGCAATCGGGCAACACCATCACCTCGCAGATGCGCCGCATGGGCGACAGCGTGGACTGGAGCCGCGAATACTTCACCATGGACGAGAAGCTCTCGGGTGTGGTCACCGACACCTTCGTGAAGCTGTACGAGCAGGGCCTGATCTACCGCGGCAAACGCCTGGTGAACTGGGACCCGGTGCTGATGTCCGCCGTGTCGGACCTGGAGGTGGAAAGCGAGGAGGAAGACGGCCACCTGTGGCACATCCCGTACCCGCTGGTGGACGGCTCAGGCCACCTGACCGTGGCCACCACCCGCCCGGAAACGCTCCTGGGCGACGTGGCCGTGATGGTGCACCCGGAGGATGAGCGCTACGCACACCTGATCGGCCACTATGTGCGGCTGCCTCTGTGTGACCGTGAAATCCCGGTGATTGCCGACGAGTATGTGGACCGGACCTTCGGCACCGGCGTGGTGAAGGTCACGCCGGCGCACGACGCCAACGACTACGCGGTGGGCCAGCGGCATCAGCTGCCGATCATCGGTGTGCTGCACCTCAATGCGACCATCAACGACAACGCCCCGCAAAAATACCGCGGCCTGGACCGCTTTGTCGCCCGCAAGCAGGTGGTGGCGGACCTCGAAGCCGCCGGTCTGCTGGCCGAGGTCAAGAAGCACAAACTGATGGTGCCGCGCTGCGCCCGCACCGGCCAGGTGATCGAGCCCATGCTGACCGACCAGTGGTTTGTGGCGATGACCAAGGTGTCCGACCAGGACCCGACCGGAAAAAGCATCACGCAGAAAGCCATCGACGCCGTGGCCAGCGGCCAAGTGCGCTTCGTGCCGGAAAACTGGGTGAACACCTACAACCAGTGGATGAACAACATCCAGGACTGGTGCATCAGCCGCCAGCTGTGGTGGGGCCACCAGATCCCGGCCTGGTACGGCACCGGCGGCGAGCTCTTCGTCGGCCGCGACGAGGCCGAGGCGCGCCAACGCGCCCGAGATGCCGGCTACACGGGGCCTCTGACGCGCGACGAGGACGTGCTCGACACCTGGTACAGCTCGGCCCTGGTGCCCTTCTCCACGCTGGGCTGGCCCGAGCAGACGGTGGAGCAGGACCTGTTCCTGCCGAGCTCGGTGCTCGTCACCGGCTTCGACATCATCTT
>DDRC01000149.1:2515-2891 GCA_002342985.1 Flavobacteriales bacterium UBA2426
TTCGACATCATCTTCTTCTGGGTCGCCCGGATGATCATGATGACGACGCACTTCACGGGCAAGGTGCCCTTCCGCGACGTCTACATCCACGGCCTGGTGCGCGACGCCACCGGCAAGAAGATGAGCAAGAGCGAAGGCAACGTGCTCGACCCGGTGGACCTGATCGACGGCATTGCGCTGCCCGAGCTGCTGGTCAAGCGCACCACGGGCCTGCGCAAGCCCGAGACCGCGCCGCGCATCCGCAAGGAGACCGAGAAGGAGTTTCCCGAGGGCATCCCCGGCTACGGCGCCGATGCGCTGCGCTTCACGATGGCCAGCTACGCCAGCCTGGGCCGCAACATCAATTTCGACGCCAAGCGCTGCGAGGGCTACCGCA
>DDRC01000060.1:0-2200 GCA_002342985.1 Flavobacteriales bacterium UBA2426
AGCTGCGGTCCTCGTGGTAGAGGATGGCGTCCTTGCGCGCGGGTTGGAAGAAGCTGGGCCAGCCGCAGCTGCTGGCGAACTTGCTGTCGGCCTGGAAGAGCACGTTGCCGCACACCGCGCAGGCGTAGGTGCCGATGCCCTCGAAGTCCCAGTACTTGCCGGTGAAGGCGCGTTCGGTGCCTTTCTCGAAGGCGATGTAGTAAAGGTCGGCGGGCAGCAGCAGCTTCCATTCGCTCAACGGCACGTTCAGCTTGGCGGTGTCGATGTGCGAGTAGTACGGATTGCCGCTATGGTCGTATTGGCTCATGTCGTTCAGGCTCATGGTAGGTGCTTTCGGTGCTTGGCCGTTGCTGCTTCCGCAGGCCATGAGGAGCAGCGAGGCGAACAGGGTGGGGGTGATGCTTCGTGAGTTCATGCGCGTTGGTCGGATGCGTGCGGCACGCAGTACAAAGGTTGCATCGTCAACTCACGAGAGTGGGGTTCGGTTCGGTTTCCTTTGGATCGGTTGAAGGTTCTGGCTAGCGCATGGGCCGCAGCCGAGTGTGGAGGGTTGCAGGTTGATTCAACCCTCAACTTCCACCAACTCCCAACCATCTTCAACCTCCAGCCTCGACCCCCAACCCTGTTGAAATTTTCCTTCCCCTTTAGGGGAAGAGCGCCCGGCCTCGGAAATGGGCGATCCGAATCCGCCGGACCTGACCTTTTATTTGCCGCCCTGAAATCTTCGGGGAAGCATGGCCAAGAAGAGCGCAAGCGGTGATCTGGTGATCGTGGAGTCGCCCGCCAAGGCGAAGACCATCGAGAAGTACCTGGGCGAAGGATTCAAGGTGCTCAGCAGCTACGGCCATGTGCGCGACCTGCCCGAGCGCGACCTGAGCGTGGACATCGAGAACGGATTCGAGCCCACCTACATCATCCCCGATGACAAGAAAGGCCGCCTGGCCGAGCTGAAGAAGGCCAGCGACAGCGCCGCCACCGTATGGCTCGCGACTGATGAAGACCGCGAAGGGGAGGCCATCAGCTGGCACCTGAAGGAGGCGCTCAAGCTCCCCGACGACAAGGTGAAGCGCATCACCTTCAACGAGATCACCAAGCAGGCCGTGACCAAGGCCATGGAGCGGCCGCGCACCATCGATATCCACTTGGTGGATGCCCAGCAGGCCCGCCGCGTGCTCGACCGCCTGGTGGGCTACGAGCTCAGCCCCGTGCTCTGGCGCAAGGTGAAGCCCAGCCTCAGCGCGGGCCGTGTGCAGAGCGTGGCGGTGCGCCTCATCGTGGAGCGCGAGCGCGAGATCCTGGGTTTCGATAGCAAGAGCGCGTTCAAGGTCACGGCGGTGCTGCTGAATGAGAAAGGGCAGCTGGTCAAGGCAGAATTGCCGCAGCGCTTCGCCACCGAGGCCGAGGCGCTGGGCTTCCTGCAGGGCTGCATCGGCGCCGGCTACACGGTGAGCGCCATCGAGAAGAAGCCCGGCAAGCGCACGCCCGCCGCGCCCTTCACCACCAGCACCCTGCAGCAGGAGGCCAGCCGCAAGCTCGGCTATGGCGTGGACCGCACCATGCGCATCGCGCAGGGCCTCTACGAGCAAGGGCACATCACCTACATGCGTACCGACTCGGTGAACCTGAGCGAGCAGGCCGTCGCAGCGGCCGCCGCGCAGATCGGCGCGCAGTACGGCGAGCGCTACAGCAAGCCGCGCCGCTTCGCCACCAAGAGCAAGGGCGCGCAGGAGGCGCACGAGGCCATCCGTCCCACCGACATGGCCGTGCGCAATGCCGGCAGCGACACCGACGCCGAGCGCCTCTACGACCTGATCTGGAAGCGCACCCTCGCCAGCCAGATGGCCGATGCGGAATTGGAGAAGACCGTGGTGGACATTGCCATCAGCACGCGTCCCGGCGAGCAGCTGCGCGCGCAGGGCGAGGTGATCCTCTTCGATGGCTTCCTCAAGGTGTACATGGAAGGCCGTGACGATGAAGGCGACGAGGAGCAAGAAGGTCTCCTGCCTGAGATGCGCCAAGGCGAAGCGCTGCAACTCCGCGAGATGACCGCCACGCAGCGCTATGAGCGGCCCGCGCCACGCTACACCGAAGCCAGCCTGGTGAAGAAGCTCGAGGAGCTCGGCATCGGGCGCCCGAGCACCTACGCGCCCACCATCAGCACCGTGCAGAAGCGCGGCTACGTGGTGAAGGAGAGCCGCGA
>DDRC01000060.1:2493-9431 GCA_002342985.1 Flavobacteriales bacterium UBA2426
GACATCGGCATGGTGGTGAACGACTTCCTCGTGGAGCACTTCCCCAGCATCGTGGACCTCAACTTCACGGCGAAGGTGGAGGAGGAGTTCGACGTGATCGCCGAGGGCAAGGAGAACTGGCGCGAGATGATCGCCCGCTTCTACAAGCCCTTCCACGCCACGCTGGGCACTGTGAAGGACACGGCCGACCGCGCCACCGGCGCTCGAGTGCTGGGCAAGGACCCCGTGAGCGGCAAGGACGTGGTGGCCCGCATCGGCCGCTTCGGTCCCATGATCCAGATCGGCAGCGCCGACGACGAGGACAAGCCGCGCTTCGCCAGCCTGCGCAAGGACCAGAGCATCCAGACCATCACCTTCGAGGAGGCCATGAACCTCTTCAAGCTGCCGCGCACCCTGGGCGAGCGCGACGGCGAGGTCTGCTCCGTGGGCATCGGCCGCTTCGGGCCCTACGTGCGCCTGGGCAGCACCTATGCCAGCCTTTCGCCCGACGATGACCCCTTGGAGATCACGCTGCAGCGGGCCATCGAGCTCATCGACCTGAAGAAGGCCGCTAGCGCCACCCGTGACTTGGGCGAGTACAAGGGCGAGATGATCGTGCAGGGCCGCGGCCGTTTCGGGCCCTTCGTGAAGTTCGGGAAGACCTACGCCAACATCCCGAAAGGGGAGGAGCCATCAACTGTGACGCTTGAGCGTGGCATTGAGCTCATCGAGGCCAAGCTGGCCGGCGCGCGCCAGAACATCCTGAAGGAGTTCGAGGGCTCGGCCATCCAGGTGCTGGCCGGTCGTTACGGCCCGTACATCACCGATGGCGGCAAGAACGCCAACGTGCCCAAGGACAAGCAGCCCGAGGAGCTGACCCTGGAGGAGGCCACGGCCCTGCTAGCGGCGGCGCCGGAGAAGAAGGGCGGCAAGAAGGGGGGGCGCGCCACGAAGGCCCCGGCGAAGAAGGCGGCCCCGAAGAAGGCGGCAGCGAAGAAGGCGGCGAAGCGGAAAGCCTGAGCAGCACGCTGCCAACAGTGGCCTGTGGGCAGTTCGCCTGCAGGAGTCGGGCAGACCGGGCACGTGCCGCTGCACCTTCGTCGGCAGGCGCCTGGCCGTGCGGCGCGCTTCGCATGGATATCAGCATCTATTTCCAGCCTTCAGAGGCTTTCGGACGCCATCGGCCCGAGTGGAATGCCCACACGCTGGGGGATACGACCACCTTTCACACGCAGGGCAGGGGCTTCCCCGCGCTGGAGGGCTTCCAGGTCGCGCTGTTCGGAGTGCTGGATGATCCCGGCCATGCCCGTCCGCGCGCCTGCGTTTCCGCACCCGACGCCATCCGGGCGGAGCTCTATGCGCTGCATCACACGGCCGCGCCCGTGCCCGTGGTCGACCTCGGCGATATCCGGCCCGGCGCCACGTCGGCGGACACCCAGCATGCCGTGGCCGAGACCCTCGCCGAGCTCATGCGTATGAACATCGTGCCCATCCTGCTCGGCGGCGGGCAGGGACATACCTTTTCGCAGTACCTGGCCTACGAGAAGCTCGAGCGCACGGCGAACCTGGTGTGCGTGGATGCCCGGTTCGACCTTGGGGAGCCCGGCCAGGCCCTGGCCGATACCAGCTACCTCAGCCACATCGTGCTCCGCCAGCCGAACTACCTGTTCAACTACAGCAACCTCGGCTACCAGACCTACCTCGTGGACCAGCCCGGCATCGAGCTCATGGAGCGCCTGCTCTTCGATGCGCACCGGCTGGGAGAGCTGCGCAGCAGCATCGCCGATGCGGAGCCCGTGCTCCGGAATGCCGACACCCTGAGCGTGGATATGTCCGCGATCCGACGTAGCGATGCACCCGGCACCACGCGCCCCGGCCCCAACGGGTTCCACGGCGAGGAGGTCTGCCAGCTCATGCGCTATGCCGGCGTGAGCGAGAAGATCACGTCGCTGGGCATCTACGAGCTGGATCCGGAACGGGACGAGGAGCAGGTGACGGCGCAGCTCGCCGCGCAGATGGTCTGGTGCTTCCTCGATGGCTTCCGCAGCCGAACCAATGACCTGCCGTGGCTGGACCGCAAGCGCTTCACGCGGTTCCGCATCCCCATCCGCGGCCACGAGCAGGAACTGGTGTTCTACAAGAGTTCCGTGAGCGACCGCTGGTGGATGGATGTGCCCTACAAGGCCGAGCAGGAGGCCCGCTTCGAGCGCCACCACTTGGTGCCCTGCTCCTACAGCGACTACCAGGCCGCCTGCCGCGAGGAGGTGCCGGACCGCTGGTGGCGCACCTTCCAGAAACTGGCCTGACCCCCAGGGGCCAAGCCGGATGCGGCCGGATTTGGTGGGTAAGGGGATTTGCTATATTGGCGCCGGTTCCGGGGGCAGGCCCTGCCTTGTTCCCGGCTTTCGTCAGGCACCACCACCGAACGGAACAACAGCATGAGGGGGATAGTTACCGCAGCTTTTTGCGTGGCATTGGCGGGCGTGTCGTTCGCTCAGCAGGACCCGCAGTTCACGCAGTACATGTTCGACCGGCTGTCCATCAACCCGGCCGTTGCCGGCACCACGGGCGAACTCTGCGGCACCCTGCTGCTTCGCCAGCAATGGACCGGTTTCGATGGCGCCCCGAAGACCGCCCTGCTCAACGTTCACGGCAACGTGAAGAAGATCAGCTCCGGCCTCGGCCTATCGGTGTTCCTCGATGAGCTCGGCCAGCAGAAGAGCACCTATGCCCGCTTCCACTATTCCTTCCATCGCAAGCTGGGTCCCGGGACTTTCGGCATCGGTCTCTCAGCCGGCATGATGAGCCATACCCTCGGCAATAAATGGCAGGCCACCGACGGGGTGGCCAATGATGAGTTCATCCCCGCCAACGGGAACTCCGATATGGGCTGGGACCTCGCCGCAGGCCTGTATTACGTGAGCCCCACCCTGTGGGCCGGCATCTCCAGCACCCACCTCACCGAAGTGGAGCTCCGCAACGTGAGCATCCAGCAGCGCCGCCACTACTTCGTGCAGGCCGGCTACAACTGGAAGATCAAGGGCGACCAGAAGTACATCCTTCAGCCCAGCGTGCTCATGAAGAGCGACGGCACCTCCACGCAGTTCGACATCACGGGCACCTTCCTCTATAATAACATGGTCTGGCTGGGCGTTTCGTACCGTACGGAGGACGCCATCGCCCCCCTGATCGGTTACCAGTTCAAGCCCACCGCGAAGTCCATGCTCCGCATCGGGTACAGCTACGATGTGACGACCTCCCAGCTCAGGAACTACAGCAGCGGCAGCCACGAGATCATGGCGAACTTCTGTGTGCTCCTGGTGAAACCGCCTGATGTGCACAGGCATAGCAGCGTCCGCTTCCTCTGATACCCGTAACCTCAGAACCCCAACTGCCGTAAAGTGCCTCGTCCTAGGTGTTCGCTTACCCGTAGCACCTTAGGACAAGGGTCCCTGCAAGGAAGAACCGATCGGCAAAACAGGAAGAACATGCAACGTCCCATCATGTATCTCGGCGCCATCGGCTTGCTGGCGAGCTGTGGCGGTGGCGGGCAAGGGCAGCTCACCGGCGTTCTGGGAAGGCCGGAGTGGTACCAGGTAGACCCCTATGGGATGAACTACATCCCCATGGGCAGCTATGTCATGGGCCCCAGCGACCAGGATGTCCCCTATGCCCTGGTCACCAAGAGCAAGACCGTTTCGGTGCAGGCATTCTACATCGACCAGACGGAGATCACCAACAACGAGTACCGCCAGTTCGTGTATTATGTGCGCGACTCGATCGCCAAGCGCATCCTCGGCGATGAGGATATCGGCGACCACGTGATCGCGGAAGACGAATACGGCGAGGAGCTGGATCCCCCGGTGCTGAACTGGCGGACCCGGATCGACTGGTACGGCGACGAGGAGCGGGAGGCCTTGGCGGACATGTTCCTCAGCGAGAGCGAGCGTTTCTACCGCCGGAAGGAGATCGATACGCGGAAGCTCATGTTCGAGTACTACTGGATCGACCTCAAGGAGGCGGCCCGGAAAGGCACCCCGAGCAACTGGGCCCGCGACCTCGACCTCAGTTACACCAACAGCAAGGGCCAGAACAACGCCATCCGCGGCCACAGCGACCGCAGCAAGTTCATCATCAAGGAGGTGATCAACGTCTACCCCGACACGCTCGTGTGGGTGCATGACTTCACCTACTCCTTCAATGAGCCGATGACGGAGAACTACTTCTGGCACCCGGCCTACGATGATTATCCGGTGGTGGGTGTCACCTGGGTGCAGGCCACGGCGTTCAACGTCTGGCGCACGCAGCTCATGAACAGCTGGCTGGAGAGCAATGGCGAGGCATTCGTCAACCGCTTCCGGTTGCCCACCGAGGCCGAGTGGGAATACGCATCGCGCGGCGGCCTCGACCTGGCTCCGTTCCCTTGGGGCGGCCCCTACGTCCGTAACCGCCAAGGCTGTTTCCTGGGCAACTTCAAGCCCCTGCATGGCAACTATGTGGACGATGGCGGCTTCCACACCGTGCCCGTTGACAGCTACACCCCGAACGACTACGGCCTGTACCAGATGGCCGGCAACGTGAGCGAGTGGACGAGCACGGCCTTCGACGAGAGCGTGTACGACTTCGACCACGACCTGAACCCGGAGTACAGCTACGATGCCCTGGCCACCGATGCCCCTTCGCTGAAGCGCAAGGTGATTCGCGGCGGCTCATGGAAGGACATCGGCTACTACATGCAGACCGGTACCCGCAGCTACGAGTACCAGGATACCACCAAGGCCTACATCGGGTTCCGCTCGGTGATGACCTTCCTGGGCCGCGGTAAAGCCGTGAACGCCGAGGACCTCTAGACCTGGAATCAGCGACCGTTACCGAACCAGCGCGGCCGCATTCATAGACCATTCCCCCAACCTTCAGACGAACCCTAAACGCAAGGACGAACGATGAAACCCGGCAGCAAGAAGTGGAAGAACTTCATGGCCAAACTGTACGGTATCGGTGCAGCGGTCGTGATCGTGGGCGCGCTCTTCAAGATTCAGCACTGGCCGCTGGCCAGTCTATTCCTCATCCTCGGCCTCAGTACCGAGGCGATCATCTTCTTCTTCTCCGCGTTCGAGCCTCCCCATGAGGATCCGGACTGGAGCCTGGTCTACCCCGAGCTGGCGACGGGCGAGAAGGCCGAAGGCGATGAGTTCAGGAAAGAGGACCAGCGCTCGATCACCGAGCAGCTGGACGACATGCTGGAGAGCGCCAAGATCGAGCCCGAGCTCATCGCCAGCCTGGGCGAGGGCATGCGTTCGCTGAGCGACCAGGCCCGGCAGATGGGCCAGGTGACCGGTGCCGCCTCCGCCACCAACGAGTACGCAAACAGCCTGAAGGACGCGGCCACCAAGGTGAGCAGCCTGAGCGACACCTATGCCAAGGCCAGCGAGAGCTTGGTGGGGCTGACCACCAACGTGGACGCAGGCCGCACCGCCGGCGCCAGCCTGCAGAAGATGAGCGAGAACCTCTCCGCGCTCAACGAGATGTACGAATTCCAGTTGCGCACCAGCCGGGAGAAGCTGGAGGCCGCCAACCAGATGTTCGAGGGTATGGGCGAGATGCTCACCAACCTCCGCAACTCGGTTGACGATACCAAGCGCTACAAGGAGAACATCGCGGAGCTGAGCGACAACCTGCAGAAGCTCAACACCGTGTACGGCAACATGCTTGCCGCGATGACCGTGCGCTGACCGTCCTTGACCCACCAGGAACCATAACCCAAACCCGGTCAAGAGATGGCAAGTGGCAAGCAGACGCCCAGGCAGAAGATGATCAACATGATGTACCTCGTGTTGACCGCTCTGCTGGCGATGAACGTGTCGAAGGAGATCCTGGACAGCTTCATCACCGTGAACAACGGACTGGAGAACACCAAGCTCTCGCTCAACGACAAGATGACGGCCCAGTACACCAGCTTCGAGGCCTTCGCCAAGGAGAATCCGGCCAAGTACGGCGCTGCCTGGGAGGAGGCCAAGAGGATCAAGACCGCTGGCGCGGACCTGGTCGCCTACATCGATTCCATCAAGGCCAAGGCCATCATCACGGCCGAGGGCTGGCCGCGTGACAGCGTGGTGCTCGGCGACGGCCGCATCGTGGATCTGGCCAAGGTGACCAAGAAGGACAGCCATGACGAGCTGACCAACCTGCTCATCGGCGGGGAGCCGGCTAACCCGAAGGACGGGCCCTTCAGCGCGAAGGAGCTCAGGGCCAAGCTCGAGGCCTTCCGCGACCAGGTGAAGAGCAGCCGCAAGGAGGACGCCGACCTGGCAGCCGCCATGGACCGCATCTTCAACTTCGAGGACCGCAAGGACGCCTCGGGCACCATGAACAATTGGGAGAGCATCAACTTCTACCACGTTCCCCTCGCTGCAGGCATCACGATCCTCAGCAAGATCCAGAGCGACGTGCGCAACGCCGAAGGCGAGGTGGTGAAGCGGATGATGGACGCAGTGGAGGGCCAGAGCTTCAAGTTCAACAAGCTCACCGCCATCGTGAAGCCTCAGAGCAGCTACGTGACGGTTGGGGCGAAGTACACGGCCGAGATCTTCCTGGGCGCCTATGACGACCAGAACGCCCCGGAGGTGTACATCTGCGGCCCTGGGGCCCGGGTGGACACGGCGAAGAAGGAGATCATCGGGGAGGCCATCAAGCTGCCCATGAACGGCGCAAAGGCCATCTTGGAGCGGACTGCGGGAAGCGCTGGCCTTAACACCGTCAGCGGGATCATCAAGTACAAGCCGGTGGGCGGGGAGCTCCAGACCGAGGTCTTCAGCACCGAATACGAGGTGGCCGCGCCGAACCTGGTGGTGAGCCCGACGAAGATGAACGTGTTCTACCGCGGGGTGGACAACCCGGTCTCCATCAGCGTATCCGGCTACAGCGACAAGAACATCGCGCCCAGCATGACCAACGGCTCC
>DDRC01000060.1:9552-12418 GCA_002342985.1 Flavobacteriales bacterium UBA2426
GCTCCCTTGCCCGCGGCGGCGACGGTTGGATCGTGAAGCCGGGGAAGGAGAGCGAGGCCGTGATCAGCGCCACCGTGACCAACCCCGATGGTTCCAAGAAGCCGATGCCGGGCATGAAGTTCCGCGTGAAGAACGTTCCGAACCCCACGCCCTACTTCGCCGGCAAGAGCGTGAACGACGAGAACATCAAGAAGGCGGAGCTCACGGCCGCGGCCGGTGTCATCGCCAAGATGGTGGACTTCGACTTCGACCTGAAGTTCGAGGTGGTGGAGTTCAAGGTGACGATGATCGTGGGCGGAACGCCCATCGAGAAGCTCGCCAAGGGCGCCGCCGTATCGGGCGACATGAAGGAGATGTTCCAGAAGGCCAAGCCAGGCCAGAAGATCTACATCGAGGGCATCAAGGCCAGGGGGCCGGACGGCACCGTAAGGAACCTGGGCTCGCTCTCGTTCAAGGTGGTGTAACCAACGCTGATCCACGATGAGGACCATGAGGAACCTGCTGCTGTCGATGGCCATGGCTGCCGTCGCACTCTGCGCCGCGCTGCCCGCGGCCGCCCAGACGGTGCTGGATGGCGCCTACATCAAGGAGCACACCAAGACCAAGCGCGTGGTGCCCTACACCCATATCCGCGAAGCGGATGTGATGTGGGCCCGCCGCGTATGGCGCACCATCGACCTGCGCGAGAAGGTGAACCATCCGCTGTACTACCCCACCGAGCCCATCAACGACCGCAAGAGCCTCTTCGATGTCATCCGGCAGGGCCTGCTCGTGGACGGCTCCATCACCGCCTATGACCCCGGTCCGCTCCTCACGGATGACGAGTTCAAGAAGCCGCTGCTGGCACCCGAGCTGAAGGATCTCTTCACCCGGATGGACACGCAGTACACCGAGTCGCTCACCACCGGCGATATGGAAATGGTGGTGCAGCCCATCAACCTGGAGAGCCGGGATATCAAGATGTACAAGATCAAGGAGGACTGGATCTTCGACAAGCAGCGGAGCACCATGGACATCCGGATCATCGGCATCGCGCCCATGAAGGAGGTGCGCGGCGAGGACGGCGAGGTCCGGGGCTATGCGCCGATCTTCTGGCTCTATTACCCGGAATGCCGGTACGTCTTCGCCAACTGGGACGCCTTCAATCGCGAGAACGATGCTGAGCGCCGCAGCTACGAGGACATCTTCTGGAAGCGCCAGTTCAGCAGTTACATCACCAAGTGGAGCAACGTCTACGACCGCCAGCTGAACGACTACAAGACGGGGCTCGATGCCCTGCTCGAAGGCGAGGAGATCAAGCAGGCGCTGTTCGAGTTCGAGCACGACCTCTGGAACTTCTGAGCGCAACGGATCCATGAGAGGGCCCCTGCATCGCTGCAGGGGCTTTCTTTTTCCGTTCCGGCATATGCTGGCGGAGGGCGACGGCGTTCGATGGTGGATGATGCGAACGACCAGCCATTCGGGGTCAGCCATCCCCCTGGCCTTGATGCTCGCGGCCTTGGCGGGGCAGGCCCAGCCGGTTCTGGAGCCCCCCGACTGCGGGGCCGATGGACGGTTTGAGCCCTACCATCCGTTGCGGGAGGCGGATGTGGCCTGGGAGCGGCGTGTATGGCGCGTCCTCGATATCGCCGACCCGGCGAATGCAGCGCTGAGACGGCCGGTGGGTGACCTTCCGGGATGCAGCGGGCTGTTCGACCTGGTGCGGCAGGCGGCCCAGGACGGCCGGTTGACCGTCTATGCCCCGGCGGATGATGGATTCGACGATGCCTTCCGTGCACCGATGACCCCGCAGGCGATGGAGTCACGCATCACTGCGTTGGGCTTAGGGGAGGATAGCATCGTCCGCTGGATGCTGAAGGAGGACTGGCTCTTCGACCGGGCGCGGTCCACCATGGAGGCACGTATCATCGCCCTTGCACCGATGGCCGAGGTCCGCGGCACCGAAGGGGAGCTGCGCGGCTACGCGCCCATCCTCTGGGTCCACTACCCGTCGAGCAGGGCCCTCTTGGCACGCCATGCCGCCATGCGCCGAACCGACGGTGAAAGGCTTTCCTATGAGGCCTGGTTCGCTGAGCGCTTCTTCAGCGGCGCGATCCTCAAGGTGGCGGGCATGCATGATGCTGCGATTCCAGCGGTCTCCACTGGCCTCGACGCGCTCATCCGAAGTGAGGCCGAGCGTGAGCGGCTCCAGCGGATGGGATTCGATCTCTGGAACCATTGAACAGCAGCTTCGGGCGAGGGCAGGCCGCCATGAAGCGCTAATTTCGCGCGCTTTTCCGCAGCGATGATCACCGTCCAGGGCCTCACCCTCCACTTCGGCCAGCGGCCCATGTTCGATGGCGTCTCGTTCTTCATCGGGACCGACGATCGCATCGGCCTGGTGGGCCGCAACGGCGCCGGCAAGAGCACCCTCCTGAAGATCCTCGCCGGCAAGCAGCCCTTCGACAAGGGCACCATCGGCAAGCCCAAGGAGCTCACCCTCGGCTACCTGCCGCAGGAGATGGCACACAACCTGGAGCTCACGCCCTGGCAGGTGGCCGAGAAGGCCTTCGAGGAGGCCCTCACCCTGCAGGCCTCGCTGGAGCGCATCGAGAAGGACCTGGAGAAGGCCACCACCGACGAGGAGGCCATGGAGCTGGCCACGCTGCTCGCCCATGCGCACGAGCGGCTCAACACCATCGGCGCGGCCGACCACGACATGCAGATCGAGCGGATGCTGAAGGGCATCGGCTTCGTGGGCGCCGACATGCACCGCCTGATGAGCGAGCTGAGCGGCGGCTGGCGGATGCGTGCCGAGCTCGCCCGCATCCTGCTGATGCAGCCCGACCTGCTGCTGCTGGACGAACCCACCAACCACCTGGACCTG
>DDRC01000060.1:12503-13045 GCA_002342985.1 Flavobacteriales bacterium UBA2426
CGAACCCACCAACCACCTCGACCTGCCCGCCATCCAGTGGCTGGAGGATTTGCTGCGCACCTATCCGTCCGCGCTGGTGCTCATCTCGCACGACAAGACCTTCCTCGACCGCCTCACCAAGCGCACCATCGAGGTCACCGGCGGCCGCATCATCGACCGCAAGGCCTCCTGGAGCCAGTACGTGGAGCTGCGCAAGGTGGAACGTGAGCAGCAGTCCGCCGCCGCCAAGGACCAGCAGCGCTACATCAAGGAGACCGAGGCGCTCATCAACAAGTTCCGTGCGAAGGCCAGCAAGGCCGCGTTCGCCCAGAGCCTCATCACCAAGCTGGAGAAGCTGGAGCGCATCGAGGAGGAGGACGAGGACCTGCGCAAGATGCTGGTGAAGTTCCCGCCCGCGCCCAGTTCCGGCAAGATCGTGTGCGAGGTGAAGGACGTGAGCAAGGCCTATGGGGCGAAGACGATCTTCAGCCACGCCGAGCTCACCATCGCCAAGGGCGAGCACCTGGCCCTGGTGGGCGCCAACGGCACCGGCAAGTCCACGC
>DDRC01000060.1:13191-19175 GCA_002342985.1 Flavobacteriales bacterium UBA2426
CCAACGGCACCGGCAAGTCCACGCTGGTGCGGATGATCATGGGCGAGGAGCCCTTCGACGGCGAGATCCGCCTGGGTCACAACGTGATCGTGGGCTACTATGCGCAGGACATGCCCGAGCGCATGAGCCCGCAACGCACCGTGCTGGAGACCGCCGAGGATGCGGCCAGCGAGGAGAACCGGGTGCGTGTGCGCGCCATGCTCGGCGCCTTCATGTTCAGCGGCGAGGACGTGGACAAGAAGGTGAAGGTGCTGAGCGGCGGTGAGCGCGCACGCCTGGCGCTGTGCTGCATGCTGCTGAAGCCGCTCAACTTCCTCATCCTCGACGAACCCACGCACCACCTGGACATCCAGAGCAAGGACGTGCTGAAGGAGGCGCTGAAGAACTACGACGGCACCTTCCTGCTCGTGAGCCATGACCGGGATTTCCTCACCGGCCTCACCAACCGCATCCTCGAGCTCGACGAGTTCCGCATCCGCGACCAGCACATGGACATCCTGGAGCTGATCGAGAAGCGCAAGGCCCTGCAGAGCGCGGACATCGGCCGTTCATCGGCGCGCGTGAAGGAGGAGAAGGCGGCGCGCAACAGCGATCAACGCGACAAGCGCGACCGCGACAAGGAGCGTCGTCGTGTGCAGAACCAGGTGCAACGCCTGGAGGAACAGCTGGCCGCGCTGGAACAGGAGGAGAAGCAGCTGCAGGCCGAGGTGATGAAGAGCGGCCTTTCTGCCGAAGCCTTGCAGAACGGCTACGATCGCCTGGGCAAGCTGGCCGAACGCATCGCCGCAGTGATGGGCGAGTGGGAGCGGGCCTCCGCCCAGCTGCAGGAGCTCGGCGAGGGCGTGTGAGCGGACATTGCGGCGTTACCCTTCCGGGGGATGTTCAGGTGGAGCTCCCCGAGCGATCGCACCTCACCTTGGATGCCCGCAAGCTGGCGATCGGTGCTTATCTTTTGATGGCCTCCAGCACTGAACGGCGTCCTAGCCACCGAGAATCTCATTGTGCAACCGTGACCATTGCGATAACGAAGCGCATCGTACTCCTGGTGGTTCTCCTTGTGGGGACCACCAGGGGCCTTGCCCAGGATGCCTTTGATCTGGATGTGTCATTTCTGACTACCGTTCAACACACATATGTGAGTTCCGTTGCTGTTATGGATAATGGTCAGTTATTGGTATCCGGCGAGATGTTGTTCCAAGGGGCAGACCCATTCGTTTCGAGTTGTGGTGCGCGCCTCAACTCAGATGGATCGAGGGATGCGCTGTTCCCGCTGTATCCGCCTTGGGGCTGTGGAAAGGTGATCAGAAGATGGAATGATCGTTTCTATGTTGATACATATGGTTTGCCTCGCCGTTTGTTACCTGATGGCTTACTTGACCCCACCTTCCAGCACCTGAACGACAACGCCCCTCTGTTCTCCTCCTTCCAGGGCGGCGACTACCCTGGCCTGAAGGATTTCGTGATGGACAGCACGAACAGCAGCTACGCCGTGCGCAACGCGCTGATGAACGTGGCCCCCAAGGTGAGCAAGGGCATCTGGGAGCTGGTGTTCTTCACCCGCCGGCCGGCCATGAACCCGTGGCACCTGGCGCAGGCCCTGCTGGCCAACAGCCCTCTGGAGGCGCAGGTGCTGCTCTGGCTGGATACGCTGGACGTGAACCCCTTCTATAAGGAGCTGGTGCTGAATGGGCAGAACGGCGGCATGAGCATGCACACGCTCTACCGGACCGACATGGAGCACTTCTATTCGCGCAAGGCGGACCTGCTCACCCATGCGCTGGGCCGCGTGCTGCACGGGGAGGAGCCCGGCGCGGCGGCCGCATTGCTGGCGGCGCTGGACAGCCTGCCCACGGTGAGCGGCGCGCAGCGCAAGCTGGCCCTGCAACTGGCGCTCGGAGATCTCCAGAACGCCCGCTCTCTGGTGGACGCCATGCGCATGGCCGATAGCGAGAACGGATACTGGAAGGTGCAGGACATGCTGGTGCGCGTGAAGGAGGAGAGCAAGGCATGCTCCGAGCTGACGGCCGCTGACCGCTCCCTGCTTGAGGCGATCGCGGCGGACTGGAAAGATCCCGGCCAGGCCGATGCCCAGGCCTGGCTCACTTTCATCGGCGTGGAATTCGAGGAGGATGTGGAGTTCCCGAGCGAGGGCGGTGCTAAACAGCGACGCAATGATGCGGGTACGATGGCGAACGGGGCGGTAATGACGCCACTGCGCGCCTACCCCAATCCCACCGCCGGGCCGCTGTACCTGGTGTACACCGTGCCCGAAGGCGTGGAGCAGGCGGAGCTGCGCGTGATGGATACGATGGGACGTCTAGCATACAGCCAGCGCGTGGCGCCGCAGAACGGCATAGCCGAAATGCAGCCTCAGCAAGTGACCAGCGGCATGCACGTGGCCATGCTGCTCTGGGACGGCATCCGGGTGGGAACGGCGAAGGTGAGCCTAATCCGCTAGCATGCGGAGGAGCGTTTGGATATGGCTGGTGCTGAGTGCTGGCCTGTGCATGCAGGCCAGCGCCCAGACCTTCAACAAGCGCTTCGACCTGTTCGGTGAGCTGCAAGCTCAAACTGCTTGGGGCGTGGAGGTGCAACCCGACGGAAGTGCCTTGGTCGTTTTCGGTGGAGGCTATGTTCATCAGGATACCAGCTATACATCCGCCGTATCATCGGTGGTTGTGGATATTAGCGGTGCGTTCTCTGCGGGCTATCGCTTGCATCTGCCCGGTCGCAGCACATTCCCGGGCTGGGTGAATTGCTCCTCGCCGTTGGATACAGGCGGCTTCATACTTGGCGGTGGCACGGAGGCGCCAGGAGATATCCATCGCGCAACCTTGTATTGGATGTCAACGACCGGCGAAGTAGTGCATCATCGTGAGCTTGATCTTCCCGGCGGCAACTGGATTGGGCGTGGTGGGATCCAAGCAGCGGACGGTGGGTTCCTGCTCGTGGGCGAGTACTACCCTGGCTCCGGCTTCGACGCGCTGCTGGTGAAGACCGACGCGCAGGGCGAGGTGGAGTGGTACCACACCTACGGCGAGCCGGGCTTGCGGGAGGGGTTCGCGTCCATCGTGCCCGCCCCGTGGGGGGGATATTATGTTGGTGGCTCACGCGAAACGAGCACATGGGTCTGGGAGCCGTGGATCATTCGCGTGGATGAACTGGGCAATTTGATAGGGCAAGGAGACTATGGAAGCGCTTTTGACGACCGTCCAAATGCCCAGTTGACCCTTGCATCCAATGGCCATGTGCTTGCAGCCGGAGCCAAGCAACTTGGTCCCGGCATTCAACAGGCTCGGGCTATGCTTTACGAAGTGGATGAGAGCGGCGCCATCGTCTGGCAGAGACTCTACGGACCACTGACGCGTGCAGCATTGTTCACCGTGCAGCAGGTGCCCGGCTCCACGGACCTGATCGCTGCCGGCTTCGATGATCGCATGGAGATCGCCCAGCCGATCATGGGCACCCTTCTCCGCACCACCTCCGCCGGCGACAGCCTGTGGATGCGCAGCTATGCCTACCACGACAGCTTGGTGGACGTGGGCAACGCGGGTTTCTACGACATGCAGCCCACGCCCGATGGCGGCTTCATGGCCGTGGGCTTCGCCATGGGGCTATGGCAGCAGGGCCCCGGCGGCTGGGAGCAGGTGTACAGCCCGGATGTATGGGTGGTGAAGGTGGATGAGCATGGCTGCCTGGAGCCTGGCTGCCAGTTGGTAACGGGCATGGAGACGCAGATCACCAATTTGCGAGGTGCGCTCACGGTGGCGCCCAACCCGGTGCTGAGCGGTGGTGCGGTGCAGGTGAGCATAGCACTGCCGGAGGGCTTCGTGGCGCAAGGCGCATTGCGCATCACGGTAACCGATGCGGCCGGGCGGGTTGTGCATGAGCAAGCGGTGAGCAGCACAACCCTCAACCTCTCAACCGCCAACCTCTCAACCGGTCTGCTTCACCTGCACCTGCACGACGCCACGCGCTGGATCAGCGGGGCGAAACTCATCGTCGATTAGACCATCGCGATCGTCGCATTTGTCAGAGCGCGCGCGGTTTCCGTAGGCGACAGACCCAATTGCGATCGAGATAGGGATCTTCCGGTCCGTTACCTCGCCGCTCGGCTGGCATTAGTGATTCGATGATGCGCGTCGCGTCATCGAAAACCACTCGAAATGGCCAGCACGAAATTGCCTCCCCGGCAACAGATGATCAACATGATGTACCTCGTGCTCACCGCCATGCTGGCGATGAACGTGAGCAAGGAGGTGCTGGACGCGTTCGCCATCATGGACGCCGAGCTGGTGCGCAGCGAGCGGGCGCACGAGCAGCGGTCCCGGGTGGAGTACACCGTGTTCGCGGAGGCGGCCCAGCGCTTCCCGGACAAGTTCGGTGCCCAACACCAACGGGCATTGCGCGTGCAGGCGATGGCCGATTCGCTGGTGCACCACATCCAGGGCATGAAGCTGCGGGCCATCGCCACCGCCGATGGGCTGGAGGTGGACGCCCTGCAGGGACGCGATGCCGATGGCCGCGACACGCTGCGTGCCCTGCTGGCCCTGGAAGCGAAGGACGACCGCGAGGTGCTGACGCGCGAACTGGTGGGCAGCGAGCCCGCCACGCCGAAGCAGGGCCCCGGCACGGCGCATGACCTGCGGTTGCGCATCGCGGCCTTCCGCGACAGTTTGAAGGCGATGGCCGGTGTGCGGGGCCAGGCCCTTGCCTCGGCATTGGACCAGCTCTTCGACCAGGGCGACCGGCGCGATGCCTCGGGCACATGGAACAATTGGGAGAGCGCCAACTTCTACGATGTGCCGCTGGCGGCCGGTGTCGCCACGCTGAGCAAGCTGCAGGCCGACATCCGCGCGGCGGAGAACGACATGGTGAAGTGGCTCTACCGCAGTGCCGAGATGGACGATTTCCGGTTCGGTACGCTCACCGGCGCCGTGGTGCCGCAGAGCAACCTGGTCATGGCCGGCGATTCCTTCCGCGCCGATGTGTTCCTGGCGGCCTACGATCCGGAGAACCCGGCCCGCGTGCTGCTGAAGGACGGCCGTGCGCTTCCCGTGGGGACCGATGGCAAGGCCAAGCTGCGCGTGCGTGCCGATGCCGTCGGGGAGCAGCGCGTGGAGGGCGTGATGCACTTCGAGGGCCCCAACGGTGCGGTGGAGGTGCCCTATGCCACCACCTACCAGGTGATGGCGCCGCTGTTGGTGGCCTCGCCCACCAAGATGAACGTGCTGTACCGCGGGGTGGACAATCCCATCGAGCTGTCCGTGCCGGGCGTGCCGGCCGAGCGGGTCCAGGCGGGCATCAGCACGGGGCGCATCGTGCGCAGTGGCCAGGGCTGGGTGGCCAGTGGCATGAGCGGGAGCACGGCCGAGGTGTTCGCCACAGTGACCCTGCCCGATGGCAGCACCCGGCGGGTGGGCCCCATGCGGTTCCGGGTGAAGGACCTGCCACCACCGATGGCGTTCGTCGCCGGCAAGAGCGCTCTGGATGCCCGCATCAAGAAGGCCGAGCTGCAAGCCGCCCGGGCCGTTTTCGCCAAGCTGCCCGACAGCGAGTTCGGCGCCAAGTACGAGGTGCTTCGCTTCAGGATGATCGTGGAGCGCGGCTCCCAGCCGATCGACCGGCAAGTGACGGGCGCCGCCTTCGATGCCAACCTGCAGACCGTGCTCGGCAAGCTGCGGAACGGCGACCGGGTGATCTTCGAGGACATCAAGGCCCGGCTGGAGGGTGCTCCGGCAGGGACACGCACCTACGATCTGGCTCCCATTTCCTGGAAAGTCGTGGATTAGGCGGAGGATGAGCCGCCGATGCCTATATTTGCGGTCCATTGCGGGGTGGAGCAGATGGTAGCTCGTCGGGCTCATAACCCGAAGGTCCCAGGTTCAAATCCTGCCCCCGCAACCAAAGAGAAGGCCCCGGAATCCCTTTCGGATCCGGGGCCTTCGACTTTCTCCATCGTGCGATGCCGGCCGGCCGGCCGA
>DDRC01000030.1:0-6488 GCA_002342985.1 Flavobacteriales bacterium UBA2426
GAAGCTGTAGCCGCCGTTGGGGTCGTACCACCACATCTGGTAGCCGCTGGTGGCGTTGTTCACGCCGTACTGCTGGCTCACCAGCGCGTTCTCGGTGGCCACCACGTACTCGGCGCCGCAGGGGCTGGTCTTCCAGTCGAGCTTGTCGCAGCTGGTGAAGACGAGGCGGTCCGTGCCGAGCGGCAGGCAGAAGCCCTCGTTGCCGGCGATCTGGCTCACCGCGCCGCTGGTGAAGTTGTTGCGGTTGTCGATCACGCGCTTGGTGCTGGCGCCCGCCATGCGCAGCACGTAGCCGCCGTTGACGATGCCGTCGCCGCCGTCATCGAGCACGCGCAGGTAGAAGCAGCCCGTGGGCAGGCAGGCCGATCCGGTGATCTCGCCGGGGCCGGGCAGGTAGAGCTGGCCGGTCTGCACCAGCGCATCGTTGCCCTGGTCGCGCAGCTCGTAGGTCACCGTGCTCACGCCGTCCATCTGCACGGCCAGCGTCAGGTCGTGCGAGCAGGGGGTGCCTTCGCATTCGCAATCGCCGTTGATCTGGTCGTTGATGGTGCCGGCATTGAAGTCATCGCAGGGCGAGCCGATCTCGCCGGCGAGCGCCGGGCAGGAATCCTCGCAGTCGATGATGCCGTCATTGTCGGTGTCGGTGAGGTCCTGGCTCACGGTGACGTTGCCGGTGCTCGAGCAGCCCGTCACGGTGTTGCTCACCAGCACGCTGTATGCGTCGGGCGAGGTGACCGTGGTGGAAGCGGCGGTGGCGCCGTTGCTCCACTGGTAGGCGAGGGTGCCGGCGGGCAGGAGGTTGACGAAGGCCTGCGCGATGCCGGTGGCCTGCGCATCGTTGATGAGCGCGCCGCTGGCGCCCGCATAGAGCAGGTAGTAGAAGCGGCTCACCCCGGCCAGGCCGGTGATGGTGTGCAGGTTGTCGTCCGTGCTGGCGCCCATGCTCTGGGTGGCGCTGTTGGGCTGCGGCAGGATGAACATCTGGTTCACCGAGGGGTCGAAGGCGTTGAATACGCGCTTCAGCAGCACCGTGTAGGTGGTGCCGTTGGCCGAAACGGTGAAGGTGCTCAGCTGCTGCGATCCGCTGCCATCGGCGCCGAGGTTGCCGGTGATGGAGAGCGAGGAGAGGCCGTTGATGTCGCCCGCCCACAGGAAGAGCGCCGCAGGGCCGGCCTGGCAGCCGGGGCTGGCGATGTAGCGGGTGAAGTAGCGGCCGCCGGCGCCGAGCGCCGCGCTGTTCACCACCACGTTGTCCGAGTACTGCAGGGTGGCGCCGAGGTTCGTGTTCAGGCGGTTTCCGCCGTCATACATGTCACCGCAGCCGTCGCTGATGTTGTTGCTGTTCACCCCTTGGTCCATCTGGAAGCCGCTGGGGGTGGGCACTGCGGCCACCACGCTGGCGCTTCCGGCGTTGAAGGCGCTGAGCACGCCGAAGAGGTCGGTGCCGGCGGTGGCCGTCACGTTCAGCTGGCTGCTGGCGCCCTCGCAGATGGCCGCAGGCAGGGCGGTCACCGCGGCGATGGCCGGGTTGGGGTTCACCGTCACATTCTGGCTGGCCACGGCCGAGGTGCAGCCGTTGGCCGATGCCGTCACCGTGTAGGTGCCGGCATTCGCGCTGGTGAGGCCGTTCACCGTCACGCTCTGGCCGGTGCTGCCGCCCACGGGGGCGGGGCCGCTCCAGGCGAAGGAGGTGCCGATGTCGCTGTTGCAGGTGAGGGTGAAGCTGCCGCCCACGCACACCGGCGCGGAGAGGCTGATGCTTGCGCTGGGAACGGGGTTCACGCTCACGCTGCGCGTGGCGCCGGCCGAGGTGCTGCACGCGTCGGTCACCGTCACGCTCCAGTCACCGGCGGTGCCGGCCGACTGGTTGGCGCTGCCGCCCGCGGGGGCGCCGCCCGGAGCGGTCCAGGCGTAGCTGAAGGGCGCCAGGCCGCCGGTGGGGGTGGCCGTGAGCGTCACCGGGTTGCCGGCGCAGATGGAGGCCACCGCAGGGGTGATGGCCACGGATTCGATCGGCGTGGCCACGTTCACCGACACGGTGTTCACGTAGGTGCAGCCGTTGGAACCGGTCACCGTCACCGTGTAGGTGGTGCTGGCGGTGACGCCGTTGGCCTGCGGGTTGGCCGTGGTGGTGCTGGTGAGGAAGTCGGCGGGCGACCAGCTGTAATCCAACGCGGTCACCGAAGGCGGCGGCGTGAAGCGGTACAGGCGGCCCGAGCCCGGCCAGCCGGCGAGGTTGTCCTGCCGGACGGAAGAGCTCACCGCGTGGCCCGTGAAGTTCTGCACGCTCAGGTATTGCGCGGTGTTGGCGCCCACGGCGGCGATGGTGGCGCTGTTGGTGCTCGCCGCGCTGCCGTAGCGGAACTCGATCACGTTGGTGGTCTCGTAGAGCCAGATCTGCAGCACCGAGGCCGTCCCGAACGAGATGTTCAGGTTGTAGCTGATGATGCGCACGCGGTTGGGGGCGGCGCCGGTGAGCAGGGTGGTCACCGAGGTGGCGGAGTGGTCGTCCCACAGCACGCAGAGCGAAGCCGGCTGGAAAGGCGCGCCTGTGTTGAAGTAGGCAGCGCCCACCGGACCGCCGAAGCGCATCACGCCGTTGCTGTTGGCCGAGAAGTCGGTGTAGGAGGTGCCTTCGTAGAAGAAGGGGAAGCCGATGGCATTGAGGCCCGACTCGCTGTCATCGCCAGCAACGCCCAGGCTGGTGGCGCCCGCCATGGGGTCGAGCGTGGCGCCCGTCTCCGTGAAGTAGCTGTAGAGCGTGATGTTGGTGGGGTTGCCGAAGCTGGCCTGCAGCTGGCTGCTGCCGCCGGGGCACACGGTGGGGGGCGTGGCCGTGAGGCCGAAGTTCACCGCCACGGGCTGCGCGGGGATCACGTAGGTGCCCAGGTTGCGGTTGCAGGCATTGTCCGACTCGTGGAGCAGGAAGACCTGCACCGACTGGCCGGGGGTGAAGGGTCCGATGGTCTCCACGTTGCCGCTCACCAGTCCGGGGATCTCGGTGGGGGTGCCGCCGTTCACGCTGTAGCTCAGCGTCACCGACGAGCCGTCACCCTCGAAGCTCACCTCCACGTCGATGGTGGAGCAGCCGGCATTCACCGTCACGGTGCCGTCCGGGTCCACGCAGCCGGCCGTGCATTCCGCCTCGAACACCCAGGTGTCCTCCTGGCCGTCGGCGCAGCTGGTGCTGCCGTCGCTGTCGATCTCGATGTAGAGCGCATCGCCCGCCGAGGAGCCCCCCACGCCGAAGAGGCTGGCGAAGCTGCCCGTGAGCTCGGGGATGGGCGCGCCGTTGTTGTCCGTGCCGCTGTACGCGCGGATCACGTCGTTCGGGTCCATCGACCCTTCGATGAAGCTCACCGTCACCGTCTCGTTGGGGTTGCTGGCGAGGAAGGTGAAGGTCTTCACATCGTTGTTCTTGTAGCAGTAGGAGATGGCCTCGGTGACCCCGCAGGTGATCTGGATGGGGCAGTTGTCGGTGTAGCTGCCCAGGTCGAGCACGCAGTTGCCGTTGTCGGTGAGCAGTTCCACGTCCACCGCATCGCCCTGCTGGAAGCTGCCCGATGCCGGGATGGTGAGGGGGCCAACGCCCAGGCCGGTGATGCTCACCGGCGTGCCGTTGTTCACGGTGTAGCGCACCGTGGCCGTGGGGGTGCTGCCGGTGCCGGTGACGTTCACGCCCAGCGTGTAGGTGCCGTTGCCGCAATCCTCGTTCACCGCGGTCACGGCCCCTGCGGGGTTCTCGCAATAGCAGTTCACGCTGAGGGTGAGCGTGAAGTTGCCGGTGCTGCCGCCGAAGCCCTCGGCCACCACGATGTAGTCGGTGTTGGGGCTGATGGCGAAGTTCTGGATGGAGGCGCCGGCGCCGCAGACGTCATCGCTGAAGGCCAGCTGCACGGTGCCGCTGGCATCGTAGAGGCGCAGGTAGCTGTCGAAGCTCTGGCCCGTGCACAGGTCGAGCGACACGGTGGTGGCGCAGGCGCCGGAGTTGAAGCGGTACCAGGTGTCGGGCGAAGCGTTGCCGATCTGGTTGGTGTAGCAGTTGCTCGCCAGGTTGTTGCCGGCCACGGCGGTAGAGCCGTTCGGCGCCAGGTCCAGCGGGATGGCGAGCGCCAGGTTGTCGCCCGGCGGCGCGTTGATCACCGTGAAGCTCCAGGTGGGGCAGCCCGTGGCGGGGCCGTTGCCGTTGCTGGGGGTCACGCTCCAGGTGTAGGGGCCGGCGGCCAGGATGCCGGCATCGTAGCTGGTGCCGGGCTGGTTGGCGGCCACGGTGTTGCCGTTGAGCACCACGGTGTAGCCCGTGGCGCCTGGGCTGGCCGGCCAGCTGAGCAGGATGGCACCGCCGCCGCAGCCGCTGCCGCCGTCAGCCGGGGCGGTGGGGGCCGCCACGCAGGCGGGCGGATTGGTGTTGAAGCTGCGGATGGTGCAGCCCGAAGCCTCGCCGGCCGCATTGTAGGGCACGATGGCCCAGTAGTAGGTGGTGTTCGGTGCCAGGGCGCCGGTGGCGTAGCTGAGCACGTTGCCCAGGTCCACGTTGCTGGCGATGCTGGTGGGCAGCGTCACGCCGCCGCCGTCGGTGCCGAAGTAGAGGCGGTAGCCCGAGGCATAGGTGGCCGGGTTCCAAGCGAGGTTGGTGCCGGTGGCCTCGGCCGAACCGCCCTGTGCGGGCGTGGTGTAGGTGGCGCAACCGGGCACCACCAGGCTGAGGCAGGCGGTGAAGGAGCCGCGGCTGCCCTGCGGACCCAGGATGCGCAGGAAGTGGGGCTGGCCGGGCGTGAGGCCGCTGATCACCGAGCCGCTTCCGGAGGTGAGGAAGCTGTTGCACGACACCTGGGTGAGGGTGCCGCAGGTGCCGTTGTAGACCACGGCGCCCAGGCTGGTGGCCGTGCCGTAGGTGACGGTGAGGGAGAGCTCGTTGGTGGTGGGCGTGAAGCTGTACCACACATCGGGCAGCGTGGCGAAGGGGCTGAAGCAGTTCGGGTTGGGGGCCAGCGGCGCGGCGCAGTTGTTGTTGCCGCTCACGGTGAGGGCACAGCCGGTGGTGTTCACCGGGATGGGCTCGGCACCGGCGCAATCGTCATTGGTGATGGCCGGGGCGCAGGGTGCGGCGCAGGTCACCTGCAGGGTGAAGGCGCCGGTGGTGCCGGCGTAGCCGTGCACGAAGATGAGGTAGGGGGTGGCGGGTGTGGTGGACCAGGTCACCTGGCTCTGCAGGCCGCAATCGTCGTCGTTGTCGCTGATGCACACCAGGCCCGCGCAGGTGCCGCCGAAGACGCTGAGCTGCGTGTCATAGCTCGATCCACAGAGCGAAGCGGTGTACTGGCCGCCGTCGCCCACAATGCTGTACCACACACCGGGGTGGCCGCCCGTGGCGGAGCCGCAGGTGGGGTAGGTGTCCACCGTGGACCCCGTGGTGCTGCCGGCCACCGGCGTGCCGCAGGTGAGGGCGATGGCGCCGGAGCAGTTGTCGTTGCCGCCGCCGCCGCTCGCCAGCGCGCGATAGGCCAGGGTGGCCGCCGCGCCGCGCGTGCCGCAGGGGCAGCACGCCGACGTGTACACGCGGTAGGTGCCGGTGAGGGTGGGCGTGAAGGCCACCTCGGAGCTCAAGCCGCAGAAATCATCGTTCCACAGCTGGGCGGTCCCCACGGCGTTGGTGATGGTGAGGTAGGTGTCATACCCGGCCGAACCGCCGCCCTGGCAATAGCTGAAGGTGTATTGCGTGCCCGCCGTGCCGGTGAACTCGAAATAGGTGGGGTCGTTCAGGGAGGGTGCGCCCGCCGGTACGTTCACCGTTTGGAAGACCGCTGTCGGCGAGACGGCGGAGATGAGGGTGCCCTGGCTGCACTGCGCCCAGAGCCCGCCGGATGCCAGCATGAGCGCGCCTGCTGCCAGTGCGCGCGCCGCCGTTCCTGTGTTGGCGATTGCGTGGAGGTATGACATGGTATTTCGGTTAAGGGGGCGGGAAAGTAGCGGGCGGCCCCTTACTCCGCATGCAGGGCTCTGCGATTTGTGGCGGCGCGTTGGAAGGCTGAGCGGTCGATCGCATGGGCCTTTCCGCGCCCGGCCTGGGCCAAGCCGGTCTGCGCTGCCACCAAGCAGGGACGGCGCCCTGCTGGGCGCCGTCCGATGCGGGGTGGGTATTGCCTACCGTTGGATCACCAAGCGCTCCACGATCTGTCGATCGCCGGCGGTGACGCTCACCATGTACAGCCCATTGGCGAGCTCGCCGTTCAACGCCAGGGCGGTGTTCACGAAGCCGTCCTGCACCGCGATGGTGCGAGCGGCCACGCGCTTGCCGAAGGCATCGAAGATGTCCACGCTCACCGTCTNNTTGAGGTCGAGCACCGTGTTGAGGAAGCCATCCTGCACGGCGATGGTGCGGGCGCTCACGCGCTTGCCGAAGCCGTCGTAGATGTCCACACTCACGGTCTCCACGCCCTCCGCCACGCGGTCGAGCGAGAGCATCAGCTGGTCGCCGCGGTTCGGGT
>DDRC01000030.1:6733-15694 GCA_002342985.1 Flavobacteriales bacterium UBA2426
GGCTGCACCGCCAGGCTCTGGTTGAGGTCGCAGGCGGTGGTCAGCTCGCACACATCGCCCCAGTCGGGGTCGGTCACGCTGTTGGGGTTGGGGGTCACCACGCACCAGGTGCTGCCGTTGTTGAAGCTGGCGCGCACATCCACATCGTAGGTCTTGCAGGGGTCCAGGCCGTTGGTGTTCACGAAGTANNCCACCGCGCTCAGGCTCAGCATCACGTGGTCACCTTGGTTGGGGTTGGGGTACATGCGCAAGGTGCCGGCGGTGGCAGTCATGCCGGTGCCCTGCTGCGCCAATGCGCTGCTGCAGGTGGTGGTGAGCAGGCACGCATCGCCCCACAGCACGCCGCTGTGGCACCAGGTGGCGCCGCCATCGAAGCTGGCGCGCACGTCCACCTCGTAGGTCTTGCTGCACGCCAGTCCGTTGGTGTTCACCCAGTACTGCCCGGCGGCGCTGGTCTTCACCACTTCGATGCCCTCGGCCGGGATGCGGAAGCGGAACTGGTAGCGGTTGGCGTTCACCCAATTGCAGTTGGCATTCATGCGGCGCACGGGGCGGGCATGCACCAGGCTGGCCTGGCCGGTGCCCAGCGGCCGCAGCTGGCCGCAGGAGAGGAAGGCGTTGTCCGGGATGTCCATGAGCTTGGTGCGCGGGCACTGGGCGGCCACGTTGTCCACCATGAGGCGGCAGGCCGGGCCCCACTCGTTGTACACGCCGTTGATGCGGCCGCGCACGCGCACATTGTACATCACGCCCTGCTGCAGCTGGTTGCCGCTCCAGCTGTTGATCTGGAAGTGGCAGGCGCGGGTGGCGCTCGCGGGCAGTCCGTTGGCGGTGTTATGGCTCTGGAAGCGGCGGAAGCTGAAGCCGCCGTTCGGGTCGAACCACCACATCTGGTAGCCGCTGTTCGCGTTGTTCACGCCGTACTGGGCGCTCACTGCGGAGTTGTCATTGGCCACCACGAACTCACCGCCGCAGGGATTGGTCTTCCAGTCGAGCTTATCGCAGCTGGTGAAGACGAGGCGATCGTCGCCCATCGGCACGCAGAAGCTCGAGGCATCGTTGATCTGGCTGACGGTGCCGGCGGTGAAGTTGCCACGGTTGTCGATGATCCGGCGCTGGTTGCCGCCGGCTTCGCGCAGCACGTACCCGCCGCCCACGATGCCGTCACCGGCGCTGTCGAATACGCGCAGCACATAGCATGCAGCGGGCAGGCAGCAATCGGTGGTGATGGTGGCGTCGTTGATGCCCGTGTAGGGCCCGCCGCTGCACACCAGGAGCGAGGTGGTCGCTTCGCGGATCTCCCAGCTCGTGTGCGAGCCGTTCGCATCCGTCTTCACCTCCAGGCGCACATCCTCTGTGCAGGCCACGCCGATGCAGTTGCAGTCGCCATCGATCTGGCCCAGGATGAAGCCCGGACCCGCATCGCAGGGGTCGCCGATCTCGCCGAAGAGCGTCGGGCACTCATCCGCGCAATCGGGGATGTTGTCGCCGTCCGTGTCCGCGCTGAGCACCGTGATGGTCACCTGGCAGGTGGCCACGCAGCCAGCGCCATAGGTGTAGCTGTAGGTCAGCGTCTGGGTGCCCACAGCCGGGTTGAAGCTGCTGCCGGTCACGCCCGTACCGCTCCAGGTGCCGCCCGCCGGGGAGCCCGTGAGCGCGATGGGGGCATCGGCCGCGCAGAGCGTCGGGTAGGTGCCGCAATCCAGCGTAGGTACCGGATACATGCCCACCGTGACGTTGCCGGTGCTGGAGCACCCAGTGGACGTGTTGGTGACCAGCACGCTGTAAGGCGTCTCGCTCGTCACACCGCTGGCCACCGGGTTGCTGATGGCGGTGCCGCTCAGGAAGGTGGCCGGGCTCCAAGCGTAGGTGAAGGAACCTTCGCAAACCAAGCCGCCCTGGCTGAACGCCTGTCCGCCGAAAACGGTGCCGGTCAGGATGGTGGATCCGCCGCAGGTCAGGGTGTAGGTCGACTGGTTGTCGTTGAAGGTGCCTTGGGTCTCCACGGAGAAGGTGAATGGACCGTTGGTCAGCGCACCGAGCGGCACGGTGATGATCTGGTTGTTGCCGTAACCGCCGCCAGAACCCACGATGGCGTTCAGCGAGTTGGTCAGGGTCCAGCTGAGCTCATCCATCCAGAAGCCGGTGCCATTCAGCACCAGCTGGAGCGCAGGCGGGGCCGCAGCAACATCAAGCTGCGAGGTGCCGCCCGTGCAGACCGTGGCCGGTACCGCCGTGGTGGAGGTGATGGACGGGTTCGGGTTCACTGCGAGCACGTAGCTGGCCGGAGCCGTAGTGCAGCCTTCATTGCTGGCCGTCACCGTGTAGGTGCCGTTGTTGGCGCCAGAGAGACCGGAGATGGTCACATCGGCCGTGGTGGAGCCGCCCACAGGGGCTGCACCGCCCCAGAGCACGTTGGTCGCGTTCGTGGCATTGGCCGAGAGCGTCACGCTGCCGCCTGCGCAGATCGGCGCCGTGGCGGTGATGTTGACCGTGGGTGGAGCCACTGCGGTGATGGTGGCCGAGGCCAGGAACGAGCCATTGCACGCATCCGTCACCAGGCAAGTCCAGGTGCCGCCGAGGTTGGCGTCCACCGTCTGGCTGGTGCCGGCCGGCTGGTTGTTCGGGTCGGTCCAGGCGTAGGTGAAAGGCGGAACGCCATCACCTGCGTTGGCTGTCAGGGTAACCGCGTTGGTGCCCGTGCAGATGGTGCCGCTCGACGGGGTGATGGATGCCGAGGTGAGGGCGGGCTCTACCGTAACGTCCACCGTCACGTCCGTGGGGCATCCACCGAAGAACACGGAAGCCGTGTAGGTGGTGGTCTCCGTGATGTTGCTGGCAATCGGCGTGGCGCTGTTGGGATCGTCCAGGTCATCGGCCGGGCTCCAGCTGTAGGTGACACCGGGGGGCTGGGGAGCCAGGAACCGGTAGAGCCGCGTGCCGCCGGGCCAGGCCGTCAGGGCGTCGTACAGGATGGTCGGGCTCGCCGTGTGGTCTACGGAATTCACGGCCACGCGACTGGAGGTGTTCCCGCCGGTGATGGCGATGGAGGCACCGTCCACATAGGCTGCACCCGTTGGGCTGTAGCGGAATTCAATCGCGCCGCTGGCCTGGTAAAGCGCCACCTGGAACCGCATCGTGGCTGCAGTGCCGGCCCCGAACGGCCGCACGAACCACTCCACGATCCGCACGTAGCTGCCCGCCGTGCCTTCCAAGGAAGTGCGCACGTAGCCATCCGAACCCGTGTGCAGGTCGTCCCACCAGGGGGCGAGCAGGGGCAGGTCCGTCGCGCTGGTGAGCGGGCTGTTGAAGCGCGAGCCGGAGATCGCCGTGTTGCCGAGGCGCATCAGGCCATTCGAGTTCGTGCTGAACTGCGTGTAGGAGTTCGTCCCGTAGGTCATGGGGAAGCCGATGGCGGTGAGCGGTCCGCCCGTATCATCCAGGTTGGTGCCTTGGATCGTCACCGGGCTGGTCATCGGGAGCAGGCCGCCGTTCGTGTTCGTCTCGAAGGCGTAGCTGCCGATCGGTCCGGGGGCGCTGGCATACACGCTCAGCTGGCTGGTGCCGCCCACGCACACCGTGGATGGCGTGGCCGAGATGCTGATGGCCGGCGGGGTGGGCACGGGCAGGATGGTGAAGGTGCCGAGGTTGCGGTTGCACAGCGCATCAGGGGGGAAGCCCTCATGCAGCAGCAGCACCTGCACCTGGTCGCCCGGCGTGAAGGGCCCGATCGTCACCTGGTCGAAGTCCACGAAGCCGCCCTGATCCACGGGCGTCCCGCCATTCACGATGTAGCGCACGCCGCAGGTGGGCGCATCGCCCGTGAAGTTGATCTGCACGTCGATGGTGCTCGCGCACACATCGAAGGTGGCCGTGCCATCGGGGTCCACGCAGAAGGGCGTGCACTCCACCTCGAACACCCAGGTGTCCTGGTTGCCGTCAGCGCAACTGTTGCTGCCGTCGCTGTCGATCTCGATGAAGATGGAGTTGTAGCCGAAATCAGAGGAGCCCGATACGCCGAAGAGGTTGGCGAAGCTGCCCGTCAGCTGCGGGATGGGCGGCCCCTGGTTGTCCGTGCCGCTGTAGGCCCGGATCACATCGTTCGGGTCCATCTCGCCCTCCACGAAGGTCACCGTCACCGTCTCCAGCGGGTTGTCGCTCGTGAAGGTGAAGGTGCGCGGGTCGTTGTTGCTGTAGCAGTGCGATACGGTGAGCGTGGAGCCGCAGACGATCTCCACCGGGCAGCCGCTGAAGTAGTTGCCGAGTTCGAGGTCGCAAACCGTGCCGTTGTCCACCGTCACGCTCACGGCGTCGGTGGTGGCGAAGGGTCCGATGATGTTGGATCCCAAGCCTGCCGCCTGGCCGATGGGCGAGCCGCCATTCACGCTGTATTCAATCGTGGCCGAGCCGCCCGAGCCGAGGCTCGTGAGGTTCACATCCACGCTGAACTGGTTGCTGGGGCAGTTGTCCACCACGCTGGCGGTGGCCGTGGCGGCCTGCTGGCAGCCGGTCACTTCCAGGGTGAACGCGCCGCTGGCCGTGCCCGTGCCGGTGACGTAGATGTAGTACGTCTGGTCGGCGGAGGCGGTGAAGTTCACCGTCGATTGCAGGCCGCAGCCGTTGTCGTTGCTGGCGATGCAGGTCAGCGTGCCGCAGGCCCCGGAGAAGACGGCCAGGCGGCTGTCGAAGGCGGTGCCGGTGCACAGGCTGGCGGTGAGGTTGCCGCACTGGCCCGAGATGGTGTACCACACGCCGGGTGCAGTGGCCAGCGCATCCACGCAGCCCGCAGGTGCACCCTGGTTGGTGGCTCCGGCCGTGGTGCCGGTCACCGGTGTGCCGCAGCTCACCGGGATGGCTCCGGCGCACAGGTCGTTGGCCGGCGGGCCGGTGAGGCAGAGGTTGAAGGTGCCTGCGGTGCCAGCGAAGGTGAGCACGCGGAACAGGTAGTTCGTGTTCGGTGTCACGGCGAACTGGCCGGCGTCCACGTCACCCACGCAGTACACCTCGGAACCACCGCAGGCGGTAAGCACCTGCACGGCGCGCACCGTCATGGTGCCCAGGGTGTATTGCCAGTTGATCACCGAGTTCGAGCCCGAGTTGAAGCTGTACCACACATCCACCAGGCCTGTTACCAGGCAGCTGGGGTAGGGCGAATCCCCGGCGGTGGCACCAACCGTGGTGCCGGCGATGCCCACACATGCACCGAACGGATCCACCGTGATGGGGGTGGGGCTGGCGCAGTTGTCATTGGCGATGATCGTGAAGGTGAAGGGACCCACCCAGGCGCTGGGGCCGTTGACGCCGCAATCAGCGCGCACCCAGAATTCCCAGTTGCCCACGCTCAGGTCGTTGCGCGTGAGCGTGGGGGTGCCGGTGATGCCGGGGTTGGAAGGGGTAACGGGCGTACCGCCGCCCGCCAGTTGCACATGGGCATCCCACACGGTCTCCGTGCAGCCGGCGTTCCACGTGAAGGTGGCGCTGGTGGCGCTGGTCACGTTCACCGCCAGCGTGTTGGGCTGCGGGCAGGGCGGAGGCGGGTCGATGGTGATCACATAATCCTCCACCTCGCCGTAATCGCCAGGCGCCCCGCAGGGGGTGATGCTCGGTCCTGGAACGGTGACGTCCCAAGCGCTGCGCACGCGCATGCGGTGGGCGCCCACAGGGGGAGAGCAGCTCAGGCTGATGGGGAATGAAGCCGAGCTGTTGGCCGGCACCGGCGTTGCGGTGAAGCCCACGCGCTCGCCAGGGTTGTCGAAGATGCCGTCATCATTGTAGTCGATCCAAACGGCGTAGGCCTGGGAATAGGCCCCGGAGGAGATGATGCAGTTGTAACTGGTGCCCGCCTGCAGGTTGGTGGTGAGCAGCGGATTGCCCGTATAGTCGTTGTAGAAGCTCACGCATGCGGTGCCGCTGTTGTTGTCCAGCGTGTTCAGCTGCACCCGGGCGATGAGGTCGCCGAACGAGCAGCCGCTGGTGGACGTCGGGGTGCAATAGGTGCCGCAGATGGCCACCGGCGTGGTGCTGGTGGTCACGCTCACCGGTGTGGAAGCCACGGGCGGGTTGCCGTTGCAGGAGACCACGCAGCGGTACTCCCAGATGGCGCCGAAGGCCTGGCTGGCGCTCTGCGTGAGGCCCGTGCCCAGTACCGTGAAGGTGCTGAAGCCGTCATCGGAGCGCTGCCACTCATAGGTGAGCCCGGTGCCCAGGGGCGGAGTGGACATGGAGAGCGTGAAGCTGCTGTTGCCGCAGGGCGAGGCGTTGCTGGTGAGGGTGACGCCCGGCGAGGGAGGGTCGGTGCAGGGGGGCAGCGGCAGGATGGTGACGCAGAAATCCTCCGTCTCGCCGTAGGTGTAGGTGCCTGTGGCGGCCGGTGGCGCTCCGGCTTCGGCGACTATGGCCCGGAAACGGATAGCGCCCAGGTTGGCCGTGGGCGGCACGCTGATGTTCAGGTCCGGGATGCCATTCAGGGCCGCAGTGGGGCCGCCTTGGGCGAGGGTCTCGCCCGCATCCGCGAAGTCTCCGTCGCCATTGAAATCAGCGAAGAGTGAGTAGTAGGCGGTGTAGTGGGTACCGAAGCATGAGCCGTTGCGGATGCGCACGGTGGCCGAGGTGCCCTGCTGCAGGGACAGGCCCGTGCCGCTGGTGAAGGTGTAGGTTTCGCACGTGAGGTCAGGCGAGCCGAAGCCCACGCCGTTCACCTTCACGCTGTCGATCTTGGTGTCGGCTGTGTTCGTGGCATTCGATGCCGGGTACGTGACGCAATCGCAGGCACTGGTGTTCAGCGTCACGGTCACCGGGGCGCTGGTGGCGCTCTGCCCGCCGTTGGTGCAGGTCACCAGGCAGCGGTACTGGGTGGTCTGGGTCAAAGAGATGCTCTGGGTGCCTGCATTGGTGCCGAAGGGGTTCCAGGAACCGCCGCCGTCGGTGCTGCGCTCCCAAGCGTAGGTGATGCCGGTGCCCAGGCTCGAGTTCTGCAGGCTGAGGTTGAATGCCGCGCCTGCACATGCGGTGCTTACGCTCGCCAGCGTGTTGCCCGGGGCCGGGATGCCGTTGCAGGCCACGCTGGATTGCCAGCCGAAGCGCATGTTCGGGCGCGTGGTGGCGCTGGTGCTGGTTGATAGCGTGCTCGCGCAAACGCCCGATGCATCAGCCCGGTACCACCGGCTGTAGGTGGCGCCGGCCAGCGTCGTGGTCCACTGGGTAGAGGCGTTGTTCGAGTATCCCGTGTTGTTGAAGCAGGTCTCGATCACGAGGTTATCCGTGCCATTCCAGACGAATGGGGCCACGAAGGAGAACTGATTCCAGCCGACCACGGGCGTGTAGGTGGTGGCAACCGTGTTGGCGATCTGCCCGGTGGTCACGTAACCCGCGCTGATGGGGTTGGCGTTGGCACCCACGTTGAACACCCGGATCTGCCAACCGGTATGGGCGGCCGTGCCATTCAGGGCGGTCACATTGAAGCCAATGGACTGCACCTGCGAGCCCGCCGCGATGCCGGCCGCGGCCATCTGGGCCGCCGGCACGAAGAACTGGTGCCGTGCACCCCAATAATACTGGCCGAACGGCGCTGGATAGCCCGTGGCGGTGTTGGCTGCGGTGCCGGTGCCCACAATCGAGAAGGTCTGGGCCTGGGAGCTTAGCGCCAACAGGCCCATGGCCAGCAGCAAGGCGCCGCGACAGGCGCTGCGCCATGCGGAACGCCAAGGCGTTCGACTGGAGTTTTCACAATTCATGATCACGTGGTTTTGGATTGGGTTCGGAGCTGAAAAGGCCGCATTCGGGCGGCCGCCGAGGGCGGTGCCGGCAGGCACGATCACAGGAGGCAAGACAGCGCGCTCGGACCATCGTCCTGCGCGGCCTGCATCAGGTGGCGGTAAGAGGTCGGGAGCGTAGGGGTTGGGGCATGTCTGGTTTTGGGGTGAGCCAATATTATCCGAGTGTTGCCCTGGATGCAAGGACTTTTTTTTTATCCACAGCAGGCAACCACCGCATGCGCGTGCGATCGCCGGAATGCGAAGGGCCCCGGCATGCGCCGGGGCCCTTCATTCCTGCCGGTGAAGCTCAGGGCTGGATGACGAGGCGCTCGCTGAACGCCGCGCTGCCCGCCGTGATGTTCACCACGTAGAGGCCGGATGCCAGCTCGCCGTTGAGGTCGAGCACGGTGTTCACGTAGCCGTCCTGCACCGCGATGGTGCGTGCGGCCACGCGCTTGCCGAAGGCGTCGAAGATGTCGACGCTCACGGTCTGCACTTCGGGCTGCACGCGATCAAGCCCGATCATCAGCTGGTCGCCGCGGTTGGGGTTGGGGTGCATGCGGAGGGCGGGCGCTTCATGCGGGGTGGTGGGCGCCAAGGCCAGGCTGCCCGGGCAGGCCACCGTGCTCAGCTCGCACACATCGCCCCACGCCGGATCGCTCACCGAGTTGGGGTTGGGCGTCACCACGCACCAGGTGCTTCCGCCATTGAAGCTGGCGCGCACGTCCACCTCGTAGGTCTTGCCGCACTGCAGGCCGTTGGTGTTCACGAAGTAGTTGCCGGCGCCCACGGCGGTGGTCTTCACCAGCACGAAGTTCTCCGAAGCGAGGCGGAAGCGGAACTGGTAGCGGTTGGCGCTCACCCATTGGCAGTTGTTGTTCATCCGTCGCACGGGCTTGGCATGCACCAGGCTGGCCTGGCTGGTGCCGATGGGGCGCACCTGACCACAGCTCAGGAACGGGTTGTCGGGGATGTCCATGAGCTTGGTGCGGGGGCATTGCGCCAGGGCGTTGTTCACCATCAGGCGGCAGGCGGGGCCCCAGGGCAGGTAGTCGCCAGCCACGCGGCCGCGCACCTTCACGTTGTAGAGCACGCCCTCCTGCAGCTGGTTGCCGCTCCAGCTGTTGAGCTGGAAGTGGCAGGCGCGTACTGCATTGTTGGGCAGGCCATTGCTGGTGCTGTGGCTCTGGAAGCGCTTGAAGCTGTA
>DDRC01000207.1 GCA_002342985.1 Flavobacteriales bacterium UBA2426
AGGCCCCCGGCCCCGCTACGGCTCCCGAGCATGAAGGCGAAGGCGAGGAGGATCGGCAGGTGCGCCAGTGCGGCTGAGCGGAGCCAGGGCTGCCGCACCCGGCCCGCGATCAGCTCATGGCCCCAATACAGGATGGCCCAGCTGGCATACCACGCCGCATAGCTCGGGTGCAGCTCGAAGGAGAGGGCGCTCTGCGTGAAGCAGGCGGCATTGCCCGATGCCGCGTAGCATGCGGCTGCCTTCCAGCTGCTCAGCCCTATGGCAACGGCCAGACCGGCGGAAAAGGCAATCATGCTTTCGCGCAGGGCCCCGGGCCGGCCGGCGCCCAGCACGCCAGCCGCGAGGGGCAGCAGGATCAGCCCCAGCTTGATCTGAAGGTCGAAGAGCCCGAACTGCCAGTCGGCGGTCCACGCCATGCCAAGCACGTGCAGCGCGTAGAAGGCGGCCAGCGGCCACGGCAGGCTCCACCGCATGCTTCGCCCGGACCACAGGCCCTGGGCCAGTAGCAGTGCGACAGCAGCCACCAAGGGCACCGGCACCAGCCTCCCGCTGATGGGCATCACGAAACAGAGGACCAGCCACGCCCATCGGCCCAGCCCGCCGATCCGGGAAGGCAGGCGGCCTTCGCCAATTGCCGGGTCCGTCGCGCTCACCGCGTGAAGGAACGGATCCCGACCGATACGGCGCGCACGGGGCACCCTCCCCGCCGCTGGTGCGATGGGTATGTTTGCCGGGCACCGCTGCCGCGGAACCATGAGCAAGCACCGAATCGTCCTCGAGCCTGGCTCGTCCGACCGCCGTTATTGGCAGGACCTGTGGACCTACCGCGGGCTATTCGGCTTCCTAGCCTGGCGCGACATCCTGGTGCGCTACAAGCAGACGGCGATCGGGGTGCTTTGGAGCATCATCCGGCCGCTGCTCACGCTCGGGGTGATGGCCTTCCTTGGCTGGCTGTTCGAGAGCAGCGTGCCGGGTGACACGCCACGCCTGCTGCTGGTGGGGGCCGCCACGCTCCCATGGACCTTCTTCAGCACGGCCTTCAGCGAGAGCGCCAACAGCCTCATCGCCAACAGCAATCTGCTCACCAAGGTGTACTTCCCGAGGCTCATCGTACCGGCGAGCACGGTCATCGTCTGCCTGATCGACTTCCTCATCTCCTTCGCCATCCTGGCCGTGCTCATGGCGGTCTATCGCCATGCTCCGGGCATCGAGATCCTGGCCCTTCCGCTGTTCCTCCTGCTGGCGCTGGTGACGGCCCTGGGCAGCGGCCTGCTCATCGCCGCGCTCAATGTGCGCTACCGCGATTTCCGCTACATCGTACCCTTCATCGTGCAATTCGGCCTGTACGTGTCGCCGGTGGCCTTCTCCAGCGCGGACATATTCGGCAGCGCCCGCATCCCGGAGGCCCTGAAGCTGCTGTACGCGATGAACCCCATGGTGGGCGTGATCGACGGTTTCCGCTGGTGCCTGCTGGGGAGCAGCGTCCAGCTCTACCTGCCCGGCTTCGCGATCAGCGTGGGCATCAGCCTGCTGCTGCTCGCGGCCGGCATCCGCTACTTCCGGCGCACCGAGCGGGGCTTCGCCGACGTCATCTGATCCATGGCCGCACCGATCATCACCGTCGAGCGCCTCAGCAAGCACTACCGGCTGCGGACCGAAGCGGGGCCGCGGTGCACCGCCCTGCGCGATGTGATCGCGGAGCGGGCGAAGGGGCTCTTCAGCCGCCGCCGCCCGCGGGCCACCATGGAGGAGTTCAAGGCACTGGATGAGGTGAGCTTCACCGTGGAGGCCGGCGACCGGGTGGGGATCATCGGGCGAAATGGCGCAGGGAAGAGCACCCTGCTGAAGGTGCTCAGCCGGATCACGGAGCCCACCAAGGGACGCGTTACCATCGATGGAAGGGTGGCCAGCCTGCTGGAGGTGGGCACGGGCTTCCATCCGGAGCTCACCGGGCGCGAGAACATCTTCCTCAACGGGGCCATCCTGGGCATGAGCCGTGCGGAGATCGCGGCGAGGTTCGATGAGATCATCGCCTTCGCCGAGGTGGAGCGCTTCCTCGACACGCCCGTGAAGCGCTACAGCAGCGGCATGTACGTACGCCTGGCCTTCGCCGTGGCCGCCCACCTCGAACCCGAGATCCTCATCGTGGACGAGGTGCTGGCCGTGGGCGATGCCGCGTTCCAGCGCAAATGCCTGGGCAAGATGGAGAGCGTGGCCGGCGAAGGCCGCACGGTGCTCTTCGTGAGCCACCAGATGGATGCCGTTCAGCGCCTCTGCAACAAAGGCCTGCTGCTGCACCAGGGCAGGCTGGCGGCGAACGGTCCCATGCAGGAGGTGATCAAGCATTACCTGCAGCGCAACGCCGCCGCTGAGGCGGAGTTCCACTTCACGGCCCCTCCGGATGGCCCGGCGGCCCATGCCACGAGCGCGGTCATCGAGGACGGCAGCGGGCATCCTGCGCCGGAAGTGCCCATCGGCGCTCCGTGGCGCGTGCGCGTGCGCTTCACGGTGAACCGGCCCTTGGAGGGCTTCGTCATCGCCCTGGGCGTGAGCACGCTGCTTGACCTGCCGATCCGCACCACCTGGAGCAAGGCCTGCGCCCTGGAGCCTGGCCGCTATGAGGCGCTCTTCACCAGCGATGGCATCCACCTCACCGATGGCCAATACAAGCTGATCATCGGCCTGTCGGAGCAGGGGCGCACCCTCCACTATCTGCCGGGACCGGCCACCTTGAGCATCAGCGATGTCAGCGACCTGGCCGGTGACTCGCGCATCGTGAACAACAGAAGCGGCCTCCTGCTGAACCAGATGGAGACGGCGATACAACGCATCAGCTGATGTTCTTCCCAGATCGCATCACCGGCATCCGCGAAGGCCATCGCGTGCTCGAGGTCGGCCCCGGCGCCGACCCTCATCCCCGCTCGGATGTGCTGCTGGAGATGGCTTTCGAGGATCCCGAAGCGTACGGAAGGCAGTTCGGGCACGATCGCCCGCTCGTGACGGAAAAGGAGGTGGTGTACTACGATGGTAGCCGCTTCCCCTTTGCCGACGGGACGTTCGACTACGTGATCTGCTCGCACGTGGTGGAGCATGTGCCCGATGTCGAATCGTTCGTGGGGGAATGCTTCCGGGTCGCTCGGCGGGGCTACTTCGAGTATCCGCTGTGCTACTATGAGTACCTGTACAACTTCGACGTGCACCTCAACCTGGTCAAGCATACGGACGGGGTGCTGCGCTACATGAAGAAGAGCGAAACGGCCATCGACAGCTTCAGGCCGGTGCAGGCGCTGCTCCAGGAATCCCTCACCAAGGGCTACATCGGCACGTTGAACGAGCTGCTGCCCTGGCTCATGGAAGGCTTTCAGTGGGAGGCCCCATTCCCCGTGCAGCGCGTGCACGACCTGGCTTCCGTCTGCCATGCCGGCGCCCTGCTGCCGATGAGAACAGAACCGCCCGTGCATGCCCTGGGCCCGCGTCGCCTGCTCCGCGAGCTGGCCGCTTCCATCCGCATGCGCATCCTGCCACCGTCATGATCCGACTCCACCTGGGTTGCGGCCAACGCTATTTCGAAGGCTACATCAACATCGATTATCCGCTGAGCGAGCACAGCGTCCAGCAGACCTCCGTGGCCGATGAGCTGCACGACCTCACCGGGATGAGATACCCCGCAGGCAGCGTGGACGAGGTGCGGCTGCACCACGTCTTCGAGCATTTCGAGCGAGCGAAGGCCGCGGCGCTGCTGGCCTCCTGGAACTCATGGCTGAAGAGGGAAGGAATCCTGCACGTGGAGGTGCCCGACTTCGGGAGGACGGCACGTGCCGTGCTCGGGCGGTTCTCCAGCGGCCAGGCGCGCATGGTGGGGCTGCGCCACATCTTCGGCTCGCAAGAGGCCCATTGGGCCGTGCACTTCGAGGGCTACACGCGCGTCACGCTCGTGGAGATGCTCCAGCGATTCGGGTTCGGGGCAGGCGAGGTGAAGCAGGAGCGCTACAAGGACACGTACAACCTCATCGTCATCGCCAGGAAGCAGCGCGACCTGTCCGGATCGGACCTCGAGGCGGCCGGGCGCTCGCACCTCAGCCAGTACCTCGTGGATGACAGCACGAGCGAGCGCCAACTCCTGGAGGTCTGGATGGAAGCCTACCGGACGCAGCTCCGCCGCACCTTGGCCAACGGCTGATGGAGACCGTCAGCGTCATCATCCCCACCTTCAACAGGGCCGCGCTGCTGGAAAGGGCGGTACGCAGCGCGTTGGAGCAGGGCGATGCCGTGCTGGAGGTGCTCGTCTGCGATGATGGCAGCACGGACGACACGCGCACGCGAACGGCAGCGATCGGCGACGCGCGGGTGAAGTGGGTCGATGGCCCTCGTGCCGGACGTCCGGCCGTGCCGCGCAACAGGGGCATCAACGCGGCTGCCGGCGAATGGCTGGCCTTCCTCGACGATGACGACCGCTGGCTCCCCGGCAAGCTGAAGCGCCAATTCGAGGCGATGCGGCGAACCGGCGCCCAAGCCTCCTGCACCAACGCGCAGCGCATGGCTCCGGACGGCAAGGACCGGGGCACCTACTTCACGGATGGCGATGCCATTCTCGCCCTGGCCGACCTGCTGCCCGTGAATCGCGTGATCTGCAGCTCGGTGATCGCACGACGCGACCACGTCCTGCGTTGCGGCGGCTTCCCTGAGGCGCCTGACCTGAGGGCCCTGGAGGACTATGCGCTCTGGCTGCGGCTCAGCCTCGCTGCGCGCTTCGCCTACTGCGCTGAGCCGCTGGTGGCCTACATGGATGCACCGGAGGGCAGCGTGCGCAGCGACTCGCTTCCGCTCCCCGTTCAGCGCGACCGGGTGCTCTCCGACCTCTGGCGCTGGGGGCGTGCAGGCCGCTTCGGCCCTGGGCAACGCAGCCTCGTAAAGCGCTACCTGCGCGGCGCACGACGCTCCGCGGGCCGTCCCCTTCATCACTGGTTATTCCTGCGGTGAACATGAGCGCTGTGATCGTGCGCCTGATGGGTGGGCTGGGCAACCAGATGTTCCAGTACGCCACCGGCCATGCTGCGGCGAAGCGGCTGGGCGTGCCTTTGCTCCTCGACCGCACCTTTCTCGACAGCAGGCCGGCCGGGATGGATTGGACGCCACGCGACTTCGAGCTCGACGTGTTCGCGGCGCCCATCGCTTTCGCCGACCCCGGGCAAGTGGCCATCCTGCGCCGCCCCATCGACCAGCCGCTCCATCGCCGGCTCCGCCGGTTGCTGCCCAGCCTCTATCCCTCCGTTATCCTGGAGCGGCACCCGGGCCTCGATGCGGCTGTGCTGCGCTGCAAGGCACCGGTCTACCTCGAAGGCTTCTGGCAGAACGAAGGCCATTTCATAGCGGTAGCGGAGGAACTGCGCTCTGCGCTCTTCGTACCCCGCGAAGCACCCGATGCCCGCAATCGCGCCCTGGCGGGGGCCATGCAGGCCAGTGTGAGCGCCAGCGTGCACGTGCGCCGCGGCGATTATGCGACGAATGCCGCCACAGCCCGCTACCATGGCGTCTGCCCGCCGGCTTACTTCCATGGAGCAGCCCGAGAGCTTGCCGAGCGGCACGGCGTGGACCGGTTCTTCGTATTCAGCGATGATCCGGACTGGGTGCAGTCAAACCTCTCCTTCCCACGGCCCTCCGAGCACATTGCGCACAATACCGGACGGGCTGCCCACTGGGACCTTTGGCTCATGAAGCAGTGCCGCCACCACATCATCGCGAACAGCAGCTTCAGTTGGTGGGGCGCATGGCTCGATCCGCGCCCCGAAAAAGAGGTGATCGCGCCGGCACGCTGGTTCGCCGGTACCGATACCCCGGCCTCGGCCATCATCCCTTCCGCATGGACCGCCCGCTGAGCATCGCCCACTGCGTGGAGGCCTATCCGCCATCCATCGGTGGCATGGCCGAGGTGGTGCGGCAGCTCAGCGAACGCATGGCGCGGCAAGGGCACATGGTCACCGTGCTCACGAGCGCGCATCCCCAGCGCACCTCAGGCATGCTGAACGGCGTCAAGGTCCGCTCGTTCGCCCTCAAGGGCAACGCGGTGGACGGCATCCAAGGCGGATCGGGACCCTATGTGGATGCCTTGCGCCATGGCGGGTTCGACGTGGTCACATTCTTCGCCGCGCAGCAATGGGCCACGGATGCGGCGCTACCCCACCTGGCGGAGATCGGTGCGAGGAAGGTCTTCGTGCCGACAGGCTTCTCGGCATTGCGCGACCCGCGGTGGGCCGCCTACTACCGCAGCATGCCGGCATGGCTTGCCGCCATGGACCTGAACGTCTTCCATAGCGAAGGTTACCAGGATGCGGCATTCGCCGCCAGGCTGGGATTGACGAATACGGTGCTCATCCCCAACGGAGCGTCGGAGGAGGAATTCAGCGGCGCGGTCACAGGCGACATCAGAGGCGGATTGAACTTGCCGGAAAACGGGCAGCTCGTGCTGCATGTGGGATCCTTCACGGGGATCAAGGGGCACAAGGAGGCGCTGGAACTCTTCATCCGCGCAGAAACGGCAGATGCGACACTGCTCCTCATCGGCAATGGCGTACATGCCTTGGAGCATGCCTACCGCACGCACCCGCGCTTCCTAGGGCTCCGGCTGCGCGCACGCCTGCGCCGCAAGCGGATCGCCTTCCGCGAGTGGGACCGGCGGAGCACGGTCGCGGCCCTGCGGCAATCAGACCTGTTCCTGTTCCCCAGCAACCTGGAATGCTCACCCATCGTGCTGTTCGAGGCGATGGCAGCGGGCGTGCCCTTCCTTGCGTCCGATGCGGGCAATGCCGCGGAGATCGCGCGCTGGTCCGATGGCGGCTGGATACTGCCGGGAAGGCGCGATGAGAGAGGCCTGGTGCGCACGGACATCGCTGCGGGCGCACGGCGGCTCTCCGTGCTGCTCGCCGATCGCAGCCTGCTGCAGCGCACCGGCGAAGCAGGGCGACGAGCCTGGCGGGAACGATTCACCTGGGAGCGCATCGCCCACCGCTACCTGGAGGAGTATCAACGGCTCGTGCTTCGGCAACCATGACCCAGGCTGCAGACCGACCACCGCTGGTGACCGTGCTCCTGCCCGTGCACAACGCGAGCGCATACCTCCAGCGGACGATTGACAGCATCAGCGCGCAGACGCTCGCTGACCATGAGGTCATCGCCATCGACGACGGATCGACGGATGGGAGCGCTGCCATCCTCCAGGCGCACGCCGGCCCGCGCTTCCGCATCATCCGCCATGCCGCCAATCAAGGCCTCGTGGCATCGCTGAACGAGGGCCTGGCGGAGGCCCGCGGCCGCTACATCGCCCGGATGGACGCCGATGACCTCATGCACCCGGAGCGCTTGGAGCGGCAGGCGGCTTGGATGGATGGGCATCCGGAGGTCGCTGTGCTGGCCACATGCGTCGGCCTTATCAATGCCGATGGCGAACCCTGCGGCACCTGGGATACGGATCAGAGAGCCGTGACCGAGGCCGATATCGCGGACCTGCTCCCACGCACCAACTGCATCGCCCACCCCACGGTGATGCTTCGGCGGGATGCCCTTGGAGGACTCCGCTACGAAGACCGCCAGCGCGGCGCCGAGGATTGGGACCTTTGGCTTCGGCTGATGGCCCGCGGTGCGCGGATCGCCAAGCTGCCGGAGCAGCTGGTGCAGTACCGTGTGCATGCATCGAGCGTGATGGCGGAGAGCAAGCGGGAGGTCCCGCTGGAGATCCGGCTGATGACCGTCCGCCAGCGCTTCCTGACCGGGGAACTGAGCCGGGGCCGGTTCGGCCGCGTGCATGCAGCCGTGGCGGCCGCCCAGGTCCGGACCCTGGGCCGGTACCTGATCCACCGCACGATTCGCCCCTTGGCGCGCGACGCATACCGGATGCTGACCTACTCTCCTTGGAAGCTGCTGCGCGAGCGTGCAGCCATCAAGAAGGCGCTCAGTGATTGGCAGGGACGCCACCTCCTCCTCTTCCCCTACCTCCATACGGGCGGTGCCGAGCAGGTGCATGCCGACATCCTGGGCACGATAGCGGACCAGCGCCCGCTCTGCCTCATCACCGGCTTCTCGCGCGACCGGAGCTTCCTTCCGCGATTCGCGGCGAGCGCCCCTGTCATCGAGGTGCCGCGGCTGGTCAACCACCCTTGCACCCGCACGGCCGCGCGCCGGTGGATCGCCCGCGCCCTGGATTCGCGCACCGATGCGCATCTCTTCGCCAGCAACTGTGCACAGTTCTTCGAACTGCTGCCGGAGCTCTCGCCTCATGTGCGCACGGCCTACCTGCAGCACGCCTTCCTCTACCAGCCCAAGGGGAATGCACAGCATCGGGCCTGGCTGCGCCACTTCCCGCGCGTGCATCGCTACGTGTTCATCGCCGAGCACGCCCGGTCGCAGTACCGCAGCTTCCTGCTTGCGCACCATATGACCTCCGCGCAGTTCGGCAAGCTGCAGCTCATCACCAACCGCGTGCACCGCTTTGCACCGCCCCTGCAGCACACGTGGCCCGTCCGGCTGCTCTTCGTGGGCCGTGACAGCCCGGAGAAAAGGCCGGAGCTCTTCCAGCGCATCATTGAACGCCTGCACGCCGAAGCCAAGGGCCGGTTCATGGCCACGGCGGTCGGCATAAGGGCGCGGGAATGCGCGGCGCCCATCGCCTTCGAGGGAGAGGTCACGGATCCGGCTCGACTGGCCGATCTCTACGCCGCCCATGATATCATCGTGGTCACCTCCTCGCGCGAAGGATTCCCGCTCGTGGTGCAGGAAGCCATGGCGCATGGGTTGGCCGTCGCAGCCGCACCGGTCGGTGATATCCCGATCCGGCTCGACGGGCAATGCGCCATCATCGCGGGCTCGGCTGAGGCTGCGACCACCGAGCAGGATCTGGTGGCAGGATTGAAAGCGCTCGAACTCGACCGGGACAGGCTCTGGGCCATGCGCCAGGCCGCGTTCACCAAAGCGCGGCTCGAGTACGACGGCGCCCCCTTCCAAGCTGCCTACCGGGAACTCTTCGGCTGCACCAAGGGCAACGCGTGATGGAGCATCGTGCCCACGAATGCGGTCCAATTGAGCATGTCAGCGTACCGCTTGCGCGCCGCCTCACGCATACCCTTGAGCATATCGGGGTGTGCCATCAACCGTAGAACGGCCTCCGCATAATCCTCCCCAGGCCGGTCGAGATCGAAGAGGAGCCCGGTGACGCCCTCCTGCACGATGGTGGGGATACCGCCGGTCCGTGTGGCCAGCACCGGCAACCCGTGGGCCGCAGCCTCGCAGAACACGATGCCGTAGGCCTCGAAGCGCGTGGGGAGCAGGAGGAAATCGGCCGTGCGCAGGTGCTCTTGCAGCCGAGCGAGCTCAGACGGCTTGTTCTTGTCGAGGAAGCCCTCGCGGATCAATCCGGGATCATCGCACACAGGCGGAGGCTGGCACCCGCAGACCACCAGCTGCGCCTGCACGCCCGCCCTCTTCAGTGCCAGCAGCGCAGCATATGCGATGGGGCCGCCCTTCTCCTCCCAATTCACCCCGAGGAAGAGCAGCTTCACCGGACCGCGGGGCCAGGTGCCGGTGCCCGGTGAAGGGGGGGCCTCGGGCAGGTTGGCGCCGAACGGGATCATGCGGATCCTGGGCGCCGCCTCCGGCACCGCCTTCCTTGCGGCATCGGCGGCCCAGTCGCTGCTGAACACGCACAGCGCGGCGTTGCCCAGTGCCGCGCGCTCGATGTTCAGGCTCTGCTCGCGAGACCAATCGAAGAGATTCTGAAGCACATCGTGATAGCCTAGTGCCCCGGCGATGCAGCGGTCGTTGATGTAGATGATGGGCGCATCGGCGCGCAGGAATGCGGTGGTGGCCAGGCCAGCCGGGGCGATGATCAGGTCAACCGGCTTCGCCCGCAGCCGCTGCTCGATGAGGCGTGCGTAGCTGCGGGCCACCCATGGCGAGGCGCGCCAGTTGAAGCGCTTGCCTGGAACGCGGAGGAAGACCTGATTCAGCGCACGCGTGGCCTTCACCGCGACCGTCTCCCGGAGGGGACCGATCAGCTCCACGCGCTCCACGTGCCGCTCCAGCTCCTTCAGCAGGAAGTGGTGCGTACCCGACCAGCTGCGGCGGTCGCGTGCATCCTCGATGGTGAGGTAGCCGATGGTAATGGGCAGCTTGGCACCGGGCATCGATTCAGCGCGAAAGGGCGGTTGACGCGGCCTTCGGCTCACGGCCGAAGATCAGGAAATCGATGATGCCGCGCAGGTAGCCGAATCCGTAGGCGAGGTGCAGGACCCCGAAGGCCGCGGCCACGCCCGGTGCGTCGCCGGGCGAGGAGGACGCGCGCAGGGCGCTGATGCCCGCCGCAAGGAGGTAGAGCGCGATGCCCGCGGCATAGCCCACTGCCAGCACGGGATGCAGCCAGGCCACCGCCGCTCCGAGCAGCAGGAAGAGCACGAAGGCAGCGGGCACCAATTGCCGCAGCGTGGTCACCGTGCCGTGCAGCCGGTTCACGTACACCTTCCAGTAGCCGTACTGCCAATACTGGCGGTACAGCTTGCGCAGGCCGGCGCGCACATAGTAGCGGCTGCGGATGGAAGCGTGCAGCCGGATGGCCCAGCCGCCGCGCTTCACGCGGAAGTTGAACTCATCGTCCTGGTTGCGCACGAGCCGCTCGTCGAAATAGCCGACCTGCTCGAAGACCGCGCGGCGGTAGGCCCCGAAGGCCACTGTATCCACCTCGCCTTGCCGCAGGCCGGTGCGGAAATGCGCCCCGCCTACGCCGAAGGGATGCCCCATGGCCGCGCCGATCCGCCGGCTCCAGGCATCTGTGTAAACGTTCTCGATCACGCCTCCTACGCAGCCTGCCTCCGGATGGTCTCGCAGGGCCCTGAGGTTAGCCTCCAGGAAGCCGGCATCCACCTCCGCATGGGCGCCGAGGATGATGCCGATGTCGTAGCCGGCGGGTCGCAGACCGATGTTCATGGCTTGAGGCGTGGTGCGCGCCGGGTTGTCAATGAGCTTCACCCAGGGGTGCACAGCCGCCATCGCACGCACCTCCTCGCGCGTGCCGTCGTCGCTCATACCATCGCAGACCCAGACCTCCAGGTGCATGCCATGGCGGTCCGCCTCTGCGAGGGACCGCAGGCATCGACCAATGTACCCGGCCTCGTTGCGGCACGGGATCACCACGCGGACGCGGCTCAGGGCTTCGTTCGTTCCCGGGCTCATCGCTTCATCTCCCTGAGGGCATTCCCGTACACTTCAAGGAGCCGGTCCACGCAGTCGTCCCAGCTGTAGCGCTTCACCACGCGTTCGCGGCCGGCAGCGCCCATGCGGGCCCGCAGTGCGTCATCGGCGAGCAGCTCCGCGATCCGCTCGGCCGCAGCTCGCGAATCCTCCATCGGCACGATGAAGCCCGAGCAATCGCGCTCCACCACCTCCGGTAATCCGCCGGCCTCGCTCACCACCACGGGCAGCCCGCACGCGCTGGCCTCGATCACCGCCACGCCGAAGCTCTCGCTGTGCGTCCTCGAAAGGGCCACGTATACGTCCAGCCGGTTCAGTTCTTGGGGTACCTGGTGGTGGGGAACGGCGCCTACGAAGTCGACGCGGGCCTTGATGCCAAGGTCATCGGCCAGCTGCTCGAGCTCCGACCGTTGGGGGCCGTCCCCCACGATGCGCAGGCGCACCGCCTCCGTCCTTCCTGCGCTGAGCCCTGCGAAGGCGCGCAGCAGGATATCGATGCCATACTTCGGCGCCAGTGCCTTCACCGTCCCGACCACTAGAGCGTCCTTCGACACGGGCCGAGCGGAGAACCGCTGCGTATTCACGCCGAAGGGCACCACGGTGATCGGTGAGAGCCCCGGGCA
>DDRC01000054.1:0-7626 GCA_002342985.1 Flavobacteriales bacterium UBA2426
GAAGCCCTTCGATGTGCACCTGATGATCGTGGAGCCCGATAAGTACATCGGCGCGTTCCGCGATGCGGGCGCGGACCACCTCACCGTGCATTACGAGGCCTGCCCGCACCTGCACCGCAGCATCCAGGCCATCAAGGCGGCAGGCATGAAGGCGGGCGTGGCCATCAATCCCCACACGCGTGTCGACCTGCTCGAGGACGTCCTCGCCGACATCGACCTCGTCTGCCTCATGAGCGTGAACCCCGGATTCGGCGGCCAGCGGTTCATCGAGCGGACCTACGAGAAGATCGCCGCGCTGAAGCTGCTGCGCAGCAGGACCGGGTCCGCTGCCCTGATCGAGATCGACGGTGGCGTGGATGCGGGCAACGCCGCGCGGCTGGCGGATGCCGGCGCCGATGTGCTCGTGGCCGGCAACAGCGTGTTCGGAGCGGGGGATCCGCGCTCGGCCATCACTCAGTTGGCCGCCGCGCGGTGAGCGCATCCGTCGTAGCCTTGGCCCGATCCGTGGGCGACCGGGCGACGATCGGCGAATTGCCGGCCATTGCGGAAACCCGCGGGGACCTGGCCTGCGTAAAGCACCCGTGAAACCGGTCCCGATGCGTCCCCTGCTGCTCCCCCTGCTCGCCCTCACCGCAGCGCCCCTGTGCGCGCAACGCTCCGGCCTCGGCGTGAAGGGCGGCATCCTGGCCTGTGAGACACGCACCGGAGCGGTATCCACCCGCATGATCCCCGGCGGGGCCGCCGGCGCCTATTTCGCGCTGCGGGCGGCTCCGCGCATGGAACTCCAGCCGGAGCTGCTCATCACGGCTCTGGGCTCCGGCTACACCCTGCCCGATGGCGACCGCAGCAGCGTGCGCACGCTGTACGCCCAGGTTCCGCTGTCCGTCAAGCTCTACGTGGGCAACGCGTTCAACGTGCAAGGCGGCTTCCAGGTGGGACGCCTGCTGCTGGCGCAGCAGCACGGCCCCGAGGGCGATGCCGACGTGACGTCCAGCTACAAGAGCTGGGATCAGGGCCTCATCCTCGGCGCCGGCGTGGACCTCGTGAGCGGCCTCGACCTGGGAGTGCGCTACTACAACGGGCTCTCCACCATCCTCGCGGATGACCAGGCCATCTTCCCGCGCAACCGGTCGCTGATGCTCTCGGCCGGCTACCGCATCACCGGCATGCGGGCCCCAAAGCTGATCCGCAAGCGCCACTGAGCGCTCCGGTGCCACCGGGTATCTTCGCCCCCGATGGCCAAGGCACCCGTCATCGCATTGCTGGGCGGCGGCCAGTTGGGCCGCATGTTCATCGAGAATGCCCTGCGCTACGGCGTGGCGGTGCATGTGCTCGATCCGGACGCCAAAGCGCCCTGCGCAGGGATCGCCACGCGCTTCGTCACCGGCGATTTCCGCGACCGCGACACGGTGCTGGCCTTCGCCCGGGATGCGGATGTCGTCGGCATCGAGATCGAGCAGGTCTCCGTGGAAGCGCTGGAGGCGCTCCAGTGCATGGGCAAGCGCGTCATCCCCGACCCCGGGGTGCTCCGCATCATCCAGGACAAAGGGCTGCAGAAGCGCTTCTATGCCGAGCACGGCATACCCACCGCCCCCTTCGCGCTCATCGAGGCGCCCGGCGGGATCGCTGCGCATGCCCGGCTGCTGCCCGCCTTCCTGAAGACGCGGACGGGCGGATACGACGGGAAGGGCGTGATGCCCATCGACACGGTGGCGGATGCCGCCAAGGCATTCGACGCACCCGCGGTGCTCGAGGAGCGCGCTGACATCGCGCTTGAACTGGCCGTGATCGTGGTGCGCAACGACAAGGGCACCGAGGCCGTGTACGACCCCGTGGAGATGGTCTTCGATCCGCGGCTCAATCTGGTGGACCACCTGAGGGCGCCGGCCCGCATACCGCATCACACGAGCGATGCGGCGCGCCGGCTCGCGAAGCGCGTGGCGGAGGCCTTCGGCGCACCCGGGCTGTATGCCGTGGAGATGTTCCTGACCAAGGATGATGAGCTGCTCGTGAACGAGACGGCGCCCCGCGCCCACAACAGTGGCCACCACACCATCGAGGCCTGTGCCAGCTCCCAGTTCGACCAGCTGCTGCGGGTCTACATGGGATGGCCGCTGGGCGATACGGCCTTGCGGGGCCGCGCGGCCATGATCAACCTGGTGGGCGAAGGCGGAACCGGCGAACCCGAGGTGAAGGGCTTGGACGACATCCTGCACATCCCTGGCACCTTTGTGCACCACTACGGCAAGCACGAGACGCGCACCGGCCGGAAGATGGGCCATGTGACCGCGATCGCCGCGGACGACTCCGGCCTGGACCAGGCCATCGCCGTCACCAAGGTGCATGGGCGCGTGGTACCGCGCACCTCTCCCCCGAGCAACGCAACAACCTGACAACCCCAACCGCATGGTAGGCATCATCATGGGCAGCCGCAGCGATCTGGAGACGATGCGCGAGGCCGTGGACACGATGAAGGAATTCGGCGTACCGCATGAGCTCACGGTGGTGAGCGCGCACCGCACGCCCGACCGCATGTTCGCCTACGCCAAGGGCGCTGCCGCGCGCGGCGTGAAGGTGATCATCGCCGGTGCCGGAGGCGCCGCGCACCTGCCGGGCATGGTGGCCTCGCTCACCACCCTTCCCATCATCGGCGTGCCCATCAAGAGCCGGAACAGCATCGATGGCTGGGATTCGCTCCTCAGCATCGTGCAGATGCCGGCCGGCGTGCCGGTGGCCACCGTGGCGGTGAACGGCGCGCGCAACGCAGGGCTGCTGGCGGTGCAGATCCTCGCCATCCACGATCCGCAGCTCGCCGGCCGGCTGGCCGCCTTCAAGGGCGAGCAGGAGGACCGGGTGCGCGATGGCATCGCCGCGCTCAAGCAGCAGTTCCCCAACGGCTTCGACGCATGATCACGGCCGCCGGCAGGCCCTATGCGCTGCATGCCCTGCGCTTGCTGCCCGGCGCCGATGTGAGAGCGACGCTGCGCGACTGGGCCCATCAGAACGGCTTGGAGGCCGGCGTGATCGTGAGCGCGGTGGGCAGCCTGAGCATCGCAGCATTGCGGTTCGGGGGGCGCTCATCCGCCGAATCCATCAGCGGCGACCTGGAAGTGTGCGCGCTCAGCGGCACCTTGTCACGGCATGGGCTGCACCTTCATCTGGCCGTGGCCGACAGCGAGGGGCGCATGAGCGGCGGCCACCTGCTGGAGGGCTCCCTTGTCCGCACCACCTTGGAGGTGGTCATCCAGGAGATCGGGGGCATGCGCTTCGCGCGACGGCGCGATGAGCGCACGGGATACGACGAACTCTTCCCGGAAGCCATCGTGCCCTGAGCCTCACGGCACCACCTCGATCAGGGTGCGTCCCGGGATGATCCAGGGGTAGATCTCGTCCACGTCGGCATTGCGCAGGGCGATGCAGCCCCAGGTCCAATCGGCGCCGGCTGTGATCCAATGGTCCATGCCCTCCGGCACGCCATGGATGCCGATCTCCCCGCCGATATCCCTGCCGGCCGGAATCAGCCCCTTCGCCTTCCGCTCACGATAGCGCCTCCAGCTTTCGGCATTGGGGTAATCGAGCCAGATGAAACGGTGCCAGCGGTCGTGAACGCGCTTGCCACGGATGCCGAAGACGCCCTCGGGGGTGCGGCGGTCGCCTTGATGCCGCTTGTCGCCCTCAGGCACCTCGCCGAGCACGCAGGGATAGCTCTTCACCACCGCACCGCCCGCCAGCACGGAGAAGCGGCGCTCGCTCTTTTCGACCCGGAAGGACACCTCGGCGGGCCGCGCCACGAAGGTGTCCAGCAGGGCCTGCAGCGTCGCGCGCTCGCGCTGTTCGGTGGCTGCTGCGGGCGCTTCCGGAGGGGAACCGCCGCTCTGGCAGGCCAGCAAGGCCGGCACCGCCCAGGCCAGGAGGAGGGGCGCGATGCGCGCTCGCTTCATGGCCATGCAATGCGCTCCCCCTTCCGGCGTAACGGCTATTGGATGACCAGCGGGAAGGTCACCTCGATATCGGTCTCGCCGCCCGCATTGGTGATGTCGCCGGCCGCAACGCCAGGCGCGCCCTTGTTCGGTTCGTGGCGCAGGGTGACGGTGATGGTGCCGGTGCTGGATGCGCCGGTGATGGCCGTATTGAGCACGCCGACTGGCTGGCCGTTGGCATCCTGGTCGGCGTAGGCCACAGTCATCGCCGCGCCGCTCACCTGGAAGAAGAACTGGTGTTCCTCGTCCTCGGCCTGCACTTCATGGGTCACCGTGTCGGCGGGGTTGACGCTCTCATCGAGCAAGCCCACGAGCAGCCCAAAGGTGCGCCCGGCGGGCAGGGTGTCGATGTGCAGCACGGCTGCGGCACCGCCGTCGCCGTCGCTATCGGTGAAGCGCAGCTCGTAGGTCTGCGACGGGTCGGCGATGTCGGCGAAGGTGAGGATCAGCGTGGTGATGAGCTCCTCCTCATTCGGCGGGCCGCCTCCGGAAGGACGGTTCGGCTCCTCCTCCTTCTTGCAGGCGGTGAGGCTGGCGGCAGCGGCCATGGCGATGGCCAGAATGATGCGGTTGGTCTTCATGGTCTTCGGGTTTCAAGGTTCTTTGTCGATTCTGCTGCTTCGATTGCTGTTGCGTGCCCGCTGCGCGGTGGCGCGCGGGCCGGCGATGCAGGCGGTGCGGCCGGCTGAAGGGCATTCGCTTGCACCGGCATCGGTGATGGACGGCGCGGCGCGCAGTGTGAGGCGATGCATAGGCACTTTGGGTTCATGGTCGGGCCACGCGGCCGAAGCGGTATGTGATCCACAGGCTCACATCCAGCCCGCGGGCATCGGCGTAGTACCTGAAGCGGTCGAGGTAGTCGCGGTAGGCCATATTGAGCGCATTGGCGGCACGCAGGCCGAAGCGGATCTCGCCGGTGCCCCAGGGGCGCGCGGCGGAGGCCGTGAAGCCCAGCAGGTGGTAGCCTCCTGGCGGAGCGGCGAAATCGAGGGCTTCGGGGATGCGCTGCTGGCGGCCTACGATGCCGCTGATGGCACCTGCGGCCAGCTCGGTCCAGGCGCCGCGGGGCCGGTTCAGGCGCAGCTCTTGCTCCACCCGGTCGGAGGGCATCTGGAAGAGCCATTCATCGCGGCCGAGGTCGCGTCCGCGCACCGTGGAGCCGCGCAGATGCCAGGCGAGGCCGCGAGCGAGGCGCACGCGCACGGCAAGGTCGGCACCGGTGACCCAGGCGTCGGTGGCCACGTAGCGAAACACGGGGAAGGCACCGCGGATGGTGAGGCGCGTGCCGTCAGGGCGCAGGTAGATGAAGTCGTCGATCAGCGCGGCGTGGAGGGTGGCATCGATCCGCACGCGACCGGCGGAGGCCTGGGCATCGAGCACGCCCTTCAGAGCGCGCTCGCTGCCCAGCGCGGGGTCGCCCAGCTCGATGGCGGCGGCGCCATGGTGGAGCCCTTCGCTGTAGAGCTCGCTCACATGCGGCGGGCGGAAGGCGGAACTGAGGTTGAAGCGGAGACCGACACTGTCGGCGGGGCTCCAGTTGGCACCGATGCTCAGCGCATGGTTGAGGAAGGCGTGCTCCGGTTGCTCGAGCCGGCCATCGGCGGCAAATCGGGCCACGGCCAACCGCGTGGTCTCGATGCGCGCACCGGCCTCCAATTCGAAACGGTCGCCTACCGGCAGGTGCTCCAGGATGAAGAAGCCCGTGCTCTCCTTCCGGTAGTCGGGCAGAAGCGGGCGCACGCCGGTGCCCGGGATATTCGCGTTGTCCTGAAGCAGGGCATTCACACCAACCTTGCCGTGCAACCGGGGCCCGATCCAGTGCTTGAGGACGGCCTCGGCGGTGTGCGTAGCCAGATAGAGGTCGAGCGAGGGCAAGGCGCTGCGGCCGCTGCGCCGGATATCGTACTCCTGCCGATCGTTGGCCTGGTAGGCATAGGTGAGCGCCAGGCGGCTGCGGTCGCTCACGGCCATGGTGGCCTCGGCCTTGAGAAGATGGTGCTGCACCACCTGCCGCGGGGCTTCGATGGCATAAGTGGGGTCGGCGATGTACCAAGGACGCCCTGATGCGATGGCGTTGGCCAGGTCGGTGAGGTTGCCGATGTGAGCCGCTCGCAGTATGCCGAGCTCCCGGCCGAACCAGCTGTAGTAGAGCTGCGCGCTCCAGCGGTGGTCGCGGTAGCCGATTGCGGCCGAGGCGCCCGCCTCACGGAGTCCGGTGTTGCTCAGGGTGTAGCGGGCCGATTCGCTGTCGCCCAGCATGCGCCCGCTTCCCTGCACGCGCCAGCCCAGGCCGCGCAAGCCCTTCACGCCGCCCTGCAGCACGCCGCTCGCTCCGCCGCCGCGTCCGTTGAGCACGCCAAGGCTGCGCAGCTCGCCGCCGATCCCCGCTTCGCGCGGGAGCTCCACCGGCTCGGTGACCACCACCCCTCCGATGGCATCACTGCCGTACTGCACGCTGGCAGCGCCCTTCACCACGGTGATCCGGTCGCTGCTCAGCGGATCAAGGCTGGGCGCATGCTCCGTTCCCCACTGCTGGTCCTCCTGGCGGACCCCTTGGTTGAGCGTTAGCACCCGGTTGCCGCTGAGCCCGTGCACCATGGGCTTGGCGATGGTGGGCCCACTGGACTGGATGGCCACGCCGGGCACCACGGTGATCATATCGGCCAGCGCACCGCCTGCACGTTCATCCATGGCGCGCCGATCGAGCCCTTGCCGCGCATGGCCCACATTCTCGTCAGGCCGCTTCTGGACCACCTCCAGTTCGCGCAGCTCCTCCGCGTGATGCTCCAGCATGAAGTCAGCGGCGGTGGACCGGCTCAGGGTCATCTGGCGCATCACCGGCTCGCATCCGAGGTGCGCGACCTTCACCAGGTAGGTGCCGGCGCAGAGGCCTTCGATCCGGTACCGGCCCATCGCGTCGGCCACGCTGCCCTTGCCCAAGGCAGGGATGAATACCTCGGAATAGGAAAGAGGCTGCCGGTCATGCTCGTCCAGGACGACGCCGGAGAGCACGATTGCGCACGAATCCGCCGGTTGCGCCGTCACCCCTTGGGTGGCGACGAACGTCAGGACGAGGAAAAGGGACAAGAGCCGATGCAACGACATGGTTTGGATTCGACCTGAAAGGCGGGAATGCATGCAGCAGCATGCGGAATGGTGCGCCTCAGCGCATCACTGCGTCAGCAGCGGGTCACGCTTGCGGCGGACCTCTTCCCTTGTGGTCGAATCCGGGGGCCGGCAGGACCTGCTGTGCGCAGGGAGCCCATCGCCCTTCCATGGGCTGCTCAGGCTCGGCCATCCCAATGGCTGGAGCAGCCAGGAAGCCCGGCAGGACGAGATCGCAGATGCTGCAGTCACCGTGCACGATTGCCGCACCGGAGGCCCCCTCGACGGGCACAGCCTCGGCGTGCTCGTCGCAATGGTGCGGAATCACAGGCCCGACGAGCAGGACCCCCATGAGCAACGCCATGAGAGCGGCCGTACCCCTTTCGAGCAGCAACCTGAGCATTGTGCAAAGTTACAGTGCCCCAGATACGTTCCAGACCTATTTTCGCAGCCCCACCCCCCTCTCCATGAATCGACTTCTCCTCTCGGCTGCCGCAGCGGCCATCATCTTCGTGAACAGCGCCATTGCGCAGTGGACGCC
>DDRC01000054.1:7734-8108 GCA_002342985.1 Flavobacteriales bacterium UBA2426
CATTGCGCAGTGGACGCAGATCAACCACCCCGGCTACACCGCCGTTCAGAGCATCACCACCTCACCCGGTGCCATCTACATGGTTAGCTACCCCAACGGGGTGATCATGAGCACGGATAACGGCGCATCCTGGAACCCGGCGAACACGGGGCTGCCCACCACCCTCACGCAGATCCACTCGGTATTCTACAACGGCACCGTCCTGCTTTGCGGAACGGAATCGGGCATCTACCGCAGCACCAATGGCGGCGCTTCCTGGAGCCTTGCGAATACCAGCCTGCCGACCGCGAGTTCCTCGAACTACGCGAAGAAGTTCATCCGTGCCGGGTCCACCACCCTTGCGGTGTACAGCGCCACCATCGGCGGCGGCGGCG
>DDRC01000054.1:8248-14652 GCA_002342985.1 Flavobacteriales bacterium UBA2426
GCCACCATCGGCGGCGGCGGCGGCATCTACCGCACCACCGACAATGGCGACTTCTGGTTCAGCGGCAACAATGGCCTGGCCCTGAACATGACGGTCTACCAAGTGGCGCAGGTGGGAAGCCTGCTCTATGCGGCCACGAGCACCGGCCTTTCCTCCTCCAGCAACCTGGCGGTGACGTGGAGCCCGATCGCCTCGGCCAACTTCACGTGCTACGCCGTGCAGGGCACCCCTGCGCGCCTCATGGTGATCTCGGGGCTCGGCTTCCGCTACAGCAACAATGGCGGCTCCACCTGGATCGGTTCCAGCGGGGCACCAGCGGCGCCGTAGGCAGGGGAGCTCATTCTCTACGATGGGAAGTATTGGGCGCTCACCGGGGCGCCGGACAACAATGTGCTTCGCTCCACCGACAATGGTGCGACCTTCAGCGTCTACGAGACCGGACTCAACGGCCCCGATGTCATCTCCCAGAACACCTTCCACGCCAGCGGCAACACGCTGTACCTGGGCTGCATCTTCAACCTTTACAGCCACCCTGGCACCACCACCGGAATCGAACAGCCGGCGGCAAGCGCGATGGCCAAGCCCTATCCCACCGTCTTCACCGATGGCTTCAACCTGGACCTCGGCCGGACCAGCCAGGGTGCGCAAGTGGTCCTGATCGATGCGGCAGGCCGTGAGGCTGCTCGGCATCCTCTGGTCTTCGGCCCCACGGCGTGGATCGAGCGCGGCAACCTGCCGGGGGGCACCTACCGGGTGCTGCTTGCCGAGGGGCTCAACGGCCAGCCCCGCTGGGTGGGCACGGTGATCGCCCAATGAGCGCAGGCCCGGGCATCGGGCACATCGGCGTCTTCACCTCGGGCGGAGACAGCCCAGGGATGAATGCCGCGATACGCGCCGTGGTGCGCAGCGCGGCCTATCATGGGCTGCGGTGCTCGGGCATCATGGGCGGCTACGATGGGATGATCCGCGATGAGGTGCGACCGCTCGGGCCGCGTGATGTGAGCAACATCATCCAGCGCGGAGGCACCATCCTGCGGTCGGCGCGGAGCGATGGGTTCCGGACGCTCGAGGGCCGCAGCCAAGCGACCGCCACGCTCCAGCGGCACGGCATCGATGCCCTCGTGGCGATCGGCGGGGACGGCACCTTCGCAGGAGCCCGCGCGCTGTTCCAGGAGCATGAGATCCGCATCATCGGCTTGCCTGGCACCATCGACAACGACCTGGCCGGAACGGACCGCACCATCGGTTTCGATACCGCCGTGAACACCGCGGTGGAGGCCATCGACAAGCTGCGCGATACGGCGGCGTCCCACGACAGGCTCTTCTTCGTGGAGGTCATGGGACGGGATACAGGATTCATTGCGCTGGCCAGCGCAATCGCCGCCGGAGCGGAGTACGTGATGCTCCCAGAAGTGCCGCAACGCATCGAGGAACTGGCGGCCGCATTGGCCCGTGCCGAGCAGAGCAAATCATCCAGCATCGTGGTGGTGGCCGAAGGCGATGAGGAGGGCGGCGCCGCCGAGGTTGCGCGGAAAGTGAAGCTCATCCATCCGCAGTATGACATGCGCGTGACGGTGCTGGGCCACCTGCAACGTGGCGGCTCGCCCACCGTGGTCGACCGTGTGATGGCCAGCCGGATGGGCGTCGCTGCCGTGGACCAGCTGCTCCAGGGCGCGCGCGATGCCATGGTCGGCGAGGTCTGCGGGCAGATCGTGCTCACCCCCTTCGCTGAAGCCATCGGCCATCGGAAGCGCATCCCGGATGACCTCCTCCGGTTGATGCCTGTGCTGGCAACTTGAGGACAGGCAACCTTGCGGGTTGGGCGGCGGTCGTTATACTTGGAACACCTAGCCCCTTCCCGCGTGCCCTCCTTCCGATCGCTCCTCTGCATTGCAGCGCTCGCCATCGGCATTGCAGGCCATGCACAGCCCTGCCTGGTCGCCTACAATTTCACGCAATCGCCGCCACCGGTGAACGGCACCTATGGTTGCGGAGAGACGGTCACCTTCTGCTTCACCGTCACCAACTGGAATTCCACCAACGCCAATTGGTTCCACGGCATCGCGGCCAGCTTCGGCCCGGGCTGGGACCTGAGCACGCTCACTCCCGGACCTCCGCCTGCCTCATGCTCCGGCACCGGCACCTGGGCCTGGTACCCCAGCGTGCAAGGCACGGCGGGCACGAACATCGGACCGCAGGGCCCGGGGTTCTTCTACAACTATTCCGTCCCGGCCGATGGCAACCCGGGGAACAACTTCGGCGATTTCTGCGTGGGCGCCGTGAACTGGCAGTTCTGCTGGACGATCAGTGTGCTGAGCGGCCCAGCGTGCTTGAATGGCCTGGGCCTCGGCGTCACCTTCAACACCTTCGGCGACAGCGAGACCGGCGGCTGGAGCGGCGCCGGCTGCGGCGGGGATGCCGTGGTGCCCTCCTCGCCCGCGGTCATCCAGGCGTGCCCGGCCAACGCAGGCTCCAACGGCAGCCTTTCGGCATGCAGCAGCGGGGCGGCGCAATCGCTCTTCAGCGCCCTCGGCGGCTCGCCGCAAGCCGGTGGCGCATGGACCGGACCTTCGGGCGCAGCGCACAGCGGCTCGCTCGATCCGTCCGTTGATGCAAGCGGGGCCTATGTCTACACCGTGACCAGCGCAGCACCGGTTTGCTCTGCTTCCGCGACGGTGACGGTGACCATCGCGCAGCAGCCCGATGCAGGAGCCGATGCGACCACCACCGTGTGTGCTGGCGATGCCCCCTTCGGATTGACCAGCGCCCTTGGAGGCACTCCCGCACCGGGTGGGAGCTGGTCCGGCCCCGCCGGTGCCTTCGCCGGTCTCTTCAGCCCTGCCACAGATGCATCTGGCGTGTACACCTACACGGTGAACGGCACCGCCCCATGCCCGAATGCGAGCGCCAGCGTTACGGTCACCGTGAATCCTTCGCCGAGCGCTGGGTCGGATGGGGCCCTCACCCTCTGCTCCAGCGATGCGCCGGTGGACCTCGTCACCGCCTTGGGTGGAAGCCCCGACCCCGGTGGTGCCTGGACCTCGCCGAGCGGCACAACGGTCACCGGGCTCTTCTCCCCGGGCATCGATGCGGCTGGCGCCTACACCTATGCCGTGCCCGGAACACCCCCTTGCCCCACGAGCTCAGCGACGGTGGCGGTAACGGTGAATGCCTTGCCCAACGCTGGTTCCGATGCGACGGCGGTGCTCTGCGAAACAGCAGGGCTCACCGACCTGCTCGGCCTTCTGGGAGGTAGCCCCGACGCCTCGGGGCAATGGACCGACCCAACCGGTGCTGCGATCGGCGGCTCGGCGCTTCCTTCAGCGCTCGTGGACGGGGATTACCAATACACGGCGACGGGTGCGGTACCCTGTCCGAACGCTGTGGCGACCTTGAGCCTGACGGTAAGCGATCAGCCGGATGCCGGATCGGATGCTTCCGTCACCTTGTGCGAAGCCTCGGCACCGTTGGACCTCCTTTCCGCGCTGGCCGGTGCACCGGATGCCGGCGGTGATTGGACGGGGCCCGGCGGTGCGGCAGTGAGCGGAACGTTCTCGCCGGGATCCTCCACCCCTGGCGTCTACATCTATACCCTCTCCGCTTCACCGCCCTGCACCACTGCTCAAGCCATCCTTACGATCACCGTGAACCCCGAGCCCTATGCCGGTATTGACGGCACCGTGGCGGTATGCAGCGAGGATGCTGCCGTCGATCTGCTGGCCGCACTGGGTGCCGGGGCGCAACCCGGTGGCACATGGACCGACCCGGTCGGCGCCCCCACCAGCGGAAGCTTCTCGCCCGGGTCATCAGTTGACGGAACCTACACCTATACGATTCCAGCAGCGGCACCCTGTCCAGCAGCCAGCGCCACTGTGAGCATTACCACCACTCCCGCAAGCGACCCGGGAACCGATGGCGTCCTCTCGATATGCAGCAGCGATGCGGCAATCGCGCTGATCGACTACCTCGGCGGCGCACCGCAGGCCGGGGGGACTTGGACGGGCCCTGGTGGATGGGGCGTGGCCGGAACGCTGGACCCGGCGATTGAAGCCAGCGGCGTGTATTCCTATACCCTTCCGTCGAACGGACCGTGCCCAGCGGCTACGGCGGCCGTGACCGTGACCATCGCTCAAGCGGTAAGCAGCGGACTGGATGGCTCGCTGACGGTGTGCAGCAGCGCAGGAGCCCCTGCCAGCCTATTCAACGCACTTGGAGGCTCGCCTACGGCCGGAGGCGCATGGTCAGCCCCGGATGGCAGTCCGCATGGCCCCACGTTCGCTGCTGCTGCTGACCAGCCAGGTATCTATACCTATTCGGTACAGGGCATCGCCCCCTGCCCCGCCGCATCGAGCACCGTGGATGTTGCCGTAACCCCGGCGCCATCCGCCGGCACGGGGGGAAGCGTAACCCTTTGCGCGGACGAACCGCCGGTGGACCCCTTCAGCTGGCTTGGGGGATCACCGGAGGCCGGCGGCTCGTGGACAGGGCCTGACGGACCTGTGGCCGTGCCGATCGATCCGCCTACCGCTGCAGCCGGTGCTTACACTTACACCGTGCCCGGCACGGCGCCCTGCCCTTCCGCTCAGGCGGTCATCCAGCTGACCGTTGACCAGCTGCCGCAAGCGGGCGTGGACGGCATCCTGAACATCTGCGCCGATGGACCATCGACCAATCTGCTCGGCCTGTTGAGCGGCGCGCAGGCGGGCGGCACATGGGCAGGCCCCGCAGGCACCGCCAGCGGCACCTTCTCGCCGGGTTCTGACATCCCTGGCACCTACACCTACCTCCTTTACGGTACCGGGGCCTGCGCGGGGGCCTTCGATCAGGCCACCGTGGCCGTCACCGTTCACCCGCTGCCCTTGCCCTCCTTCTCGGTGGCGGAGGGCGCTGGTTGCGCACCGCAACAAGCGGAATTCACCAATACCACGGCCGGCAGCCTGCTGAGCGCGGCTTGGGCATTCGGGGATGGCGCGGCGGGGAACAGCACGGCCGTGGCCTATCACACCTATACGGGTGCAGGCGCTTACGATGTCGCCCTCACCGTGACCGACGCGAACGGATGCGTTGGAAGCACCACCATGGAGGGGGCCGTGCTCGTCTCCGCGGGACCTGAAGCCTCCTTCTATGCCTTGCCGCCGCGGGTCAGCATCGAGTCACCAACCGTCACCGTATTCCACGCCGCGGATTCACTCGCCCTCTACAGCTGGACGATAGATGACCTTGTGCTGGACACCAGCGGGACCTTTCAATGGACCTTCAGCGCGGAGGTGGGTGAGCGCGTGATCTGCCTGACCGCCACGGATACGCTCGGGTGCGCGAACTCGGAATGCCTGCGTGTGCTGGTGGACGACAACCTCACCATCCATGTGCCCAATGCATTCACCCCGAATGCGGATGAGATAAACGAGGTATTCCGCCCCTCCATCATCGGCGTCCAGGAGGACTGGTATGAATTCATGGTCTTCGACCGATGGGGGCAGCTGGTCTTCCGGACAACCGATCCTGCGCAGGGATGGGATGGCAGCTACCTGAACGGCGGGCAGGAGCTCCCGACAGGGGTGTACGTGTGGACGCTGAAGGCCAAGGATCAATTCACGCCGGAAAAGGCGGACCTCATCGGATCGGTGACCCTGCTGCGGTGAGGGCGTGAAAAGGAAAGGCCCCGGCATCCGCCGAGGCCCGTCCATCCAACACAGGTCCATCATTGATTGACGAACCGGGCGTGCGCCAGCGGTCTGCCTTCCGCATCCAGCGCAACGATCGTATACAGGCCCGGCGCCAGGGCATCCACATCCAGGAACCGGTGCCAGGGAATATCCAGGACCAGGCTGCCCGTGGCGCTCAGCATCCGCAAGCGCTGAACATGCCTGTCATCCATATCGAGCCTTACCAGGCCGCCGCGGGCCGGATTCGGGATGACGGCCAGGACTGACTGCTGACCGGGCTCTTCCAACCCCGTAGTGATATCGCAGGCATCGCCCTGCCCATTCACATCCGTATCGGCCTGGTCAGGATTGTAGACCCAGACGCAATTGTCGCAGGCATCGCCGATGCCGTCACCATCGAAGTCGTCCTGGCCAGGGTTGAAGGAGGTGGCGCAGTTGTCCATGCAGTCAAGCAGGCCATCGCCGTCGCCATCCGGGTTGGGGATGATGCCTGTGGTGCCGCCCGCACAGGTACCGCAGGCATCCAGGAAGGCTCCGCCGCCGACCACACCCGCGCAATCAACAGCCTGCAACACGCCCACGCAGAAGCACTGCTCATTCCAGGTGTCGTCCACCGTATTCGGGTTCCCGTCGTTGCAGGGCGTACCAGGGAGGGCGCTGCCGCCGATGGTGCCCGTGCAATCGATGAGGACACCCGTGCATTCGCAGTTGGCATTCCACGTGTCGTTGCCGGTGTTC
>DDRC01000184.1:0-3694 GCA_002342985.1 Flavobacteriales bacterium UBA2426
GGACGACCCCGAGCTGGGCATCGATTGGGGCATTGAAGCGCCCTTGGTGAGCCCCAAGGACCGCGAGGGCTTCGCCTTCAACGGCCCCTGGGGGCGATAGGAGCCCATCGACCCCATGTACGGCGCAACGCAGCTCTTCCTGATCTACTCCGGGCTCTTCTTCGCGGCCTTGGTCTTCAGCCTGCTCGTGAACTCGCTGTTCATGCGCTTCGCGCGCACGCTGGGCATCCGGGAGAAGGACCAGATGCTGGTGCGCTGGAGCAGCAGCCACAAGCCGGCCTTCGGCGGCATCGGCTTCTACATCCTGTTCCTGGCCTGCTTCTCGCTGCACGGGGTCATCTTCCCGGGCGAAGCCGGCGCCACCCTCAAGCCCGAGCTGCTCGGCCTGCTGGCCGCGACCTCGCTCGGCTTCCTCATGGGCCTGGCCGACGATGCGTACAACACCCGCCCCCTGCTGAAGTTCCTGGTGCAGCTCGCCTGCGGCGGCATCCTCATCGCCACCGGCACCACCATCGACCTCTTCGAGGCTCCCTGGGCCAACCATGCGCTCACGCTCCTCTGGGTGGTGGGCATGATGAACTCCATCAACATGCTCGACAACATGGACGCCATCACCACGGTGGTCTCCATCGCCATCCTCGCCGCCGCCGTGGTGGCGCTCATCGTGCGCGATGCCATGGAACCCGTGTACATGGTGCTCATGGTGGGGGTGATGGCCGCCCTCAGCGGCTTCCTCTTCTTCAACTGGCACCCCTCCCGCATGTTCATGGGCGATACCGGCAGCCAGTTCCTGGGCGTGCTGCTCGCCTTCGTCGGCATCCGCTTCTTCTGGAACGGCGAATCGCCCACCGGCGCCTGGGAGCCCGCCCGGCAGATGATCGCGCCCCTCACCGTGTTCCTGCTGCCGATCGCCGACACGGCCACCGTCTCCATCAACCGCGTGATGCGCGGCCGCAGCCCCTTCGTGGGCGGGCGCGACCACACCACCCACCACCTGGGCTACCTGGGGCTCAGCGACGGCCAGGTGGCCCTTGTCTTCATCGGCATCAGCCTGGTGAACGTCTTCCTCACCTTCGTGATGTGCCGTTTCGTCACGGTCTGGACGAACCTGCACACCGGTATCTTCGTTGCATACGGCCTGGCCGTCTTCGGCACGCTTTTCTCCATCACCCACCGGTCCAAGCCGCGCCCATGAAACGCAAGCTCCTCCGCCTCGGCTGGCGCACCGCGCTATGGATGGCCCTGCTGGCCGGCGGTTCGGCCGCGCTGCACCTGTTCACCTTTTCCGCCAGCAGCGCCGAGTCCGACCTGGACCACCTGCGCCACTTCAACGACGGCTACAAGGTCTTCTCCCTCACGCTGCCCAATGAGCTCTCCTTCTGCGGCGAACCGGTGCCGCTGGACCGCATCGACGTGCGCGAGCGGCTCGACCGCGAGCTCCTGGTGAACACCTACTGGCAGAGCAACACCCTCCTGGCGCACAAGCGGGCCAATCGGTGGTTCCCCCTCATCGAGGAGGTACTGAAGCGCGAGGGCGTGCCGGACGACATGAAGTACCTGGCCTTGGTGGAGAGCAACTTCACCAATGTGGTCTCGCCCGCCGGCGCGGCCGGATACTGGCAGTTCATGAAGGAGACCGGCCAGGGCTACGGGCTGGAGGTGAACGGCGAGGTGGACGAGCGTTACAACGTGGAGAAGAGCACCGTGGCCGCCTGCAAGTACCTGAAGGCGGCCTATGCCAAGTACGGCAGCTGGGCACTCGCCGCGGCGGCCTACAACCTCGGCCCCGGCGGCGTGGACAAGCAGCTGGGCCGCCAGAAGAAGGAGAGCTACTTCGACCTCCTGCTGCCGGAGGAGACGAGCCGCTACGTGTTCCGGATCCTCGCCATGAAGGAGATCATCCGCGAGCCGCAGCGCTACGGATTCCACCTGCGGAAGCGCGACCTCTACCCGCCCTATGCCACCCGGCCCATCGAGGTGAAGGGCCCGATCGAGGACATCGCGGCCTTCGCCCTCCGGCACGGCACCGATTACAAGACCGTGAAGCTGCTCAACCCCTGGCTGCGCGACACCCGCCTCACCAACAAGGAGGGCCGGGCCTACACCCTGCTGCTGCCGGGCGAGGGCTTCCATGATGCCCCTGCGGAGCCTTGAAGACTGAAGCCCTGAAGGCCGCCGCCAGCGAGGAAGGCACGGCCGACGACCACATCGAGGTGCTCGGTGCCCGGGTGCACAACCTGAAGGACATCGATGTGCGCATACCGCGCGACAAGCTGGTGGTGATCACCGGGCTCAGCGGCAGCGGCAAGAGCTCCCTGGCCTTCGATACGATCCACGCCGAGGGGCAGCGGCGCTACATCGAGACCTTCAATGCCTATGCCCGCCAGTTCCTCGGCGGCATCGAGCGGCCCGACGTGGACCTGATCACCGGGCTCAGCCCCGTGATCGCCATCGAGCAGAAGACGATCAGCCGCAACCCGCGCAGCACCGTGGGCACGGTGACGGAGATCTACGACCTGCTGCGCCTGCTCTATGCGCGCGTGGCCGATGCCTACTCGCACGTCACCGGCGAGCCCATGGTACGCTACACCGACCAGCAGATCGTGGAGCTGGTGGCCGAGGCCTACGCCGGCAAGGAGGTGCTCATCCTGGCGCCGCTCGTGCGCGGCCGCAAGGGCCACTACCGCGAGCTCTTCGAGCAGCTGCTGCGCCAGGGCTTCCTGCGGGCCCGCGCCGATGGCGAGGTGCTCGACCTCACGGGCCGCCCCCGGCTCGACCGCTACAAGGTGCACGACATCGAGCTGGTGGTGGACCGCATCAAGGTGAGCGAAGGCAGCGGCAAGCGGCTGGCCGAGACCATCCAGACCGCGATGAAGTACGGCAAGGGCAGCCTCATGGTGGTGGAGGCCAAGGGCCAGCACGCGCCGCGGTTCCTGAGCCGCCACCTCATGTGCCCCACCAGCGGCATCGCCTACGAGGAGCCTGAGCCCAACCTCTTCAGCTTCAACAGCCCCTACGGTGCCTGCCCCCGGTGCAGCGGCCTGGGCCAGGTGACGGAGGTGGCGCTGGACAGGATCGTGCCCGACCGCAGCAAGAGCATCCGCAAGGGCGCCATTGTCGCGCTCGGCAGCTACAAGAGCAACTGGGTGTTCAAGCAGGTGGAGGCCGTGCTGGAGAGCTTCGGACACGACCTGGACACGCCCGTTGAGGAGATGGAGGACGCGGTGCTGGCGGCGCTGCTCAACGGCCTGGACGAGCCGCTGCGCGTGAGCAGCAGCATCGGCCTGAGCGACCGCACCGTGCAGTTCGAAGGCATCATCCCCTTCATCCTGGAGCAGGCCGAGGAAGGCCCGAAGACCGCGCAGAAATGGGCGGCCGGCTTCACCCACATGGTGAGCTGTCCTGAATGCGGCGGCGCCCGGCTGAAGAAGACCGCCCTGCATTTCCGCCTGGACGGCCGCAGCATCACCGAGCTCGCCCAGCTGCCCATCAACGGGCTGCACGCCTTCATGTCGGGCCTGACTGACCGGCTGAGCGGGACCAAGGCACTGATCGCGCGCGAGGTGGTGAAGGAGATCACCGCACGGAGCGGCTTCCTGCTCGATGTGGGCCTGGAGTACCTCACCCTCGACCGCAGCGCGCGGTCCCTGAGCGGCGGTGAGGCCCAGCGCATCCGCCTGGCCACGCAGATCGG
>DDRC01000184.1:3923-4119 GCA_002342985.1 Flavobacteriales bacterium UBA2426
GACCAGCGGCTCATCGGCAGCCTGCGCAACCTGCGCGACGGCGGCAACAGCGTGCTGGTGGTGGAGCATGACAAGGAGATGATGCTGAGCGCCGACCACCTGATCGACATCGGCCCCGGCGCGGGCGAGCACGGGGGCTACGTGGTGAACGAGGGCCCCTACGAAGAGTTCATCCAGCGAGATTCGCCCACCTCGC
>DDRC01000184.1:4261-4545 GCA_002342985.1 Flavobacteriales bacterium UBA2426
GCCGAGCGCCGCCGGGGCAGCGGCAAGCGGCTCTCGCTGCGCGGTGCCTCGGGCAACAACCTCAAGGCGGTGGACGTGGACTTCCCGCTGGGCACCTTCATCTGCGTCACCGGGGTGAGCGGGAGCGGCAAGAGCACCCTCATCGGCGATACCCTCTACCCCATCCTCAGCAGGCACTTCTACCGCAGCGACCTGCAGCCGCTGCCCTACGACTCCGTGCGCGGCCTGGAGCACATCGACAAGGTGATCGAGGTGGACCAGAGCCCCATCGGTCGCACCCCGCG
>DDRC01000151.1 GCA_002342985.1 Flavobacteriales bacterium UBA2426
TGCGGCCTGCGGCGCGGGTTGCTCAGCGCTGATCAACACGCGTCCACATCGGGCTATTGCTTCACCAAACGGCCGGTGTAGCGCGCCTTGCGGGTCATGGCTTCGCAGGAGTACACCCCGATGGCCAATCCGCTCAAGTCGATCGTGTTGCGGTCAGCCTGGATACGCTGCTGTTGCACGATTCGGCCGGTGGCATCGCGCAGGGTGAGCACGCCACCAACTAGCGCTAAGGGCGCGGCGAAGTGTGCGATGTCGTCAGCAGGCGAAGGGTAGAAGGTCAATGCCCGGGTGGCGCTGGCTTCCCCAATGCCGATGGTCGCATGGTCCACGCACATGCCGGCGTAGGGCTGGTTCTCGGGAACATCCCAGATGGGCAATGTTTGCGCAAAGGCACGAACGGAATCGACACGGGCTTGGAGTGCAGCCACGCTCGCGAATGCGCCTCCGCTGCCAGCGCGCGCATACACGTAGGCAAACAGCAGATCGACATGCTCGCCGGGTTCAAGGGTGATGGGTCCTGAGCTCATGACGCCCCGGCGATCGACCAATGTCATGTCCGCATCGCTCCACGGTGCCTGGGGCAGTCCTCCGGTTCCGGCGCCAACCGGGTCATTGGCACCAGGGTACATGAACCGAGCGGGAATCGCATCCGGAGATGTCGAGTAGCCATTGCCGCCATAGGTCATGGTCACACCGTCCCTCCAGATGCCGCGCATGTAGTTGTAGTAGTGCTGCGGGATGACCGGGTCGGTGGCCGCAACGTTCGGCGTTTCCCGGTTGAAGTACAGGAAGTGCGACAGCCCATGGCGCTCATTGTCCACGAAGTTGTCTCCGAAGCCATGGCCGTTCCACTGCGGAAGCAGACTCCCCGCCGGGTTCGCTTGACCATCCGGATCCTGCAAGGGTCCCTTCAGGAGCACCATGCCGAATGCGGGAGGCTGCTGGCCATAGCCGACCGTTCCCAAACAGGTCGGGTCGAAATCGCTCCAGTTGTACACATAGGCCAGATTCCGCGATGGGTCGCATCCGATGAAATCATCATTCGCGCAACCGAGATCGAAGTCATTGAAGAATCCGATCATCATGTTATTGTAGGTCTGATTGGAGCGGTTGATCAGGTGGTACCGGACGAAGACGGTCTGGTCCAGCGCGGGGTCGCCACTGGCGAAAGCGAAGGGCATCTGCTGCACCTCAACGCGCAATGCGGGCTGACCGGCGGAGAGGCTCAGGTAGTCGCCGAACACGCTGAACAGCGCCTGGTCCCCGAGAATGCATGGAGCATCACCGGCTTGAGCATCATAGGTGCCGTCCTGGTCGAAGTCGAAGAACGGCGCCAAGTAGGCCTCATAGTTGGCTGCGCCATTGCCCATCGCCGGCCAGGTCGCGATCCCTGATGGAATGATGTAGCCCGTAGGGAACTCATCGTTGATGGAGCAACTCGGATCGGCCATGCAGGTGAAGAATAGCAGATGCCGCTCGACCTGCTCGCGCGTCACGTTCCACACCTGGTTGTAGGCCTGGGAGGTGGCGGCATCGGTATATCCAAAGGACAAGGAAAGCGGTCCCGGATAGAAGCTCTCCGTTTCATCCTGGGCGTAGAAGCTCTTCGACACCCGGAGCAAACCGCCGTTGGTTTCGCCGCCCATCCACATACCGCCGGCATATAGCACGCTCGCCCCGCTGCCGATCGGCACCTCGAAGTTCGAGGGTCCGGGCGACTGGCTCAAGGAAACGCGTCCATTGGCATAGAACCGAGCACGCGCATCGCCGATGTTCAGTTCGCTATAGGCCTGTGCTGCGGAGGAGTATGGCGCGGCTGCCAAGAGCGCGACAAGCAGGGTGGATCGATTGCGCATGGCACCTGCGCAACCGATATGACCGCTGCGCAAGGCCAACATAGGCTCATGGCATGCGTTGCAACGGCGCGCCACGAGGAACGAAACGTCTCATCGCGTGAACGGTCGGCAAGGTTCGAAGAAGGGGATGCTGATCAGCTCAGCTCGAACACCACCTCCACCGCATCGGGCAGCGTGGTATCCGTCACGAGCGTGTGGTACACTTCGCCCTGCTCGTCCTTCTCCAGCACATTGCCAGCGATGGTGAGGGCGCGGTACGAGGGGATGATCGGCGTGGAGGAGGTCAAGCGACGCGGCGGAGTTGGAAGGGCTGCACGGTGGAGGTCTCCCCGTCGAGCACCATCAGGTAATACTCCTCGCCATCCAGGTCGGTGATGCGCACCCGGGTCACAGGGCCGTTCACCTCACCGGTCTTCACAATGTGCCCGCTGCTGTCGCAGATGTCGAACAGGGCATCCGCCGTCCCAGGTTCGTAGTCGAACATGAGCAGACGCTCTAGCTGGTCGATGCGCAATCGGATTTCGCGGGTCGGCTGTGGCATGGCTCTCGTCTTGGGCCTTCCTACGCAGGCAGCCGGTCATTGGTTCCTGTAAACCTGAGGCCCGATCGGCTTGCGCCGACCGGGCCTCCACCACCAAACCAAACCAAACCCTGATCCAAGCGGGGAATCAGCTCCCCTGGTCGTTGAACATCCAGAACGGTGCAGTGCTATCAGTACGCATGGCAACGAGGGGTTAATGCGTGAACTTGCCACCAAGCTACCCCCATTCGGAACCCGTGGAAAGGGCGGAACGAGCATCGGCAGCGGCCAGCGAGCGTACGGACAAGGGAGCGCATGGCCCGTGCAAGGCCGGGCCCGGGGATGGCCCTTGCCGATGGCCGTGCCGCTGGCGCCGGTGGCTGGCACACCGCCGCCGCATGAGTCCAAGCACCTATCTTTTCGCCAAACCCAGCGATATGTCATTGCGCGTGCTGATCGTGGACGACGAGGCCGATGCCCGGGAGAACCTCCGCCTGATGCTGGAGGAGCATTGCCCCGACGTGCAGGTGGTGGGACAGGCCGGCAACGCCGCCGAAGCGCGGCAACGGATCCAGGAGCTGCAGCCCAATGCGCTGTTCCTCGACATCAAGATGCCGGGAGAGGACGGCTTCCAGCTGCTGGCCTCCATCGCCGAGCTCGACCTGCCCGTGGTCTTCACCACGGCCTACGACGAGTATGCCCTGAAGGCCTTCAAGGAGAACGCCCTGGACTACCTGGAGAAGCCCATTGACCACGAGGAGCTCGAGCGGGCGGTGAAGAAGCTCACCAAGGCCACCGGCGAACTGGTGGGCCAACAGCCTTCGGCGATCGCGGCGCTGATGAAGGACCCTGAATCGCCGCTGAGCTCGCGCGTGGCCATCCCCGGACGCGACGGGCTGGTACTGCTGAAGCATGAGGACATCCTCTACCTCGAGGCCAACGACAGCTACACCACCATCCACCTGAAGGACGGCAAGCGCTCGGTGAGCAGCAAGCACATCCGCGTCTTCGAGGACAACCTGGACCCGAAGACCTTCTTCCGCGTCCACAAGTCGTACATCATCAACCTCGCCCACCTGAAGGGCTTCAGCCGCACGGAGGGCAACATGGCGGCGCTGGACAACGGCGCACTCATCCCGGTCTCCCGCCGCCGCCTGCCGGATTTCCTGGGATTGATCAACACGTTCTGAGATTTGCGGGCGATGCGCCCCTTGACCCTCACGCTGGCCGCGCTCGTTGCAGCGCTGGGCCACGCGCAACAGCACGCCTTCCGGCAGCTCACGGCGCGCGATGGTCTCGCGCAGAGCCAGGTGCGGGCCATGTCGCAGGACGGCCGCGGCTACCTCTGGGTGGGCACGCTTGGCGGCGCAAGCCGATTCGACGGTGTCACCTTCCAGAACCGTTCGCTGCAGGACGGCCTGCCCGATGCCCAGGTGAGCGCGATGGCGTGTGACCGCGAAGGCAGGCTGTGGATGGGCACCGGAAACATGCTGGCCAGGGTCGATGGCAACCGGCTGATCACCGAGCCCGTGCCCGGCGCAGACAAGGGCTCGCGCATCCTGGGCCTGATCGCCGGCGCTGACGGCGACCTGTACATCGGCACCGACGGGGGCGGGCTGCACGTGCGCGATGCCGGCGGCACGCACCCGTTCCCGGGGTATCCCTCGGATACCGCCACCCATGTGCGCGCGCTGCACCAGCTGCGCGACGGCAGCCTACTGGTGGGCCTGCGCAACGGCCTCCTCCATTGCTCGGCCTCCGGTTGCAGGGCCGTGCCGGTGGGTGATGCCGAGCCCAAGCTGGTGAGCGCGCTGGAAGAGGCTGCGGAAGGCGACTGGGGGGC
>DDRC01000103.1:0-774 GCA_002342985.1 Flavobacteriales bacterium UBA2426
CCACATGATCGCCCCCAGCAAGCGCGTGAACATCCACACCGAGAAGGGCCTGGTGAAGGCCGTGTTCGGCTGGCCGGCGATCCACGTGCGCAACGGCAAGACCGAACTGGTGCCGACCACGGACAACATCTTCCTCGATTGCGGATGCGACAGCAAGGAGGAGGTGGAGAAGCTCGGCGTGCACGTCGGCTGCGTCGTCACCTTCGAGGATGAGTTCATGGTACTTAACGGCCGCCACTTCACCGGCCGCGCATTGGATAACCGCATCGGCGGGTTCATGATCGCCGAAGTGGCCCGCCTGCTGAAGGAGAACCGTGTGCGCCTCCCTTTCGGCCTTTACATCACCAACAGCGTGCAGGAGGAGGTGGGTCTGCGCGGTGCGGAGATGATCGTGGAGCGCATCCGCCCCGACCTGGCGATCGTGACGGATGTGACGCACGACACCCAGACCCCCATGATGAACAAGGTGCAGAGCGGTGACATCGCCTGCGGCAAGGGTCCGGTGCTCAGCTATGCCCCGGCTGTGCACAACAACGTGCTCAAGCACATCGTGGGAGTGGCCCAGAAGGAGCGGCTGCCTTTCCAGCGCCTGGCAGCCAGCCGCGCCACGGGCACGGACACCGATGCCTTCGCCTATGGAGCCGCTGGTGTTCCCAGCGCCCTCATCAGCCTTCCGCTGCGGTACATGCACACCACGGTGGAGACCGTCCACCGGCACGACGTGGAGAACGTCATACGCCTGATCTATGCCAGCGTGAAAGCCCTGAAGGCCGG
>DDRC01000103.1:1009-1546 GCA_002342985.1 Flavobacteriales bacterium UBA2426
AGGCCGGGCGGCAGGCTGGAGGATTGCCGCTGGCCGATCGACGCCACGCCCGAGGCCTTCCACCTGGCAGTTGACGATGGCAACGACCGGATCTGCGTGGCCTCCTTCCAGCCCGCCGCGCACGGAGCCCTTCCGGCGCTTCGCCCCTGGCAGCTGCGCGGCATGGCCACCCACCCCGGCCATCGCGGACAGGGAGCCGGCACGCTGCTCATGGCTGCGGCTCTTGAGCGGCTGGAGCGGGCCGGCGCCGATGTCCTATGGTGCAATGCCAGGCTGGCGGCCGTCCCTTTCTATCAGCGGCTGGGCTTCCGCATCGAAGGAGCGTTGTTCGACATTCCGGGCATCGGGCCGCACCACGTGATGTGGAGGTCGATTTGAGCGATGGCGGGTAGCTTCGCCCCATGCCCCCTGCGCGCGCCGACAGGCTGCTCCTCCTCGCGCTGCTGGCGCTCAACCTGCTGCTGAAGCTGCTGTGGCTAGGGGTGAATGAGCTGGCGCACGACGAACCCTTCACGGTTCACTGGTCGCAACGGCCCT
>DDRC01000103.1:1727-2755 GCA_002342985.1 Flavobacteriales bacterium UBA2426
ATGTTCCGCACCGAGAACAACCCGCCGCTGTACTTCCTGCTGATAAAGGCCTGGAGCGCAGGGGTTCCCTTTGAAGCCGCTTGGCTGCGCATCCCTTCTGCCCTGTTCAGCGCATTGGCCGTATGGCCGCTGTTCCTGCTGGCGCGCCGATACGGCGAGCGCGGCGCGGCCATTCTCGCTGCCGCGCTCTTCACCTGCAGCAACTACCACTATGGCTTTGCCCACGAAGTGCGGGCCTACAGCCTCTTCACCCTGCTTACCATCACCGGCATGTGGCTGCTGGTGCGTGCTGCGGACCGACCGGACGATGGAATACGGTCGATGCTACCCCTCTCCATGCTCAACGTGGTGCTTGTATACACGCACTTCTTCGGCTGGCTGGTGGTCGGACTCCAAGGGCTGCTGGTGCTCATTCTGCCCGAGCTGCGCTCCCTGCGGCGCGGCTTCCTGCTTGGCGCAGCGGTGACCATGGGCGCATTCCTGCCCTACGCCCTCATCTTCCTGGAGCGCATCACGCAGAGCGTGGGTAAGGGCACCTGGCTCAGCCCGCCCATGCCCGAGGAACTCTACAACATGCTGTGGCGATGGAGCAATGCACCAGTGCTCACCGTGGCCTTCCTGGCGCTCATTGTGGCCGCCGGCTGGAAGGACCGCCTGCGTTCGTCCGGCCTGCGGTTCGCCGCGCTCTGGTGCTTCGTGCCGCTGCTGGGCATGTTCGCAGTGAGCTTCACCGTGCCCATGTTCCTGGACCGCTACCTGGTGTATGCAGCCCCCGGATTCGCGCTGCTGGTGGCCCTGTCCGCAGAGTCCCTGTTCCAGCGAAGGGTGGCACAACGCAGCGTGATGGCCGGTCTTGGCCTGGGCATGGCATCCACCTTCACCCCGTGGAAGGACACCGGGGCGCACCCCAGTCGGGTGGTGCAGGTGGAACAGGAATGGTGCAGTGACGGTTGTTCCGTGGAGGTGCTGCCGCAATGGTACTGGCTCACCCACCTCGCGGCCAAGGACATCCGCAACCTGAAGCGCGC
>DDRC01000103.1:2892-3979 GCA_002342985.1 Flavobacteriales bacterium UBA2426
ACATCCGCAACCTGAAGCGCGACTTGCGCAGTCACCTCGGCCAAGCAGACCCGGCCACCGCCCCGGTGCTGGGGGCGCGGCACCCTTCGCCACCGCTCGATACGTCCCTTGCCGCAGTGGTGATTGATGCCGGCGCCCACCTGTCAGACCCTGGGCGCCCATGGTACCAGCACCTGCGCGCCATCTATGCCAAGGTGGATTCCGTGGAAGCGGATCGCAAGGTGCGGGTGTACCGCTTCCACCATTGAGCCGGCCCAACGGTTCATCACACGGATGCACCGCTCGTGGATCGGTGCCTTATCCGACGCTGCTGCGGACCACCTTTGCCGGTCCAACAACCCACCCCAACCACCAACGCATGCTCCACATCCTCCGTGGCCTGAAGGCCGCCCCCCTGGTCGCCGGCCTGGCCCTGTTCTCCGCCTGCGGCGAGCGCGATCAGGCTGCCTCGGTCGTCGCCCCGCCGCCGCAGCTTCCCATGAAGGACTTCTTCAAGAACCCGGAGAAGGCCAGCTTCCGCATCAGCCCGGACGGGAGATACATCAGCTACCGCGCGCCATGGAAGAGCAGGATGAACCTATTCGTCCAGCGCATCGGCGACAGCACGGCCACGCAGGTGACGCATGACACCATCCGCGACATCGGCGGCTACTTCTGGAAAGGCGACCGTATCGTGTATAGCCGCGACATCAACGGCGATGAGAACTTCATCGTGTTCAGTGCCAGCATCGATGGCACCGATGCCAAGGCCCTCACCCCCCAGCAAGGTGTGCGTGCCGGCACATTGGACGATCTCCACGGCGTTGCGGGCATGGAGCAGCACATCATCATCCAGATGAACCAGCGCAACCCGCAGGTCTTCGACCCCTACCTCTGCAACGTGGCCACCGGCGAGCTGAAGCCGCTCTACGACAACAGCAAGGACAACTTCGAAGGCTGGGTCACCGACCACAACGGCGTGATCCGCATGGCCACCAAGACCGATGGCACCGACCAAGTGATATACTATCGCGGCTCGGAGCAGGACCCCTTCCTGGAGTACATGCGCACGGGCTTCAAGGACAGCTGGAACCCGCTGATGTTCACC
>DDRC01000083.1:0-8094 GCA_002342985.1 Flavobacteriales bacterium UBA2426
GATCGCCTTCACCCAGGCCAGTGCACCCAACTGGAACATCTAGAAGGTTAAGTCCAACGGCGACAGCCTGACTCAACTCACGTTCACGGGTAATTGCTTCAGGCCGATCTGGAACCCGGACGGAACAGAAATCGGATACAGCACGGGAAATCTGTCACAAGCACCCCTGAATTCCCTGAGCATACGGATTGCCGCTGATGGCAGCGCCATTGACACCCTCTGGGATTGCATGGCATTCATGAACTCCACTGAATGGGTGCTCCCAAACATGACCGTCAACTCTGGCGGTATTGCCTTAGGCACCTGCACTTTCGAGAGTGATTGCGAATGGCACATCGCGCACGCTTTAGAGCAGACCCTGATTGACACCAGCGGACTGATTCAAGGGAGCACATACATCCCAGGGATGAATGCCGTACTCTGGTCGCATAGAACGGGGCTCTACAGGACGGATTTGGCTACAGGTGCCACTCAGCGCTTGGTGGAGACCTGCAACTCGAGCTATTTCACGGATCTCGATTACTCGCTTCACACGGGCAAGCTGCTGGCCGTGCGCTGGCGTGCCAGCACCCCCGATGGCGTGATCCTGAACATGGAGAACGATGTGCTGCTGATGAATCCCGATGGAAGTTGCCCGCAGGTGATCCAGATACCATGGCCGCAGTAAGCCCTTGACCCATGCGTTCATCCTGCCTGTGCATCGGCCTGCTAGCCGCGCTAGCGGCATGCCGCAAGCCTGAGTCTGTGTGTCCCGAACCGCCAAGCGCAGGCGCTGGGTGGCCGTGTGACACCCATGCCGATTGCATCCCTCTCCCAGCCCCGCCGCTGGGCGGTGATTGGAACTGGCAGGTCGAGGAGAATTTCGTTGGCCACGCGGTTTTTGATCCGAATAGTGGCAACGAAATCTTGATTGAGCGCGTAGCGTATGGAAGCAACTGGACGAATTCGCAACTCTACAGCTATAACCTCAGCAGTGAAGTGCTTCAGTTGGTTTTCCAAGGCCCCCTGAGCGGCTCCAAATCTTCCTGGGGAACAAGCGGCTGGATCGCCTTCACCCAGGCCAGTGCCCCCAATTGGAACATCTGGAAGGTGAAGGCCAATGGCGATAGCCTCACGCAGCTCACCTTCAATGGCAATAGCTTCAGACCGCTGTGGAGTCCCGATGGCACACAGATCGGCTACGAGACCGGTGCGCTCGGTCCGCCGCAATACAACATGCAGAACATCAGGATGACCAGCTCTGGCACGCCAATCGACACACTGTGGAACACAGGGGCTTTCGCCGGCCAAGCGGTCTGGGCGTTGCCTAACAGAACATTCAATGTGTTCGCTTGGGTGTACTCATGCCATTGGGAGGGCAATCCCAGCACGGACCTGATCTACCAGCTTCCTGACTCGATCATGCAGAATGGCCTGCCTAAAGGTGCAGCTTACCTACCAGGCTCGCATAGCATGATCTGGTCTCATCTAACTGGGTTGTACAGAACCGACTTGACCAGTGGCGCTACCGAGCGGCTCTTGGCCACCTGCAACTCCAGCTATTTCATGGATCTCGATTACTCGCCGCATACGGGCAAGCTGCTGGCGGTGCGCCGGCGGGAGAGCACTCCCGATGGCGTTATCCTGAACATAGAGAACGATGTGATGCTGATGAACCCCGATGGCAGTTGCCCGCAGGTGATCCAGATACCATGGCCGGGGTGAGGCCTTGATGCACAAAGACGCGCAATTGGTGCGTTCAGCCCCGCTTGAGTCGGGAGTCCACCCTCATCTGCCGAAGGAGCGCCGCTGAGGTGCCGCCTATCTTGCCGCCATGGAGGAGCGCGGCCCTTGGAAGACCCTGAGCATCGAGGAGCGGTACAGCACGGCCTGGATCAGCGTGAGCCATCACGAGGTCATCGACCCCAGCGGCCGGGAGGGCATCTACGGGGTGGTCCACTTCAAGAACCTGGCGGTGGGCATCATCCCGCTCGATGCCGAGGGCAACACCTGGCTCGTGGGGCAGCACCGCTACCCCATCGACGCGTACAGCTGGGAGATCATCGAGGGCGGCGGCTCGCGCCAACGGCCTCCGCTGGAGAGCGCCCAGCGCGAATTGCGCGAGGAGGCGGGGATCGTGGCCGAGCAATGGACCGAGGTGCTGCAGATGGACCTGAGCAACAGCGCCAGCGATGAGGTGGCCATCATCTACGTGGCGCAGGGGCTCACCTTCCACGAGCCGGAGCCCGACCACAATGAGCAGCTGGAGCTGCGCAAGGTGCCCTTCGCCGAAGTGGTGGGCATGGTGATGCGCGGCGAGCTCCGCGACAGCCTCACCGTGGCGGGCGTGCTCAAGGTGGACCGCTTGCTGCGCGATGGCGCATTATCGCTCCGGGCCTGACCGGGAGTCGCGAAGGCCTCAGCCCCGGATCCCTTCAGAAGTGGAGCCAATGCCCCTTCCACTCCCCGTTGCTGCGGTATTCCAGCGCGGGCGCCGGCACCTTGATGCTGTTGGCCAGGAAGAGGAGCGTGCGCACCACGCGGCTCTTCGTCTTGATCCGCGTCAGGTCCACGTCGGGCGAGAGGTAGAACTGCCGGAACACAGCCGGGCCACCGACCTGCTCCAGCGGGTACGCGCTGATCATGCCCTCGGCGCCATAGCCCACGGCGATGTTGAGCCACTTCGGCAGGCGCGTGCTGCCGCTCAGGCCAGCCAGGTTGCCGCTGAGCCAGAGCGTGACGCCGTTGTAGTCCTTCAGCAGGCGATCGGCGAACCCTTCACCCAGCAGGTCGGGGCGCTGCGCGGCGTAAGGCGTATGGCGGAGCGAGATCTTCAGCGCCATGCGCTGCTCGCCCCAGGCGGCATCCTGCGCGATGAAGAGGCCCGCTCCAGCGGCATTGGCGGCCATGTCGCTCCAAGAGAAGCCCCAGCCGGCCGAGGTCCCATCGAGGATCTCGATGCCGGTCATGAAGGCGAGGCCCACCGAGCCGCCGACCCACCGAGCCGAGCGGTCATTCGACCCGCAGTGCTTCATGGCCGCATGGCCCCAGGCCCCGAGCATGTAGCCGCTCAGCAGGTGGCCCGTCTTGTCCATCAGCAGCCACTCGTCCGAATCATCGAAGGTGCGCAAGGGGCCCCGGTCGTATTGCGCATACCAAGCCTGGTCGAGCCCGATGTAGGCCACCGTGGCCGCCACGCCCGCACCGGCGGAGATGAAGGCGATGCAGCGCTTGCAGGGCCGTTCGCACGCCACCGATGTGTCCGGCTCCTGGGCCGATGCGTTCCCGGACAGGAGCAACAGGCAAGTGCTCGCGCGGAACACGTGCTTCAGGAGCCGCATGGCGCAAGGTATCGGCGCGGCGCGCTTCAGGCGCCGATGGCCTGCTTGCACGCGGCCAGGATCGCCTGCGCGCCGGCCATGGTGCCCGACTCCGCGTAGCAGCGCAGCACGGGCTCGGTGCCGCTGGCGCGGATCATGAGCCATTGCTCGTCGTCGAAGTGGTACTTGTAGCCGTCGATGGTCTCCAGGCGGCGCACCTCCAGGTCGCCGAAGCGCGTGTAGGCGTTGGCGGCGCAGTTCTTCAGCACCTGCTGCTTCAGCGCCTCGCTGATGTGCAGGTCGTTGCGGTCGTAGGCGAAGGGCCCCACGATGGCGTACACCTCCTGGATCAGCTCATCGAGCGTCTTGCCGCTCTTGGCCATGAATTCCCAGATGGTGAGCCCCATCCAGATGCCGTCGCGCTCGGGGATGTGCCCCTTGATGGCGATGCCGCCGCTCTCCTCGCCGCCCAGCAGCACATCCTCGGTGATCATCAGACCGCTGATCCACTTGAAGCCGATCTTGGTGACGCTGTACTCCAGCCCGTAGTGCTCGCAGAGCTTCTTCACCTTGGGCGTGGTGCTCACGGCCACCACCACCTTGCCGGTGAACTTCTTGTACTTCACCAGGTAGTGGATGAGCAGGAGGATGATGTGGTGCGAGTCGATGAACTCGCCGCGGCCGTTGTACAGGCCGATGCGGTCGGCATCGCCGTCGGTGGCCAGGCCGCAATCGATGCCGCCCTGCTTGATCAGCGCGCTGAACTCCTGCAGGTTCTTGTGGATGGGCTCCGGCGCCTGGCCCATGAAGGACGGGTTGTAATCGCAGTGAAGGAGCGCGGCATCGGGCAGCAGGCGGCGCACCACGTTCTGGCCGGCGCCGTACATGGCATCGTAGCCCCAGCGCATGCCGCATTCGCGGATGGCCTTCATGTCGAAGCTCTTCTCCACATGCTCCACGTACATGTCCTCGAGGGCGATGTGCTTCAGCAGGCCGTCCTTGCGCGCCTGGGCCAGGTCGATGGCATCCAGGTCCACGCCATGCGCATCGGGGATCATGTCCTCCACTTGCTGCACCTCCTCGGGGATGAGCGGACCGCCGTGGATGCCCTTCAGCTTGTAGCCGTTGTAGCTGGGCGGGTTGTGGCTGGCGGTAAGGATCACGCCCATGCCCGCCTGCACGCGCTGGGCGCCCAGGCTCACCATGGGAGTGCTGACGAAGCCCTGGGCGAGGTGCACCTCGATGCCGCGGCTCACGAACACCTTGGCGCAAGTCTGGGCGAAGAGCTCGCCGGCGAACCGGCAGTCGTGGCCCAGCACGATGCGGGTGTTGCCGGGGTGGTTGCGGACCACCCACTCCGCCACGGCCACGCTCACGCGCGCCACATTGTCCACGGTGAATTCCTGCGCAATGATGGCGCGCCAGCCGTCGGTTCCGAACTTGATCTTGGTCATCGATGGTGAATTGTCGCTGCGGCCCTTCCGGAGCGGCCGCGAAAATAGGTTTCCCGTGCAGCCCTGTCAGCGGTAGATCCGGCGCTCGTTCAGCGCCTTCTGGTAGCGGCGGGCGTTCACCAGGTGCTGCTCGTAGGTGCGCGCGAAATCGGTGTAGCCGCTCAGGTCGGCCCGCGCGCAGAAATACAGGTAGTCATGGCGGGGAGCGGTCAGCACCGACTCGATGAAGCGCGGCTCGGGCATGTTGATGGGGCCGGGCGGGAGCCCTGGGTTCTGATAGGTATTGTACGGCGAATCCACCAGCTTGTCTCGGTTCAGCACGCGGTTCACGCTGTCCAGCCCGAGGGCGAACTTGAGCGTGGGGTCGGCTTGGAGCGGCATGCCGATGCGCAAGCGGTTGAGGTAGACCCCTGCAATGGTGGGGGCATCGATCATGCGCACGGTCTCGGCCTGCACGATGGAGGCCAGGGTGGAGACCTCCGCCGGCGTAAGCCCGAGGGCTTCTGCCTTCGCCCGCCGCTCCGCGTTCCAGAAGGCATCGTACTCCTGGCGCATCCGGGCGATGAACCGCTCGGGGGTGGTGGTCCACCACAGCTCATAGGTGTTGGGCAGAAACAGGCCGATCATGGTCGCCTCATCAAGTCCGGCCGCGCGCTGCTGCTCCGGGTCGAGGAAGGCGCGGAGAAAGGCGATGGAATCGGGCTCCAGTGCATGGTCCAGCCGCCCGGCCAGCTCCTGCAGGTGGTCCACGTTGCTGAACGTGACCCGCACGGGCTCCTGCTCCCCCGCATGCAGCATGCGGGCCAGGGCGCGGGCGCTCATGCCCCGCCGGATGCGGTACCGGCCCGGTTTGATCCGGCCGCGCTCAGCCAGCCGGCGGAACACCTGTTCATTCCCCACGGCTCCGATGCGGCGCAGGCTGTCCATGGCGGCATCGAGGCCGGCTCCCGTGGGGATGAGCACCACGCGGCTCTCCTCCGCGAAGCGCGTGGCAGGCCCCATCACCCCGCGCCAAACGGCGAATGCAGCAATGCCGGCTGCGGCCGCCACAATGGCACCCGCGATGATCCACTTGCTTCTAGGCCCCGCCATGCCTCAGGCCGCGATGGTGCCATCGAACACATGAACGGCCGGGCCGATGAGCCGTATCCTGTGCCAGCCCTCGCGATCCGCCCGTTCGGCCTCCACCAGCAATTGCCCCCCGCGCGTGATGACGCACGCGGGCGATTGCGATTCATGCCGTGCCATCGCGCTCAGCGCAGCGGCCACCACGCCGGTGCCGCAACTCAACGTTTCCGCCTCCACGCCGCGTTCAAAAGTGCGCATGCGCACCGTGCCTTCGCGCATGCACACGTAGTTCACATTGGTGCCGCCGGGGCCCCGCCGCGGGTCGTGCGCGCGCTTCGGGCCATCCACCATGACCTCCACCGCATCCACATCGGGCACGCGCACCACCTCGTGCGGCGATCCGGTATGGACGAAGTCGTGGTCGTCGTGCTGCGCCACGCAGGGCACGGAGCCGAGCGTCACCGCCACCTCCTCGCCATGCCATGCGCCCTGGTGCCAGCCATCGATGGCTGTGAAGCGCGCCTCCTCCACACGGCCGTTGAGCGCACTCCAGAAGGCGAAGGCGCAGCGGCTGCCGTTGCCGCAGAAGCTCCGGCTCGCATCGGGGTTGTAGAACTCCATATGGAAGTCCGTGCCCGTCGCTCGCGGCGCCTGGATCAGGATGAGCCCATCGCTCCCGATGCCGAAATGCCGGTCGCAGAGCCGCCGGATGAGGCCCTCGTCACCCGAGGGGAATGCGCCGGACCGGTCATCGACCATGATGAAGTCGTTGCCGGTCCCGTGCCATTTGGAGAAACGGATCAGCATGAGGCCGTAAAGATGGCGCACCCGGCCGGCTCACTGCGCGTCCGAATCGGTTCGTGCGTCCTTCTTCGGGCCGGCGGTCCAGCGCTCGCTGCCGTCGTCGTACCACCGCACCATCTCGCGCACGCCATCGGGAATGCTGAAGGGCGCCTGGCCCACCGCCGCGATCGTGCGGTCCATGGGCGTGATGTAGTCGGAGGTCATGCTTCGGTAGCGGCCGCTGGTGATGGGGAAAGGCAGCCCGACCGCCTTGAAGGCATCGCCGACGAGGGCGATGGAGCGCACCAGCAGGCTGGGGATGTACCGCACCGGCCGGCCGGTCAACTGCTTCGACACCTCCTCCACCCATTCCTTGAGGTCGAAGGGCGGATCGCCCACGTAGAAGACCTTACCGTTCACCGTGGCATCGGGTACGGTGAGCATCCGTTCGATCTGCCACACCACATTGCCCACATAGCCGTAGGAGCGGACCACGCGCTGCCGCCCGGGGTGGAAATAGAGCCCCTTGCGCATCACCTTGAACAGGACGTCGCGGTAGCGCAGCGACCACGGGCCCCAGATGGTGGTGGGCCGGATGATCGTCCAGGTACAGGCCAGGCCGGCCTCACGCGTGGCCATTTCGGTGAGCCGCTTCGACTCGCCGTAGACCGTGAATGGCTTGAAATCGAGGTCGTGCCGGGGCTGGTAACCGGCCTCGCAGACGAACTGCGTGCTGGTGATGATGATGCGGCGCACGCTGGGGCATGCCTTCACTGCCTCGAGAAGCCGCCGCGTGCCCTCGTGGTTCTGCCTGTAGGCGTCCACATCCACGGGCTCCTCGGTGTCCGTGCGGGCTGCGAGGTGCACCACGTGCGTGGGCTTGAAGGCATCGAATGCGGCGGCCAGGGCTTGCCGGTCCATGATATCCGCCTCGCGCCAGTGAACGGCGTGGGCCGGGTTGAGCGGAGGATTCCAGTCCAGGTTGAGCAGCGGCACGCCCAGGGCGGTGAAGCGCTCCACCAGATTGGTGCCGATGAATCCCGAGGCGCCGGTGACCAGCAGCCGCATCCCCTCACTCATTCCAATGCGGATAATTCGCGCTCCATGGCGCGTTGAAAGGCCTCTAACGTGAACCGTTGCTCAAAGATGCGCCGGCCGGCCTGCCCCATGCGGGAGCGGAGCCCGGGATCCTGTGCGAGCTGAAACAACCGTGCGGCCACGGCGCCGGTATCCCTGACCGGTACGAGGAAGCCATTGACGCCCTCCTCCACCACCGACGGTATGCCCCGCCAAGTGGTGCTCACCACGGGCTTGGCGAACTGCATGGCCTCCACCAGCACCAGACCGAAGCTCTCCGCCTCGAAGTAGGATGGGAAGCAGAAGATATCGCATGCCGCGAATCGGCGATCCTTCTCCGTGCCCTGCAGCACGCCGAGGAACTCCACCCTGTCCTTCAATCCGCGCCCAGCGATGAACGCCATGCTCCAGGC
>DDRC01000083.1:8215-8630 GCA_002342985.1 Flavobacteriales bacterium UBA2426
GCCTTGAGGGGCTCCTCGTTCCAACGGCCCATGACCCTCAAACGGGCATCTACACCAAGGTCGAGCAGCTGCGCGAAGGCCTCCAGCAGCACCCGCACGCCCTTGCTTTCCACCAGCACGCCGACGAAGAGGATCTCCAGCGGCTCACCCGGCCCTGAACAGCGCTCAGGCACCTGTCCGCGATGATCGGGGATGCCGTTGGGCACCACCGCATCGCGCAGCGCCCCCAAGGCCATGCCATCAGGTGGATTCTGCGGCGCAGTGCGTATGGCCAGGTGGGGCCTGCGGTAGGCGAACCGGAAGAAAGGGCGGAAAAAGCCCGGCAAGCGCTCCTCGAAACCGGAGACGCCTCCGGCATGGAAGTGGAACACCACCTTGCCGAAGAGCCACCGGGTGGCGCACAGCAGGGCGATGT
>DDRC01000083.1:8781-26436 GCA_002342985.1 Flavobacteriales bacterium UBA2426
GTGGCGCACAGCAGGGCGATGTCGCGTAGCACCGGCACCATCTGAGGGCCGCTCGGGGGGTAATAGAGCACGGTAGTGCCGTGCCTGAGCCTCGCCCACCAGATGCGGGCAATGGTGCCGGCGAGCACCGCCAGCTTGCCTACCGCGAACTTGCCCACGCTTTCCATGTCCGAGGAGAACGCCATCCGCACATGGAACAGTCTGATGCGCTCGTACCGGCCATCCAGGAGGGCTTGGATCATGACGGCCTGTCCGCCGAACGGTGGCGGGGTCTGGCCGACCACCAGGATGCGCATGGGGGAACGGGGCACCCGGCAAAGCTACCGGCGGCCCCTCCGCGAGGCCGAGTCCATGCCGCAAGCATTCAACAATCGGACGTGGAGCCCCATCGGGGGAGAGGCGGATTCGTCGAAAGCCACGGCGCCTCCGTCGAGTTTGGGGAACATTGGCTTGGCGAGGGGGGTTGAAGGCCCCAAGTTCACTCCCCATGCGATACTCCTTGCTCCGCACGCTCCTCCTCCTCACCGCCGCCATCGTGTGGCATGCCGCCCGGAGCGCCACCTACTACATCTCTCCGACGGGGAACGACAGCAACAACGGCACCAGCCAGGCCACCGCCTGGCAGACGCTGGAGCGCTTCAACCAGATCTCCTTCTCACTGCAGCCCGGCGACCGCGTCCTGCTGGAGCGTGGCGGCGTATACCGAGGGAAGATCAATATCAATGGTAGCGGCACCGCGTCCAGCTACATCGAGGTCGGTGCCTACGGCACCGGCGCGCAGCCCATCATCAGCGGCAGCGTGGCGGTCACCGGATGGACCCAGCACAGCGGCAACATCTGGCGCGTGCCCATGAGCCAGGCGGTGAAGCATGTGTACGTGAACGGGGCCCTGCAGACCATCGCCCGCTTCCCCAATACCGGCTGGCTGCGCGTGGACCAGGGTACGAGCACCAGCCTGACGGACGCCGAACTCTCGCAGCCTAACGGGTACTGGACCGGCGCGACTGCGGTGATCCGCACCACCAATTGGAGCTACGACACCGCCTACGTCAGCGCCTTCAGCAATGGGGTGCTCACCCACAGCAGCACGGGCAACAACCTGCAAAGCCAGCAGTGGGGCTACTTCCTGCGCAACAAGCTGGAGCTGCTCGATGCTCCCGGCGAATGGTTCCACGACCGCGCTGCCGGCCAGCTGTACCTGTGGTGCCCCAACAATGCCAACCCCAACAACGTGCTGGTGGAGGCCAGCGTCACCGACTTCGGCGTGTACGTGAGCTGGCAGCGCCACCACATCAAGGTGGACGGCATCCACTTCAAGCACCAGCACACCGCCTCGCTCCGCCTGTCGGGCACCTCCGACCTGGAAGCCATGAACTGCACCTTCACCGACACCTGGCAGGCCATCCTCAGCACAGGCAACAACCAGGACTTCCACCACCTCACGGTGCAGCGCACCTACGGCACGGCCATCTCCCTGCTCGATAACGGCACCAGCCTCCATCACTGCACGCTTGAGGACATCGCCACCGTGCCCGGTCTCGGCGAGAACAACATGGGCTACCTCGGCATCCGGATGAACGGCGCCGATGTAACGGTCGCCGACAACCGCCTCGTCAACGTCGGCTACATCGCCATCGCCGTGGCCAACAATGCCGTGGTGGAGCGCAACGTGGTGATCAATGCCATGGCGATCCTCAACGATGGCGGGGGCATCTCCTTCGACCACGCCGATGGCGCCGTCATCCGCAACAACATCGTCCGCGACCTTCAGGGCGACATCGAGAGCTGCGCCCCGAACTGGATCAATGCCTACCCCATGTGCCATGGCATCTACTTCGGCAACACGAGCATCAAGAACACCCTGGTGAAGGACAACACGGTGACGAACTGCAGCGTGAGCGGCATCCATGTCGACCATACGATGGTGAGCACCGGGAACCGGATCGAGGGCAACGTGCTCTTCAACAACAAGATCCAGCTCAGCATCTCGGACTTCAGCAACTACAACGGCCCCGGAGCCACCGCACCCTACTTCGTGCCCGCGTTCAACACGGTTTACACGGGCAATGTGCTCTATGGGGTGACCAAGGACCAGCTCTGCATGCGGCAGTACCATGTGAACGGCTCGGCCTATGTCGATTACGGCACCTTCACGAACAACCGGTACTTCAACCCGTACAACGACCGCAGCATCTACCTGCACAACACCTTCGCCGGCACGCACCGCTACTTCACGCTGGAGCGCTGGCAGAGCACCTTCACCGAGGATGCCGGGTCCACCCGGAGCCCGCTCAACCTCCCCAGCATGGAAGTGCTCGAGGTGTTCGGCACGAACGCGGTCGCCAACGGGAGCTTCAACAGCAACGTGAACGGATGGGGCGGATGGCCCACGCAGGGACAGCTGACGCACAACGCCAGCCGCCTCGACGGCGGATGCATGCGGGTGTCCTTCACCGACAACGCCTCCTACAACACCTTCAACCTGAAGCACAGCACGAATGCCAGCGTGCAGCAAGGCAGCTGGTACCGGCTCCGCTTCAGCATCGTGAGCGACCTGATGGGCGAGCTCACCGTGGGCTTCAAGGGCATCAGCCAGCTGAGCACGCCGGTGCAGGAGGGCGAGCGGGTGTTCCCCTTCGATGCCAACCGGCGCGATGTGGAGCACTTCTTCCAGAGCAGCATCACCGACCAAGGCGCCTGCCAGTTCACGAACCACTACACCGAGGGCGTCTACTTCATCGACAACATCGCCCTGGAGCGGGTGAGCGCCGTGCCGGTGGACCCCTTCGAGCGCCAGCAGCTGCTGATCAACGAAGGCCCGACCGACCAGACCTTCAGCCTGCAGGGCTGCTGGAGCGACACGGATGGCAACCTCCACACCGGCTCCATCACGCTGCCGGCCTACCGCTCCGTGGTGCTGGTGAAGGAGGACGATTCCACCTGCCTCACCACGGGCATGGGCGATGGCAGCGATGGCACTTCTGATGCGGCCAACGCGTTGCATGCCTTCCCGAACCCCGCCAGCCCCGGCCAATCCATCGCGGTGGAGGTGCCGGCCGGCTCGGGCGCCTTGATGCTGTATGGCCTGCAGGGACAGCTGCTGCTCACCGAGCGCGTGACCGGTGCCCGCTCCATGCTGGTGCTGCCCAGCGGCCTGGGAGCCGGCACCTACCTCCTGGTGCACGAGGATAACGGGCGCCGAACACCGCAGCGGATCTCCGTCCTGTGAACACAGTCGGAACGGCCCGGCCTTGAGGGCCGGGCCGTTCCGCTAGGCGCCGAGGCCATCGGGCTGCCGACGGACGCAGAGCGGCGCCAGCATCGACAGGAGGATCGAATGGCCGATGTCCACGCCATAGCAGAAGATGTCGAGCTGCCAGATGAAGAGCAGGTAGGCGAAGGCACCGAACATCGGCGCCTGACCGGTGCCATCGAGGTACTGGCGGCGGTAATGCATGAAGCCCCGCCAGAACAGGACATAGAGCAGCACCACGCCCAGGATGCCCTGGCCCACCAGCACCTCCGTGAAAGTGCTGTGCGTGTGCAGGTTCACCGGGTTCTCCACATCCCACATCACCGCCACCCGATCGAGCAGGCCCAGCCTGTAATGGCCCTTGAAGCCATTGCCGAACAGCAGGCCCGTGCGGTCGTTGACGGCCCAGTCGCCCACGGAATACCAGATATCGCTGCGTCCATTGAATGTGGTGACGTCCTCCTTGGAGACGCGCTCGAGCACCGCCGAGAAGAAAGGCAGGCTCAGCACCTGGTATACGAGCAAGGAGAAGCTGAGGAGCAGGGGCAGCGTGAAGAGCGAGATGGTGTACAGGCCGCGGACCACCTTGATCGCACGGGTGACGAAGAGCACCGCGAGCATCAGGAAGATCATGAACGACAAGCGGCTGTTTATGCGCACCATGAAATACAGGCAGATGGCGAGGGCCGCCAGGCCCAGGGCGAAGGCGACCGGGCGGCGGGCGGCATCGCGCATGCCCACCATGAGCATGAGCGCCCAGGCGGCCAGGACGTGCGCCCCCGTGTAGATGCCCCGGATGAACGGGAAATTGGCACGTCCCTCGAAAGCGTGCCCGTAGGACTGGACACCGGCTAAAAAGCCGAGCACGTTGATGGCTAGCAACAGGCCCAGGCCGAGGAACAGCAGGCGGCCGAAATCGAAGCCGGGGTCGCCCCGATTGTGGAGGACCACCACCACCGCCGCATTGAACGGCGCCAGGAAGATGAGGCAGGAAAGCAGCGCATTCCCCGTCTGCACCCCGGGTATCCCGGCGCGCATGGCCACGAACATGGAGGCGCAGAGCGTGCCCACATAGAGCATGGCGAGCCACCAGGTGCCCGTTAGCACCCGCCCCATGCGCTTCCTGTACATGGCGTCGACCAGGTGGAAGAGCAGGATGGCCACGAAGGGCGCCACCGTGATCATCATGCCCTTGGCGAGGCCGGACTTCAGGCCGTAGTAGTTGCCGAAGCCGTAGACCGGAAAGCCCAGCACGAAGAGGGCGTTGACGAGCTGGCTCTTGCGGATCATGGCAGCGCACGCGGGGCTAGCCTCCGAACTTACGCTTCAGCCCGATGAGCCCCTGCACCAAGGGCCCCTTGGGGCCGCCCGGTATGAGCTCCTTGATGCGCTGCTTGAAGCGCTCGCGGGGCGTACTGCCGATGTACCTGCGGAAGTACTCGCGGTCGCGCCGGGCGTCGAGCATCATGAAGCGGGGATGCCGCAACGGGAAGGAGATGTCGCGTGCCGTGCGCTTGTTGCGCGGATCGGAGAGGCTGACGGTGTGCGTGCCATCGTCCCCGAAGCCGATGTTGTCGATCAGGTTCGTCTCAGGCAGGATGTTCAGGCCATGGTTGATGACCCTGGTGATGTCCAGCTGGTAGCTCCAGGAGTTCATCACGCCGGAATGCACGCGGTCGAACATGGCATGCACATCGCGCTCCTCCTCCTTGCTCAGGAAGAAATCGGCCAGCCGCGCGGTGGTCTTGAGGGCAGGCCATTGGCCCATGGCGGAGTCATAATGGCGCCAGACCCGGCGCCAGCTGGCCCACCCCCACGGCGCACCATAGCCATGGGCGCTGAAATAGTAATCCCCATCGCGCTCGCCCGCCCAATCCTCCATGAGGTTGTTCCCCATCACCACCCATACGCGCTCGTCCTCTCGGTACCGCTCCAGCATCTCCTGGGCGAACCGGAAGAACGAGGGCACCGGCAGGGTGTCGTCCTCCAGCACGATGCCCTCCGGCTCATGCAGGAAGAACCAGTCCAGGGCCGAGCTCACGCCCATCCGGAGGCCCAGGTTGCGCTCGTTGAACCGCGTATGCACCTCGCAGGGCCAGTCCACCTCCTTGGCCATGGCACGCACGGCCTCGCAGCGCTCTCGCTCCTTCTCGTTGCGCGGCCCGTCGGCTGCGAAGTAGAGCCGGGATGGCCGGGCCGCACGGATGGCCTCGAACACCTGCCGGAGCGGCCCCGTTCTGTTGAACCCGATGAGGAGCACCGGCGTGGTGAGCGTGAAGGGGCGTTCAGCGTCCTGCATGATGAGGGGGGTTCACGCGGTTGTTTCGATTGAACAGCTCGAAATCGCGCAGCATGGATACGGCATGCCGAGCGACATCGGCGGAGGTGGCGAACTCATCCACGAAGCGGTAGAGGAAGAGCTGCATCACATCGTTGTAGCGCACGGCCACGTCCTGGGCCAGGTTGATGTAGCGGTCGCGCGGCAGCACCTCGATGCAGCCCGCTGCTAGCGCCGTGGGCAGCAGCATATTGGAGCCATGCACCCCCACCACCAGCTGGCTGCCGGCGTAGGCGGAGCACCATGCGCGCTCAACCTGCTCGTCGATGCGCCGGGTCCGCAGGTCGGTCACGCCCGTGGGCACCAGCGAGGGATCGCCAAGGCCGACGATGGTCGCACGCACCCCCTGCACAGCCAGGCGGATGCGGGCCAGCGCCCCCATGGCAAGGCGCTGCTGGTCCCAGAGGAAGAAGCGATCGGCCAGGCGCCTCAGCCCGATGCGGCGGAGCGCCCGGTGCATCAGCTTGTGCAGCGGCGTCCGGTACCAGAGCCGGTCCTCACGGAGCACGAAGGTGATGCGCTTCGGAGCCGTGGCATAGTCCTCCAAGGGGAAGGGCTCCACGGCGGTGTAGCGGGCGATGTCGATGGCGGTCTTATCCGGATGCGCATAGCCGCGGCCGAGGAAGACCTCGTCATAGTCCTTGAGGAACGCCTTCACCTGCCGGTCGATGGAGCGGTACCATCCATGCGCCTTGCCGAGCCGCTGATCCACGACCCACACCTCGGCAGCGCCCTTCGGCACCAGCCAGGCGAACGCGCGGGGCACCAGGAGCACGAGCCCCAGGTCGGGATGGGCCTCCAGGTAATAGGTGGCATTCCAGAGCTTCAGCAGCACATGGCCGTACAGGAAGTCGAGCGTATTGAGGAGAACCACCCGCTTGCAGGGCCGGATCACGCGCCGCTCGATCCGCACCTCCTCATCGCTGGGCGCACGGAAGCCGGACATGAGCGGACCGTGCACCCACCCATCCACGCCCTTCGGGTTGTGCAGCGTGCCATCCGCCTTGCCGATGGCCACATCGTAATCTACGGCGAAGCCCACGGGCATGTCGTGGTAGAACCTGTATCCGCAATCTCTGCACGCGTAGTCGCCGAGCACATGGATGCCCGGAAAGGCCACATCCACCGCATCAACCGCGGTGGAACCGCACTTCGGGCAGGCCCGCTCCGCGAAGGGCCGGGGCTTCAAGGGGACCAGATGCCTGCTGAGCGCGCTCATGCTGCACGATGGAATCGCCAGAAGGTGAGGATGCCGGTGACCATGAGTCGGAGGTTCTCGCGGGTGCGTGGGAACAGCAGGTCGAGGAGGAAGATGCTCACCAGGAAGGAAATGATCGTAGCCCAGATGGCGCCGATCGACCGCAGGTCGGGAATGAGGAGCCAATTGATGCCGACATTCACGAGCACACCGACGGCCGCCGTGAAGAGCGAGTACCGGAATAGGCTCTCGTTGGTGATGAAGCTGCGCTTCCCCGTACCCATATTGGTGAAGAAGAGCCGGATGGCGAACAGCGACAGCAGGACGCCCGCCGGCTCGTACTCGGCGCCGAACAGCAGCACGATGATCGGACGCGCCAGGAAATAAAGGGGCACCGCAGTGACGAGGAAGAGCAGGAACATCAGCCGGTACTGATTGAGCAGGCGATCGGTGTACATGGCATGGGAGACCCCCTTGGCACGGGTGATGGCCGGAGCGAGCGAAGCCTGCACGATCACGGGCAGGAACCCGAGCGCCTCGATCATGCGCAGGGCCACGGAGTACTGGCCCACCTCCGCGTAGGCCGCCGCCTCCCCCTCACGCGCCGCCAGCATGTCCTTGATCATCACCTGGTCGATGCGCGCCTGCACGAAGAGCGCCATGCCGTAGATCAGCATGGGCCACGACTCACGAAGCAGGTGGCGCGCCATGGACCGGCTGGCCCTCCATGTGCGCCAGCTGCCGCCCCAGCGCTGCAGCGCCAGCAGGTAGCCCAAGGTGAGGACCACGGACTCGATGACGTACACCCAGGCGAACCCGATGAGCGCCTCGCGCGCCGTGAGCACGCCCGCATGGATCAGTCCGAGCAGGGCGAACTTCACCCCGGAGCTCACCAGGACCTGCGCCATCTGCACGCGCACGACGGGGCCGGCCTTCACCTGCGACATGAACCATTGCTCGATGACCCCGAACGGGCGGAGCAGCTCCGCACTGGCGATCACCACCACCAGCGACACCGTGAGCGCATCCATGCCCTTCAGCAGGGAGCCCAGCGTGGCCAAGAGTACCAGCAGGGCGGCACCAGCCAGCTTGATGAGGGCGCCGGTGCCCAGGAGTTCGGCGCGCCGCTCGGGGTGCTTCACGAGGTCGCGTACGAGGATCTCGTCGATTCCCATGGCGCCGAGCGCGAAGAACAGCCCGACGAAGCCCGTGGCGTAGTTGAGATGGCCGAAGAGCTCCTCGCCGAGACCGCGCGCCACATAGATGCCGGTGAGGAGCACCACCGCCAGGCGCACCAAGCGCTCGACGAACAGCCAGGACACGTTCCTGAGGACCTTGCGCGAACCCTCGGTGCGGATCATGCGTGGGCCGAAGGCCTACTTGGTGTAGTAGCCGTATCCATCCGAACTGCCGGCCTTCACGTCGTTGAGGAGCACATCCACGCGTCCCACCTTGCCGCTGGCCGCCATCTCGTTGATCACACGCAGCGCGCTGCGCTGCGTACGGCGCTCGCGCACCACGTAAAGGGTCAGGTCCAGGTGGCCCATGAGGACCACGAACTCGCTGACGAGGCCGATGGGCGATGAATCCACCAGGATGTGGTCGTAGCGGCTGCGCATGGCGGAGATCAGCTCACCGAAGCGCGGGCTCTCCAGCAGCTCGCCGGGGTTGGGGGGGATGGGGCCCGCTCCGATGACATCGAGGCCCGGCACATCCGTCCGCCGCACGATGTCGTTGACCCCGGCCTCGCCGATCAGCCAGGTGCTCAGGCCGGCTCCCTCGGCTTGCTCCAGCGTCTTCATCACGCTGGGCCGTCGCATGTCCGCATCGATGACCAGGACCCGCCGCCCCGACAGGGCCATCACGGTGGCCAGGTTCACCGCACTGAAGGTCTTGCCCTCTCCGCTGGTGCTGCTGGTGAATCCGATCACCTGGCGCGGCACGTTGGCGTTGAGGTACTGCAGGTTGATCCGCGCTGTGCGGAAGGACTCGGCCAGCAGCGACTTGGGCTCGTCGGCCGTCACCCTGCGGCGCTTGCTCGAGGGTATCACGGCGAGCACGGGCAGGCTCGTCACGCGCTTCAGCTCGTCGAGGTCCGCGATGCGGTCGTTGAAGAAATCACGGAGCACGATGATGAGCACGGGAATCATGAGCCCGAGGAGCATCGCGCCGCCCAGCACCACCTTCTTGTCGGGCCCTACGGCGCCGCCCCCGGCCACGCGGGCCTCGTCCACCACGCTCTTGTCCACCTGGTCCGAGGCAATGGCGATGCCGGCCTCGGCCTTTTTCTCCATGAGGTAGTTGTAAAGGCCGCCGCTCAGGTCGAGCTTGCGCTGCTTGATGCCCAGTTCGCGCTCGCCCTTGGGGATCTGCCCCAGCTGGAAGTTGATGGAGGAGAGGCGGCTCGAGAGCTGATCGTAATCGATATCGGCCTGCTGCACGAGGCTTTCGGCTGTCTGCGCCAGTGAAGCGGTGAGGTTCTTCACCTTCCGCTCCATGGCGATGACCGTTGGGTTGTTCTTCGGTCCCGAGCTCACGTTCTGCGCAGCGAGGTCGGCGCTCAGCCGGGTGATCTCGATCACGAGGTTGTTGAGAACGGGGTCGTCGATGCCCGAGGAGGACGGGGCCGGCACGTTCCGCAGGTCGCTCTGGGAGCGGATCTTCTCCAGCACCTGGTTGCAGTAGGCCCTGCGGCGCTGCACGCTGTTGCGCTCGTTCTCGAGGCGGTTCCGCTCCTGGAACAGCGCATCGGAGGTGGCCGCCACGTTGAACACGCCCGTGGTGCTGCGCGCACCCTCCATCTCGCTCTCCGCGCGCCGCAGCGAATCGGCCACCGACCCGATCTGCTCGTCGATGAACTCGATCGTCCGGAGGCCCTTCTGGTGCTGCTTGCGCAGCTCAGCCTCGATGAAGGTCTCCATCAGGGTATTGATGAAGGCGATCTCCTTGCTCGGCGTGGAGCCGGTCATGCTGAGGGTGATGACATGGCCATTGCCCTCCGGCTCGCTCACCCCCAGCCGCGTGCCGTAGTTCATCACCTGGGCCTCCAGGCTGTTGATCTTGAAGTAGTAGTCCGTGTCAGCCTGGTACTCACGGTCCTCGGGGAACTCGATGCGGAAGCTGAGGTTGGGACCCACGAAGGGCTCACCGATGCGGAGGGTCTGATCGACGTTGTACTCCTCGATGTATTGCTCCAGCAGCTCCTGCTTCTGCACATTGTAGAGCAGCACGTTCTCGCCCTTGGCGGAAACGGTGTAGGTGCCTGCCGTGCGGTCCACCCTGACATGGATGGGGACGCCGGTCACCTGGACCGCCACGGAGTCGAGGAAGACGCGGAACGGGGGGAACTCGTGGTGCTCCTGCGTGAGGAACTGGCGGGTGGTGTAATAGGAGATGCCGAAATCGAGCTTGCGCAGCGTGCGCACCACCATGTTGCGGGAGGTGAGCACGGCGATGTCATCCTCCAGCTGCGAGTTGCCGCGCACCAGCGACATGCCCTTCAGGAAGTCCTCCTTCTGCCCGAATCCGGTGCGGCTGCCCTCGCCCATGAGCATCTTGGCCTCCACGCGGTAGCTCTTGGGGGTGGTCTTCAGGTAGGCCACGCCCACTGCGCCGGCCAGGCCGCAGGTGATGACGAACCACCACCACTTGGCCAGCAGCTTGCGGACGATGGCCCGCAGGTCGATGATGTCGTTCGCGGGTGCGGCGGCCATGCTACTGCGTGTTGTTCTTGATCACCGTGAAGACCACGGCGGCGGTGCTCAAGGTGGCCAGGATCACCGAAAGGACCTCCAGGTTGAGGCGGCCCGGGCGGGCACCGAGCGCCGGCACGTACACCACGTCATTCGGCAGCAGGTAGTAGTACTCGGAGCGCAGCACATCGGTCGTGCTCAGGTCCACGTACAGCGCCTGCACCCCCCGGTCGCTCTGCCGCATCAGCGTCACATGCGACTTGTCCGCGAGCTCATCCGGCCCCCCCGCCATGGAAAGGGCATCGAGGATGGTGATCTGGTTGTTGTACACCACGTAGGTGCCCGGCCGGGATACCGCCCCCAGCACGCTCACCCGCCAGTTCACCATCTTCAGGATCACCGTGGCGTTTGTGAAATACTCGTTGATCTTCCGCTGCACCAGGTCCTGGGCCTCCCCCACCGTCAGCCCCTGCACCTTCAGCTTGCCGATCTGGGGAAGGTGCACCTGGCCGTTCTTGTCCACCGAGAAGCCGTTCACGTAGAGGGCTGCATCGCTCACCATGGCCCCGCCGCCCGGCCCTTCCACGTTGAAGTACCGGTGGGTCTGGTCGTCGAGCCCGAGCACGCGGATGCTCAGCACATCGTTCACCTGCAGGCGGTACTCGAACTTCTGATTCTCGAACAGCTTGCTCGCCCCGGGCGTCAGGGAGGGGTCGTTCAGGTAATTGAGGCTCCGACGGCCCACACAGGAGCCCAGCAGCAGCATCAGCAGGGCCAGCAGGCCGAGGTTCTTGGTAGTGGTGCGCATGCGGTGTTGGGTGCGGGGCAGGCAGGGTCAACGGCCCCGTAAGGCGCCTTTCGGCACCGGCCAAAGATAGCCGCGGCTTTTGCGGCGCTCACGCGGGGCGACGAACGCCTTTCAACGATCGGCGGAGGATGGAGGTTGCCCTCTGATCAGCCCTTCAGCACGCTGCGGCTGATCACGATGCGCTGCACCTCGCTGGTGCCCTCGTAAATCTGGGTGATCTTGGCGTCGCGCATCAGGCGCTCCACGTGGTACTCCTTCACGTAGCCGTAGCCGCCGTGGATCTGCACCGCCTCGGTGGTGGTCTTCATGGCCACCTCGCTGGCGAAGACCTTGGCCATGGCGCTGGCCTGGTCGTAGTTCATGTGGTTGTCCTTCAGCCAGGCGGCCTTCAGGCACAGCAGACGGGCAGCCTCGATCTCGGTGGCCATGTCGGCCAGCTTGAAGGCCACGGCCTGGTGCTCGCTGATGAGCTTGCCGAAGGCCTTGCGCTCCTTGCTGTAGGCCAGCGCCAACTCGTACGCTCCGCTGGCGATGCCGAGGGCCTGGGAAGCGATGCCGATGCGGCCGCCGCTCAGGGTCTTCATGGCGAAGGTGAAGCCGAAGCCATCCTCGCCGATGCGGTTCGCCTTGGGCACCTTCACGTCCTGGAACATCAGCGTATGGGTGTCGCTGCCGCGGATGCCCATCTTGTCCTCCTTGGCACCCACGGTGAAGCCGGGCATGCCCCTCTCCACGATGAGGCAGTTGATGCCCTTGTGCCCCTTGGCCGCATCGGTCTGGGCCATCACCAGGTAGGTGCTGGCGCTGCCGCCGTTGGTGATCCAGTTCTTGGTGCCATTGAGCAGGTAGTGGTCGCCCATGTCGATGGCGGTGGTGCGCTGGCTGGTGGCATCGCTGCCGGCCTCGGGTTCGCTGAGGCAGAACGCGCCGATCTTCTCGCCCTTGGCCAGGGGCACCAGGTACTTCTGCTTCTGCTCCTCGTTGCCGAAGGTCTCCAGGCCCCAGCACACCAGGCTGTTGTTCACGCTCACCACCACGCTGGCGCTGGCGTCCACCTTGCTGAGCTCCTCCATCACCAGCACGTAGCTCACGGTGTCCATGCCACCGCCGCCGTACTTGGGGTCTACCATCATGCCCAGGAAGCCGAGCTCACCGAGCTGCTTGATCTCCGCGGCGGGGAAGCGCTGTTCGCGGTCGCGTTCGATCACGCCGGGCTTGAGTACGTTCTGGGCGAAATCACGGGCGGCATCGCGCGCCGCGATCTGCTCCTCGGAGAGTTCGAAGTTGAGGCCGGCGAGGGTGGCGGTGTGGGACATGGCTGCTTGTTCAGGGGTCGGCGAAGGTAAACGGCCTGGCCCGAAGGATGTTCAAGCCCTTCCGGGCGCCGGAACCCGGTGATGGGCCACCTTTGCCCCATGCCCACCTACCGCGCCCTCGGCGTCATGAGCGGCAGCTCCCTCGACGGGCTGGACCTGGCGCTGTGCGCGCTCACCGAGCGGCGCGGGCGCTGGAGCCATGCGATCATCAAGGCGCGCACGGTGCACTACCCGCAGGCGCTGCGCGATCGGTTGCTTCACGCCATGCACGGCAGCGCGCTCGAGCTGGCCCGGCTCGATGCGGACCTCGGTGGCTTCATCGGCCAGGCCTGCAAGCGCTTCCTGCGCGGAGAGAGAGCTGAGCTGATCGCCTCGCATGGGCACACCATCTTCCATCGGCCCGAGCTGGGCTTCAGCACGCAGATCGGGTCGGGCGCGCGCATCGCGGCCATCACGGGCATCACCACCGTGTGCGACTTCCGCAGCGCCGACATCGCGCTGGGCGGGCAGGGGGCGCCCCTGGTGCCGCTGGGCGAGCGCCTGCTATTCCCGGAGTTCAAGGCCTTCATCAACCTCGGCGGCATCTGCAACATCAGCCTGCACGGGCCGGATCGCATCATCGGCTATGACGTTTGCATAGGCAACCAAGCGCTGAACCACCTGGCGAATGAGGCCGGGGTTCCCTTCGACCGCGATGGCGAACTGGCGCGGAAGGGCAGACTGGATGCGGCCCTTCTGAAGCGGCTCAACGATTTGCCCTTTCACCGTCAGCGGCCGCCGAAGTCACTGGGTCGTGAGCGGTTCGAGGAGTCGGTGCTACCCTTGGTCGATGACCGCAGTGAGGCCTTGGAGAAGCGGCTCCGGACAATGGTGGAGCACATCGCTGGGCAACTGGCCAAGGCGCTGAAGCATGCGGAAGGGCCCGTGCTCCTGACCGGCGGCGGGGCGCACAACCGTTTCTTGGTGGAGCGCATCGCGGCCTGCGGCCGCGCCGTGCTGGTGCTGCCCCCAAAGACCACCATCGACTTCAAGGAGGCGCTGATCTTTGCGCTGCTGGGCGCGCTGCGGATGCGGGGGGGGCCTACGGCACTGGCCACCGTGACCGGGGCCAGGCGGGACACGGTGGGCGGAGCGGTGCACTGGGCCAATTAACATGCCGTTGGGATAACGCCCACACGCGCTGCAGGGGCAGGGGAAGCGGGCAGACTACTTTCGCCCCACCTGTACCGGAATGCGTGATGCCCTGAAGCGCTTCGAGGAGCGCGCCCCCGAAATCGTCTTCGAGTGGAACGATGCACCCACCGGCGCTCGTGGCTGGGTGGTGATCAACAGCCTTCGCGGTGGCGCGGCCGGCGGTGGCACCCGCATGCGCAAGGGCCTCGACAAGCGCGAGGTGGAGAGCCTGGCCAAGACCATGGAGGTGAAGTTCAGCGTGTGCGGCCCGCCCATCGGCGGGGCCAAGAGCGGCATCGACTTCGACCCCGCCGACCCGCGCAAGAACGCCGTGCTCGACCGTTGGTACAAGGCCGTGATGCCCTTGCTGAAAACCTACTACGGCACCGGCGGCGACCTCAACGTGGACGAATTGCACGACGTGATCCCCATCACCGAGCGCTACGGCCTGCGCCATCCCCAGGAGGGCGTGGTGAACGGCCACATCGGCACGCAGGACGAGGTGAAGCTGAAGGCCATCGCCCAGCTGCGCGAGGGCGTGAGCAAGGTGGTGGATGACACCGCCTACGTGCCCGTGCCCGGCAAGTATGCGGTGGCCGACATGATCACCGGCTGGGGCGTGGCCGAGAGCGTTCGCCACTTTTACCGGGTGTATGGCGGCGAGGTGAGGGGCAAGCGCGTGATCGTGCAGGGCTGGGGCAACGTGGCCGCCGCCGCAGGCTACTACCTGGCCCAGCAGGGCGCGCGCATTGTGGGCATCATCGACCGCCACGGCGGTGCTATGCGCCACGAGGGTTTCAGCGCCGAGGAGGTGAGGCGGCTCTTCACCGACAAGGCCGGCAACGCGCTCCGCATGCAGGATATGCTGCCCTTCGAAGAGGTCAACGCGCGCATCTGGGACATCGGGGCCGAGGTCTTCCTGCCCTGCGCCGCCAGCCGCCTGGTGACCCAGGACCAGGTGGACCGCATGGCGAAGGCCGGCCTGGAGGCGATCAGCAGCGGCGCCAACGTGCCCTTCGCCGACCCGCAGATCTTCTACGGCCCCATCGCCGAGCACGCCGACCACAAGGTGAGCGTGATTCCCGACTTCATCGCCAACTGCGGCATGGCCCGGGTCTTCGCCTATTGCATGCAGCCCGGCAGCCCGCTCACGGACCGGGCCATCTTCGAAGACGTGAGCACGGTGATCGGGAAGGCTCTGGAGGATTGCCACGCCCGCCACCCTCACCGCCTGCACCTGACGCGCACCGCCTTCGAGATCGCACTCGCCAAGCTCAGCTGATAAAATACGCAGGCCGCCGCCCGCGTTCCCATCCAACCCGAACACGCCCGATGCAACTCCCGCTCTTCGCCCAGATCCAGGACAATACCGACGCCGCACGCCAGCTGCTCGAGCAGACCGCGGCAGCGCCCGCGGAGCCCGTGATGGAGACCATCTCCATCTGGCAGCTCATCGTGGACGGGGGCTGGTACATCATGGGGCCACTGGGCATCATGAGCCTCATCGCCATCTACCTCATCATCGAGCGCGCCATGGCCATTCGCAGGGCCCTGAAGGAGGAGAAGGACTTCATGAGCAAGATCCGCGACTACGTGCACGAAGGGAAGATCGAAAGCGCCCGCAACCTCTGCGCGCAGACCTCCACCCCCGTGGCCCGGATGCTGGACAAGGGCCTGAGCCGGATCGGTAAGCCCATGAAGGACATCGAGGTGAGCATCGAGAACGCGGGAAGGCTGGAGATCTACCAGCTGGAGAAGGGCCTCCCTGTTCTGGCCACCATCTCGGGCGCCGCGCCCATGATCGGCTTCCTCGGCACCGTCATCGGCATGATCGTCACCTTCCACACCATGAAGATCAGCGGCTCCGGCGTGGAGATCAGCCAGCTCAGCGGCGGCATCATGCAGGCCATGGTCACCACGGTGGCGGGCCTGGTGATCGGCATCATCGCCTACGTGGCCTACAACACCCTCACCGCCCGTGTGAACAAGGTGGTGCAGAAGATGGAAGCCACTACGATCGCCTTCATGGACGTGCTCGAATCACCCGCCAAGTAGGGCGCCATGGCACTGCGAAGCACACACAAGGTGGACGCGGGGTTCAGCATGAGCTCCATGACCGACCTGGTCTTCCTGCTGCTCATCTTCTTCGTGATCGTGAGCACGCTGGTGAGCCCCTACGCCCTGCCGGTGGACCTGCCCAAAAGCGCCAACAAGACCAAGGAGAAGCCCAAGGTGGCCGTCCGCATCGATGCCGACCAGCACTACAGCGTGAACAACCGCCTGATCGAACCGGCCGACCTCGAGGGTGTACTGAAGGACGAGATGAGCAAGCACCCCGCGGACCAGGCGATCGTGATGCACGTTGACCAGAGCGTGCCCACCGGCATCACCGTGAGCGTGCTGGACATCGCCAAGCGGAACAAATGGAAGATCATCCTGGCCACCAAGCCCGAGTAGGGGCGCGACATGTCGCGCCCGGACCGTGAGCGCAAGCGAGCCAGCCGCGCCAGCGGCCGATGAGGGTTGATCGGCACAGGATCAGTTAGAACACCAAGGCCATGAGCACCATCGCCATGCAGCATCGGGAGCAGGAGCGTGACCGGCGCACGGGCATCATCGTCACCTTGGTATTCCATGCCCTGGTGACGCTGCTGTTCCTGTTCTTCGGCCTCACGCAGCCCAATCCGCTGCCGGAGGAGGAGAGCGTCGAGCTGGTCTTCGAGAGCGCGGGCGGTCTCACCGGGGGCGACCCCATGCCCAACCCCGGCGCACCCCAGGAGTCGGCCGTGCCCACGCCAGCCACGAGCACTCCAGAGGAGGTGGCCACCGAGGACGAGAGCCTCGTTGAGGCGCCCAAGCCGGTGACGCCCAAGCCCAAGCCGCAGCCGAAGCCGGAGACCCCGAAGCCTCCCAAGCCCAACCCGAACTCGCTGTTCACGCCCAGCACGAACCCGGCCGACAACAGCAACACGAACCCCGGAGGCAGCAACACGCCCGGTTCGCAGCCCGGCGGCGGCGGCGTGGGCGACTTCAAAGGCCGCGGCTTCGAAGGCCGATTGGAGGGCCGGGGCCTGATGCGCGGCCCCAATATCTCGGACAAGCCGGACCACGGCGGAAAGGTTGCCCTCAACATCTGGGTGGACCGCGAAGGCAGGGTGACACGCGTGACGCAGAACCTCGACAAGAGCACGACCACCAGCCAGGTGCTCTTCAACATCGCCAAGAAGGGTGCGATGCAGTGCACGTTCTCCGCACGTACCGATGGGCCCGCCGAGCAGATGGGCCTGCTGGTCTTCATCTTCGAACTGGAGTAAGGTGACCTACCGGGAAACGCTCGCGTACCTCTACGCGCAGCTGCCCATGTTCCAGCGGGTGGGACAAGCGGCGTACAAGGCGGATCTGCGGAACACCCATGCGCTGATGGAGGCGCTGGGCCATCCGGAGCGTGGGCTGAAGTGCGTGCACGTGGCGGGCACCAACGGCAAGGGCAGCACCAGCTCGCTCATCGCCAGCGCGCTGCAATGCGCAGGGTACAGCGTGGGCCTCCACACCTCGCCGCACCTGAAGGATTTCCGGGAGCGGTTCCGGATCAATGGGGCAATGGTGGATGAGGAAACGGTCACGCGCTTCGTGGAAGGGCACCGCTCCGCATTCGAGCCCATTGCGCCCAGCTTCTTCGAATGGGGCGTGGCCTTCACGCTCTGGTGGTTCCGCGAGCGGCAGGTGGACATTGCCGTACTGGAAACAGGCATGGGCGGCCGCTTGGACAGCACCAACGTGGTGAACCCCGAGGTGAGCGTCATCACCAATATCGGCTGGGACCACATGCAATTCCTCGGCGACACGCTTGAGCGCATCGCGGCGGACACCGCGGGCG
>DDRC01000136.1:0-1509 GCA_002342985.1 Flavobacteriales bacterium UBA2426
CGCCTCGGTGCCTCAGCGCTGATGCAAGGCCTGGCCGACGGGTACTTCGTGATCCCCTACACCGTGGGCGATTACCTGGCCGACGACATCCGCACCGGCCCGATCAAGACGAACACGCCCGAGTTCGATGCCGCCGAGAAGGAGGTGACCGACCGCATCAACCACTTCATCAACAACAAGGGTACCAAGCCGGTGGACGAGTTCCACCGCCGCCTGGGCAAGGTGATGTGGGACAAGTGCGGCATGGCGCGCAACGAGCAGGGCCTGAAGGAGGCCATCCAGGAGATCCGCCAGATCCGCGCGGAGTTCTGGAAGGATGTGCGCGTACCCGGCAAGGCCAACGAGTTCAACCAGGAACTGGAGAAGGCCGGTCGTGTGGCCGACTTCCTGGAGCTGGGCGAACTGATGTGCATGGACGCGCTGCACCGCAACGAGAGCTGTGGCGGCCATTTCCGCGAGGAATACCAGGAGATGGAGGGTCCGCAGCAAGGTGAGGCCAAGCGCGACGACGCCAATTTCGCCTACGTGGCCGCCTGGGAGTGGCTGGGCGAGGCCGGCAAGGCCGAGCTGCACAAGGAGCCGCTGACCTTCGAGGAGGTGAAACTGACGCAGCGGAGCTACAAGTAGGTGAATGGCGAAAGGTCAATGGTGAATGGGAAATACCCGGAGCTGACATGAGCCAGGAACGATTGGATGCCTTCAATGAACTCTGCGTGGAGGAGCCGAACGAGCCCTATGGGTCCATCAGCAGCTACCGTGACCTCATCATCTGGCAACACTCCATGGACACCACAGAGATGGTGTACGAGTTCGCGGCGCTGCTGCCCAACGAGGAGCGTTTCGGCTTGGTCAGCCAAATGTGCCGGGCGGCGGTTTCCATGCCTGCCAACATCGCAGAAGGATGGGGCCGCGGCACCAGTAGTGATCGGCAGCTGCTCAGTTACCTCCGGATCACGCGTGGTTCACTGTACGAGCTCGAAACACATCTGGAACTTGCTCGTCGTCTGTACCGCAAGCTCCGCTTGGACCCTACGCCCATCACAACGCGCCTGACCTCGATCGCGCGGATGTTGAACAGGATGATCTCGAAGATCGAGGCCCGTTACGAATCACTTCGCAAGGACCGTGATGGCCGATGAGGCTTGCCCCATTCGCCAATCACCATTGACCATTCACCATGAAACTGACATTGAAGATCTGGCGCCAGAACGGTCCCAACGACAAGGGCCGCATGGAGACCTATCCCGTGAACGATGTGTCCGAGGACATGTCCTTCCTGGAGATGCTGGACGTGCTGAACGACCAGCTGATCCGCGAGGGCAAGGACCCGGTCGCCTTCGACCACGACTGCCGCGAGGGCATCTGTGGCATGTGCAGCCTGTTCATCAATGGTGAACCCCACGGCCCGGGCCGCGGCATCACCACCTGCCAGTTGCACATGCGCAAGTTCAAGGATGGGGACACCATATTCATCGAGCCTTGGCGCAGCGCCGCCTTCCCGGTGATCAA
>DDRC01000136.1:1759-2655 GCA_002342985.1 Flavobacteriales bacterium UBA2426
TGCTGCCCCAGGGTCGTCCCGAGGCCAAGCGCCGCGTGCTGGCCATGGTGGACCAGATGGACAAGGAGGGCTTCGGCAACTGCAGCAACACCGGCGCCTGCGAGGTGGAATGCCCCAAGGGCATCAGCTTGGAGCACATCGCCCGCATGAACAGGGAATACCTGGCGGCGAGCGTGACGAAGGAGTAAAGCTCGCCCAAGTACAACGGGAAGGGCCGTCATCGACGGCCTTTCTTATTTCCTGCCTATGAACCGTGCTGAACTCGGACCCATGTCCATTTAGCTTCGCCGAACATGCAGTTGACCAGCAAGCTCCCCCACGTCGGCACCACCATCTTCACGGTGATGAGCAAGCTTGCGCAGGAGTGCGGCGCCATCAACCTGAGCCAGGGATTTCCCGACTTCCCCATCGACAGCAGGCTCATCGACCTGGTGGACAAGGCCATGCGGGCCGGGCACAACCAGTACGCGCCCATGCCGGGTCTGCCGGCCTTGCGGGAGGCCATCGCGGTCAAGGTGCAGCGGCTGTACGGCTTCAACTATGACCCGGACACGGAGGTGGCGGTGACAGCGGGCGGTACCCAGGCCATCTTCACGGCACTGGGTGCAGTGATCCATCCCGGCGATGAGGTAATCATCATCGACCCCGCCTATGACTGCTACGCGCCCACGGTGGAGCTGTTCGGCGGCAGGCCGGTGCATGTGCGCCTGGGTGCGGACATGAAGTTCGATGCGGGAGCGGTGAAGGCGGCCATCACGCCCCGCACCCGCATGCTCATGATCAACACGCCGCACAACCCCAGCGGCATGGTTTGGACGCGCGAGGAAATGCTCAAGCTGCAGGAACTGCTGGATCCGACTGACATCCTCGTTATCAGCGACGAGGTCTACGAGCAC
>DDRC01000136.1:2672-2964 GCA_002342985.1 Flavobacteriales bacterium UBA2426
CATGATCAACACGCCGCACAACCCGGCAGGCACCATCCTGCGCGATGCGGACATGCGGCGGATCGCCGACCTGCTGCGCGGCACCGACATCCTCCTGCTGAGCGACGAGGTTTACGAGCACTTGGTCTTCGATGGCGAGCCCCACGCTTCCGCGATCAACTACCCGGAGCTGCGCGAACGCGCCTTTGTGATCTTCAGCTTCGGCAAGGTGTTCCACGTCACCGGCTGGAAGATGGGCTATGCCCTGGCCCCGAAGGCCCTGATGGCTGAGTTCCGCAAGGTGCACCAGTTC
>DDRC01000136.1:3073-23579 GCA_002342985.1 Flavobacteriales bacterium UBA2426
AGGTGCACCAGTTCAACGTGTTCAGCGCGAACACACCGATGCAGTATGCCTTGGCGGCCTACATGCAGGAGCCCGCGCATTACGAGCAGGTCTCGGCCTTCTACCAGGCCAAGCGGGATCGCTTCGTGGCCGGCATGAGGAACTCGCGGTTCACGCTGCTGCCCTGCGAGGGCTCGTACTTCCAGACGGCCGATTACAGTGCCATCAGCGACGAGGGCGATCGGGCCTTTGCCGAACGCGTGGCGCGGGAGTTCGGGGTGGCGACGATCCCGCTTTCTCCCTTCTACCAGGAGCCTCCGCCCGGTCAACGACTGCTGCGCTTCTGCTTCGCCAAGCAGGACGCTACCTTGGACGCAGCGATCGAGAAGCTATGCAGGATCTGAGGGTAACGCTGGTGCAGAGCCACCTGCACTGGGAGGATGCCGCGGAGAACCGCGCGCTCTTCACCGCCAAGTTCAAGGACCTTCGCGGTGCCACCGACCTGGTGGTGCTTCCGGAGATGTTCACCACGGGCTTCACCATGCGTAGCCGTGAGCTCGCCGAACGCATGGATGGCCGTACGGTGACGTGGATGAAGGAACAGGCCCAAGCGATGGATGCAGCGCTCTATGGCAGCGTCATCATCCGGGAAGGCGATCACTGTTACAACCGGGGCTTGTTCGTCACGCCGGATGGCACGGTGACGACCTACGACAAGCGGCACCTGTTCCGCTTTGCGAAAGAGACGGACCACTACACCGCCGGTGCCGAACGCGTGGTGGTGGAATGGCGTGGCTGGCGTATCCTGCTGCAGATCTGCTTCGACCTGCGCTTCCCGGTGTTCGCGCGCAACCGCGGCGATTACGATGCCATCCTCTACGTGGCCAACTGGCCCGAGGTGCGCCGCTACCCGTGGAGCCAGCTGCTTATCGCACGGGCCATCGAGAACCAATCCTACGTGGTGGGGGTGAACCGCGTCGGCCAGGACGGCAATGGCCACCTCTATTCCGGCGATACCGCGGTGGTCGATCCGCGGGGCGCGGTGCAAGGGCTCCAGGCAGTGAGCGAAGGCGTGCTGACCGTCCGTTTCGACGGCCTGGCGCTGGATGACTTCCGTGCCAAATTCCCGGTAGCCCTCGAGGCCGATGCATTCGACCTCAGGCTCTGAGCGGGATCGTCAGCGCAGGACCTGGATGTGGCCCATCTGCGTCTGTGTCACCCCCACCGTGCCGTCCTCGTCGAGGTAGAACTGATATTCGAGTCGCCAGACGTAGACATCGTTCTTCACCGGTTCGCCGCGGTACATGCCATCCCATCCCACACTCGCATCGTCTGTCTCGAACAGCAGTTCGCCCCAACGGTTGTGCACCACCAGATGGATGGAGGCGATGCTCTTCCCGACCGGCATGAACACATCATTGATGCCATCGCCGTTGGGGGTGAAGGTGTTGGGCACGAAGAGGGTCGCCGGGCAGAACTCGATGACCTGTGCGGAATCCGCAGTGGCGCAATCGTAGGCATTCCGTACGTGCACGTAGTACCAGCCGTAGGCACTGGCCATGATCACGCGATTCGTCTCGCCTGTGCTCCACGTGTAGGAGGAGCCCGGGTTCCCGGCGTCTATGACCACGTATTTCGGCTCATCGTCCAGGCAGGTGTGGAATTCGCGCACGGCCATGCGGACGGGCGATGGGTTGAAGAGCACGGTGATGGCATCGCTGCGCTGGCAGTATCCGTTGCTGACGCTCACGCTGTATGTGCCGGCGTGGCGAACGGAGAGGTAGCGGCCGGTCGCCCCGGTGCTCCAGAGTCCGGTTCCGCCATCGCCTGCATCGAGCAGGAGCTCCTGGCCATCGCACAGTACCGTATCCAGGCCGAGCTCAACGGCCGGGGGCGCCATCAGCGTCACGGAGGCTTCATGGGTGGCGGTGCACCCGTTCGGCGCGGTGACCTGCACGCTGAAGGAGCCGCTGGCGGCAGCCGTGATGGTCTGGGTGGTGGCGCCGGTGCTCCAGAGGAATGCGCTTCCGGCATTGCCGGCGTCAAGCGTCGGTGGGGTATCGATGCAGGCGGTGGCATCCTCCAGGGCATCGATGGGGCCGGGCATCACCGAGAGGGTGATCGTATCATCCGCAGCACAGGACCCATCGGTGACGGTCACGGCGTAGGTGCCGCTGGCCGCTGCCACGATGGTCTGCGTGGTTGAGCCATTGCTCCAGAGGTAGGCTGCACCCGGATTCCCCGCATCGAGGGTGAGCGATTGGCCCTGGCAGATGCTCGTATCGCTGCCGAGCGCAATGATCACGGCGGACTGGAGCGTGACCAGGGCATCGAAGGTGGCTGCACAGCCCTGCGGCGTGGTCACTGTCACGGCATAGGTGCCGGTGGCATCGGGCGTGATGCTCTGCGTGGTGGCGCCGGTGCTCCAGAGGTAGCTGCAGCCGGGATTGCCGGCGCTGAGCGTGGGCGGCGCGGTGATGCAAGCGGTGACATCCGTGAGGGGGTCGGCAGGGAGGGGGCTGAACTGCACCTCCACCGCATCGCTCGCGGCGCAGCCATTCGCATCCGTCACGGTAACCGCATAGCTGCCGCTGGAGCTGACCTGTATCGATGGTGTCTGAGCACCGGTGCTCCAGAGGATGGTGGCGCCCGCATTGCCGGCGTTGAGCGTCTGCGATGCGCTGCCGCAGATGCTCAGATCGGGGCCGAGCTCCACCGACGGGAGCGGATGCAGGGTGACGTTGAAGGTGGTGGCGGCCTCGCAGCCGAGGGTATCCGTCATGGTCACAGTATGCGGGCCGCTCTGTACCGGAGTGATGGCGGGCGTCACGGCGCCGGTGCTCCAGGAGTAGACCACGGCGGGCACCGGTGCAGTGAGTATGAGCGGAACATCCGCGCAGGTGCTCACTGAAATCTCGTCGGGAACCGAGGCGAAGGCCCGTGTGATGGTGACCTGTGCGCTTACGGAGCAGCCGATGGGATCGCTCACCGTCACGGAGTAGGTAGCGGTGGCATCGGTGAGGATCGTGGGCGATTGGATATTGGCCGCGTTCAGGTTCGCTGCGGGCGACCAGCTGTAGATGGGGTTGGGCACGTTGTGCTCCACGTTGAGCGGGTGGCCCAGCGCGGTGCAGAGCGTCAGGTCGGGACCGGCCGTCGCCGTGTAGCCGGTGTTCACCGTGATGGTGACCGACTGGCTCAGCTGACAGCCGCTTGCCGTATGCGTCACGGTGCAGGTGTAGGTGGTGGTCTGCGCCGGCGTGGCCACCGGATCGGGGATGTTGCTGCTGCTGAGGCCGTCGCCGGTCCAGCTGAAGGTGAGCCCGCTGCCGCCCGATACCGCGGCCTGCAGCTGTGCAGTCTGGCCTTGGCAGAGCGTGGTGGCGCTCGCGGTCACCTGCAGCCCGAAGAGCTGTCCCACGGTGATGGTGGTCTGGCCCGCGGCTGTGCACCCGGCGCTGGTAGTAGCGCTCACGCTGTAGGTGGTGGTCTGCGCCGGGGTGGCCACCGGGTCGGCGATGGTGGTGCCGCTCAGGCTGCCATCATCCGGCGACCATGCGTAGGTGATGCCGGTTCCGGAGCTGGGCGTCGCTTGGAGCTGGATCCCGCTGGCGGAGCACAAGGTCTGGCTGGGGGTCACGTTGAGGCTGAAGGCTGGCAGCACCTCCACGTAGACCGAATCGGTGTAGACGCAACCGGCAAGGGGGTCCGTGGCGCTGAGCACGTACCAGCCGCTCGCAGTGGGCGCTGCGGTCGGATGCGCCGCGTTCGGGGCCGAGAGCGTCCCTGGCTGGCTCCAGGCATAGGCGGCGTATCCCTCATCGTATAAGGCGAGGAGGAAGTCATCGATGGCCCAGTTGTCATGCCCGGCTCCCTGGTTGGCCAGCTGACGCAGGCGGAACATGACGCTCGGTCCCTGGGCCGGCGGCGGGATGGTGACCGTTACCGGCATGAAGACAGGGTAATCGGATTCCGGGAAGGTGGCAAGGGCCGACCAGCCAAGGCCGTTGTTGGTTGAGTATTCCAGCGAGATGTCGTCTCCGGGCTCCGCATCATCGCAGGGCGAGGTGCCCGTGGCGACCTTCAGCTTGAAGCGGATCTCGCCGCCGCCCAGGGTGCTGTAGGCGATGGTCTGTGCGCTCCGCTGGCCGTTGCCGTTGAAGTAGAGCGCGGAGCCGCTGAAGGCGCCGCAGTTGAGGCTCACGGCACCGCCTTGGATGGCGGTCCAGGAGCTGCCTGGCGGGCCATCGAAGCCGTCGCGCGCAGCGGCCCTCAGGACCCGGCTCTGGAGCTGCGTGGTGTTCCCCAGGCAGACCGTTGCCGGCTCTGCGCTCACGGAAAGGTCGATGATGGCACCGGGTGTCACCGTCACAAGGATGCTATCGATCATCTCGCCGCAGCCGGATGGGCTTGTCACCTGGACTCCGTACCATGTGGTTCCGACCGGCAGGGCGATGGGGCTGCTAGAGGCCGGGTCATCGAGCGTGGCATCGGGCCACCAGTCGATGTCGAACCAAGCCGGATCCGGAGATGGCGTGAGGGCTAGCTGGACCGGCTCGTACTGGCAGGCATTGATGGCGGGCTGCCCGTTGGCGCTCAGCAGCGTCGGCAGCGTGAGTGGCATGCCCACATGGTAGGTGAAGGATTGCGGACAGCCGCTCACGTCCAGCAGGCCGCTCACCGTGTAGCTCTCGGTTCCGGAGGGGGTGATGGTAAGCGTGCCTCCCGTGCCCAGGATGATGTCCGGTGCGCTGGCGGAGGCCCACTGGAAATTCGTCAGCGAACCGGGTGCGTTGAGCGTGATGGTTCCCGCGCCGCAGACCGTTGAGTCCTGCGTCACGTGCGCGGCATCGATGTCGCTGACCGATGCGGCGTAGCTCTCGCCGAATCCAAGTCCGAAGGCGTACGCCTGAAGGCCGGCGGGGCATGCCACACGGTGCAGACCGGCCGTTACCGGGAGCCGGGCATGCATGCGGTCAGCGCAGCCGGCATAGGGCTGGAAGAGGGCTGCGCTCACCGGTGAGCCGTCCAGCGTCACCTGGCCCGTCGCCCCGCTGGGCACCACGATGCTCACGCTATGGGCGCTCACCTGGCTGCTGGTGGAGGTGTTGAAGCGGGCGCTCGTGGAGAGGCGATCGGCGGGCGACAGCAGCACCAGCGAGGGGTCGCCGTTACCGACGCAGCTGTAGCCCTCCAGCAGCTGGGCAACGCTCACCGGAAGGCTGGATGCGATGCAGGCCGGCGTGCCGCTGCCATTCACCTCGTGCCGCTGTCCGGCGTTCAGGGTGATCGGCGCTCCTCCGGCGATGCTCACCGTGGTGCCGTCCTGGTGCGCCATGATGCGATAGGTGCTCCCGCTCACGCCGTTCACCGGCACCGTGTAGTACCGGGTCCCCCAGGCGCTCAGGGGCAGGCATTGCTCGAAGATGTGATCGCATGCGGAGCAGGATCCGGGCACCGTGGCGCACATCGATCCGCCCATGACCACGAAGGGCCGGCATGGCCCGCTCTGGGCGGTGCCTTCCACGAGGGTCCCCGTCAGGTCGAGCATGTCCGTCGCTGCCTGCACCTGGTAGATCTGGCCGGCACTAAGGCTCACCGTGAAGGGCACACCGGCAGGGCGTCCTCCTGCGGTGTTCACGGAAGGCGTGATCCGCACCTCCGTCCCGTCCTCGGTGGCGAGCACGGCGAATTCGCTCTTGTGGAGGTTGTTGAAGTTGGGGAGGCCCTGGTAGGCATCCACGCGATAAGCGGTGCCCAAAGAGGCTTCCGGCAGCACCTGTGACAGGTCGTGCGTATAGTTCTGGAAGCTCGAGATGAAGACGTTCACGCTGTCCTGCGCTTGGATGAGCACCCCCTTGCCTTGGATGGTCTCTGTCCCGGTGGCCTCGGCACTGGTGGGCACATCCACCACCACCACCCCGTTGGCCGCCACGCTGAACGGTGCGCTCCAGCCCATGATGGGGATGCTCACCGTGCCGCTGGTCGATTGGCCGGACACGATGTGGACGCGCAAGGCCTGTGCGCCGAATCCGTTCTGCATGAAGGCCGCCCAGAAGCGCTTGCCGCGCGTGGGCAGCACGGAGGCCTCCTGCGCCGCTGCGGATGAAGCGAGCAGCAGGCATAGCGCTGCGGCTGAGATGACGCAGCTGCGATGGAAGGGAGTTCTCAGGTCGGTTCGTTCGGCCATCCTTGCCACCGAAGAGCGGAATGGTGGCGGCCGTTCTACGCGATCGGCGGACCGAGGTTCCTATGCTGTGCTGCGGCGTTCCGGCCTGCGCTTCAGTCCGCGCGCAGCTTCCACTCGATGCCAAGGTCCCAGCCGGCACGCACGTTGATCGGCTCGGCGTGGTGCCATACCCGTTCGGGCTGCAGGCCGGCGCGCCATTGCCCGGGATCCCAGCGCCCGCTGCCATCGGCATCCTCGATCAGGCGCATGGAGTGGTTGCCTGGCTCAAGGCGCTCCCAGGTGATGCGGTCGCCGGTGGAAATCCCGCGCGCTTCGCGCACGACCCGCCCTTGCGCATCAAGGAGCTGCAGGATCAGGCGGTCCAATGGCGTGCCGGCAGCGGCGACGGTCACCCGCAAGGTGCCTAGGCTGCGGGCTTCGGCACGGCCAAGGGTGAAACGCAGGGAGTCGTTGGTGCCGCCGTAGCGGTCCGTGACGGCCTTGGGCAGCAGGGTGAGCTGGGCATTGGACCCGGGAGGCAGGTCGGCCTCGATGCGCAAGCGACGGACCGACCCAGGGTCTGCCACGATGCGCGCCGGGGTCGCAACGCTGTCTATGCGGAGATCGAACCGGTCCGGGTCCCATGCCGCGATGGGGCGTGCCGCAGTGAGGGTCACGGAGAAGGCCCCATCGGCCTCTTGGGTGGCGCTCCGCAAGACGAGCTTGAAGGGCATGGGGCGGATCGGGAGGTAGCGCAGGGTGTCGAGGATGCCCGTTTCGGCGGCGACGGCATAGCGCCCCTCAGCCAAGGCGGTGGTATCGGAAGGCCACATCAGCACCGTATCACGGGCGGCGTTCCACTCCGGTGTCCAGGTGATGCGGCCGCCTGTGCGCTCCACGTCATGGAGGGCGATCGTCACGGCCGGCCTCGCCAGGATCAACCGCCAGGCACGGTCTTCGGTGACCGACGCCTCGCGTACCTGCTGCGCGGCGCTTGCCTCGCGGAACAGCCTCAGGTGCAGAAGGGCCGCCGCCGTGTCCGATGGCGGGTGCGGCGTCACCGGGCTGGGCAGGAAAGCGATCTCCTCGGTGGGCAGGTCGTATCGATGATTGCCGTTCTGGTCGCGCAAGGCCACGGCATGGAAACGGCCGGGCGGCAAATGGGAGAGCGTGAACCGGCCCTGCTTGTCGGTGCGGGTCGCATAAGCCGGCCTGCCGCCGGTGAACGCGGCGGTATCGCCCTCGGTGAGCAGCATCACTTTCACGCCTTCGGCCGGGGTGCCGCTGAAGGCTTCGCCCACACGGCCGCTGAGCATGAGGCTGTCGAGTGCTGCGCCGGTGGAGAGCACGTAGGCGAGCCCATTGGCCCGGTTGCCTTCCGTGAGGTCCTTCACCGATTCGCCGATCGCGAAGGTGTAGGTGGCATCGGGCTTGAGCTCGCCCTTCCAGCGCACCTCCACCTCGCGTGGGCCGGTGATGGCGATGGTGGGCGGCGGGTCGATCGGAGGGGAGACGAGCAGGCCCTCGCGCGACCTCTCCAACTGGATGCGCTCATCGAACCGGAGGACGAAGCGGTCTCCCGTGAAGCGCGTGGTGCCGTCAGGCGGAATGGCGTTGACCAGGAGCGGCGACGCCTCATCCTTCGGCCCACCGGTGATGTCGCGCACCTGCGCGCAGGCTCCCAGGAGAAGCGCCACGGCCATCAGGGCGCTGTGCCGCCTCATTCGAAGAGCGGTTGCAGGATCTCGCACATCGTCTCCAGCGCATGCACATCGACGGTGCCGAAGTCGTCGAGCTCCGTACTGTCGATGTCGAGCACAGCGGCGATGCGGCCGTCCCTGTCGCGGATGGGCACCACGATTTCCGACCGGCTGTGGGGGCTGCAGGCGATATGCCCGGGGAACTGCTCTACATCGGGCACCACCAAGGTCTTTTCCTGCTTCCAGGCGCCGCCGCACACGCCCTTGCCGAAGGCGATGCGCGAGCAGGCCACGGGTCCCTGGAAGGGGCCCAGCACCAGGTCCGCACCGGCTACCCGGTAGAAGCCGACCCAGTGCCAGGCGAAGCGCTCCATGATGAGCGCACTGAAGTTGGCCATCGCGGCGATGAGGTCGCGCTCCTCGCTCAGCAGCTCCTGCATCTCGGGGAGCAGCGCATCGTACGCAGCCACGCGGTCTGAGGAATTCTTGGTCGGCTTCGTGCCAGGCATGCGATTCGGTTGGGCGGCGAAATTACCCGTCAGGCGCAGGCAGCGGTGAACAGGCTCACGCGCACCCCCGGCACGGCTACCAGCGCAGCGGCGCAGGCTTCGATGGTGGCGCCTGTCGTTACCACGTCGTCCACCAGCAGCACATGCCGCCCCTCCAGCGCTTTCGGGTCGCGCACCACGAAGGCATCCCGCACATTCCGCCACCGGTCCAATCGGCCCTTGCGGGTCTGCGTCTCGGTCCGGGCGCCTCGGGCCAGGGCATGGTGCAGGGGCGCCAGGGGCAGCACCTCGCGCATGCCGTCGCAAAGGAGCCGGCTCTGGTTGTAGCCGCGCTGCCGTTGCTTGCGCGGGTGGAGCGGGATGGCCAGCAGCGCGTCCGCACCGGCGAACCGCGCACTCGTGCCGAGCGCCTCGCCCATGAGCCGGCCCATGAATCGGGCGGCCTCCGTATCCTGCGCGTATTTGATGCGGTGCAGGATGCGCTGCACCTTGCCGTGCGAATTGAATTGAAGCAGCGCGCTGGCTGCCTGGAGCTGCACGCGGCCATGGAAGAGCCGCTCCACCGGATTCAGGGGGTCGTCGTGGAAGCGCGTGAAGGGGAGATCCGCCAGGCAGGGCCCGCACAGGCATTCCTCATGGCGCATGAGCGGGGTGTCGCACCCGGCGCAGCGGCGCGGGATGAAGAGCCCGACGAGGTCGGAGGCCCAGAGCTTGAGTGTGTCAACTGTGCGCAATACGATGTTGATAAGCGCGGCGTTCAGGAAGGGTGGGCCTTCGGCCCGGCAGTAATTTAGCCCGCTGATTGCATCCCTCCCATGGACGAGCCGACGAACCAGCCGACGAAGAACCGCTCCAATACCGGACTGCTGCTCCTGGTAGTGCTGCTGCTGATCAGCAATGTGGTGATGCTGTGGATGCTGATGCAGCGGGGCAAGGAGGTGGAGCAGACCCAGGAGAAGGTGGTGGCCCTGGAGGAGCGCAACGAGGATGTGCTGGGCATGCTGGAGAGCACCTTGAACAGCTACGACTCGCTCCAGACGGAGAATGACACCATCAAGCAGGAGCTCGAGCTGCAGAAGCAGCAGATCCAGGAGCTGATGGACAAGGTGAAGCGCGGCAACTATGACCTGGCCAAGGCGCGCAAGGAGGCCGAGACGCTGCGGTCGATCATGAAGAACTACATCGCGCAGATCGATTCGCTCAACCGGGCGAATCAGGTCCTCACGGCCGAGAAGCAGCAGCTCACCCAGGAGCTGGGGGAGGAGAAGGCTCAGAAGGAGGCGCTCGCCACCGAGAAGGAGACCTTGCAGGGCAAGATCGCCCGCGGAGCCGTCCTCCATACCACGAGCATCACGGCCGGGGCGCTGTTCGTGCGCAGCAACGGCAAGCAGGTCGATACGGAGCGCGCGAACAAGGCGGAGATGATCAAGTGCTGCTTCACGCTGGGCGAGAACAAGGTCACCGACGCGGGCGACAAGACGCTCTACATGCGCGTAATCAGCCCGGACGGCAAGGTGCTCCCCACGTCCGATGGCGCCAGCCGGTTCAAGTTCAATGGCGTGGAGGGCGAGTACAGCGCCAAGCGCGAGGTGAATTACCAGAACCAGCCTGTGGATGCCTGCATCTTCTGGACGGGCGGGGAGGAGCTGCGCACCGGGCAGTACATCGTGGAGGTCTACGAGGCGGGCTCGCTCGTGTCGAAGGCCAGTTTCAACCTGAAGTAGCTTCAGAAGAAGGCGCGCACCTGCGCGCCTCCCACGTGCACCACCGGCACCCCTTCGCTGCGGCGGCCGTTGTAGGTGAGGTCCACCTGCAGATTGCCGCTCAGGTTGCGCTGGATGCTCAGGCTCCAAGTGCCGTTCATCCCGGGTTTCAGGCCTGCCAGCAGCTCATTGCCCAGCGCGCTGTTCACCTCACCGGAGAAGCGGATGTCCACCAGATTGGCCGTGGCCAGGATGCTGCCCTTGCCCGCGGTGTTGTAGCGGAACTCGAGCCCCAGGTCCTGGATGCCCGCTTCCTCGCCGCCGAATTCCTCGCGGTTGCGCTTGGCGGTGGCCTTGTAGGCGAGCGTGGCGCGCACCGAGGTGTTCGGCTGCCAGGTTACACGGGGGCGCACCCCCTCCTGGGCGATGGCCCACGTGCGGCCGCTGAGCAAGTCGCTGGCATTGCCCACGCGGCCGCGCTCGCCCTCCACGTCGATGGACCAATGGCGCGTGATGTTCAAGCGGGCACGCACCGTGTTGAATTCCCGTGACCGTGACTCGTAGCCGTTGAGCAGCAGGTTGCGCGAGCGGTCGTTCTGCCAGGTGTGGTCGACGCTCCAGACCCGGCTCGTGCGGTCGTAGTACAGCGTGTTGCGGGTGGAGCCGGCGTAGCTGGTGAGGTTCGTATCGGCACGCTCCGGGGCCAGCGGGTCAAGCACCTTCCAAGGGTCGGTGGTGGAGGAGCGGCGGTCAACCCGCATGGAGGCCAGGTTGGAGAACCGGCCGATGAAGCCGCGCAGCCCGCCGGCATCCGCCCATCGCACGCCGGGCCGCAGGTCGAGTGCTGCGCTCGTCTGGTTGCTGTAGTTGCGCACATAGGTGTTGCCCGGAACGAATACGCGCAGGTAGTCGGCCTCGTATCCGAAGTTGGCCTGCTCGAATTCGTTGAGCTCCTTGATGCCGTTGCCGTTGTAATCGTTCCAGATGTAGAGGCCCTGGCCGGCCGGCACCTGCACATAGATGTATTCGCGCCGCTGCTCCAGGCCGGAGCCGAACTCGTTGAAGATGTCGATCACCGCCGCGCCCTTCCAGAGCGTGAGGTCGTAATCCACACGGGCCAGGTAGGTATCCTGCGGCTTCGCGGCGGTGAGGGCGCTGTCCAGCACGCGCAGGCTGCGGTAGGTGGCCGTGGCCGCGAACCGGTTGCGGGGGTTCCGTGCCAGGTCGATGCTGAAGGCGTAGGCATTGGCGATGGTGCTGGCGGTCAGTGCTCCATCGCGCAGGGCGCGGTCCGTGCGCTGGCCGGCGGAGGCGCGCCACTTATTCACCGCCGAGTCGGGGCTCTGGATGAAGGCCTCGATGTCCTCGAATGCATAGGACCCCGGCTGGAGCCCCTGCACGCTGTCGAGCCGGAAGAGGTTGACCTCGTTCTCGCTCATCACTCCGACTGAGAAGGGCTTCAGCCGGTAGCGTGCGCGCCCCTTGTTCCGCAGGAAGTCGCTTTCCCGAGCGGCATCGGCCTGCAGCCAGCTGGCGGTCCCGGTGAGCTCGAAGCGCCCTAGGCGCAGGTCGCTGGCAAGGTCCTGCTTCCAACCGGTGTAGCGGTCGCGGACCAGGAACGTTCCCAGGCCGTAGAGCACCTTGCCCAAGCGCCTTCCGGTGAGGCCGACACTGGCGCTCGCCAGCACCTGCTCCTCGGCGAGGTCGAGTCCGATGGCATTCCAATTGCGCTCGAACTCCACGGCGCGGTAGCGCTCCACGAACCGGAAATGACGGCTGATCGCTTCGGCTTCGGCGCCCAGCAGCAGGTGCAGCGAGGTGTCCTTTGCGCTCAGGGGCACGGCGTGCGCGCCGCGCGCCAGCAGCCCGTATCCCTGGTCGTCCGCGCCGTCGGCACTGCTGAAGGTGTTGGCGTCGAGCCGGCTGAAGGCGCCCTCCACAGTGGCCGTGGAGCGCGGTGCGAAGCGGTGGTCCACGCCGAGCGTGATGAGCTGCTGGGCGCGCGGCGCCACGAGCAGCCGCAATGGGGCGAATTCCCCGCGCCGTATCACGGTGCCACCGATGGTGTCCGGGCCCACCCAGCGGAACACGCGGCCGTTCGGGGTGAATTCCTGAAGCACGTAGTCGCCGCTCCCGGCGCCCACCTGGGTGAAGACGACGCGAAAGAGCGCAGCGGCCGGGTCGGTGCTGTAGACATACACGGGGGAGTACCCAAGGGAGTCCGTGCGCCTGTATAGGACCTGGTCGGAAACGAACCCCGTGCTGTCTGCCCCGTCGATGGCGGCGGCCAACGGGTCATCGCCGGCCGACCGCAGCACCTCGCGCTCTGCCTCCCCGACCTCCTGCTGCAGCGGTTGGTTCCGATGGTCCTGCTCGCTGTAGGCGTGCAGGCGGAGCACGCTGCGGCCCATATCCACGGTATGGTCGAGCCGCACGAGCGATCGGGCATAGTTCTTATCAGAGTACTGGAATTCCACGACGATGCGCCGGTCCTTGGTCACCAGCTGCCGTGCGGTGAAGGTCACCTCCGCGGTATTGTAGTCGATGACGTAGTCATTCTCCTGCCCGCGGGCCATGATCTGCCCGTCGATGAACACGCGCTCGCTGCCGGAGAGCACGATGATCACCGAGCCCGCCTCGTTGCCTCGCAGCCGGTAGGGCCCCTGCACCCCCTCGATGCCTTGGATCACGTTCCGCGCGAACTTGCCTTTACTGATTGCGGCGCTCACCCCCGTGGCCATCCGCGCCCGCCCCGCATCGGTGCGGAGGTCGTAGCTGAGCCCTTTGGCCTTCTTCAGGTATGTGAGGAAGTGGCTCGTCGGGCGCTGCAGCACGAAGTCGCCGGCGATGAGCTCCCACTTGTTCCCCGGGCCGCGCGCATTCTCCTCGAAGAGCTTGATGAAGACCTGGTCGAAATCCTGGAGCTCGGCCGTATTGCCGCCCGCCTGCACGGGGATGTTGTTGTCGGTGACGCTGGCCGCCACGCCGATGCGGTCGCTGATGCGGCCCCCCAGTTGCAGGTTGAGCGTCGAATTGACGGAGAGGTCCTGGTTGTTTCCGAAGAGCACGCCACGGGAGATGCTCCCGCTGCGCTCCAGCCCGCGCAGGCCCATGAGGTCGTTCTCCTGCTTGGGCGGCACGTACTTGAAGGGGTCGGGCCGGTCGGTGCGCTCGCCGATCCGGCTGGGGTCCTTGTGCTGCAATCGCCCGCCGAGCAGCAGCGGCATCACCCTGTACCGTGCCAGCACCGAATCCGGCGCTCCGGCCCAGATCACCAGCCCTTCGTAGGGCCGCAGGTCATACTGCTGCTCCGGCACCGGCAGGCTGTCGGCAAAGAGCGTCAGGCTGCCAGGCACGATGCTGAGTGTGTCGATGCGCAGCGTGTCGCCCTGTGCTTTCACCCAGCGCTGCCTCAGGTTCGACCCTGTTTGGGCCGTGGCGTGCCAGGCGAGGCAGCACAAGGCAGCGACGAGGGCGAGCCTCGGCCGCAGCGCGCCTATCAAGCGCCCCATGGTGCCATCGCTTCCAACGCGCTGTTCCATCGCTGCCCGCGAAAAGTACCCGTTGCCGCGGCCCGCAGCCACGCGGAGCCGATCACCATGACCCTGTTGATGCTCAAGCGGAGCCATCGCTGGCCGGCCGGATGCGCGCCGATAGATTTACCGGCCATAGCCAGATGATGTCGCGCATCCGAACCGGAATCGCATGGGTCGTGGGGCTCTTCTTCCTCGGTTGCGGCGGGGGCGTGGATTCCCGTGAACGCATTTCACCGTCGGGGAAGTATTACGGCGGCATCTTCAGTGCCAACGAGACCGAGGAGCCGATGAGCCTCTTCCCGTTGAGCCTCACGCAGGCGGCAGCGCACCGCGTGGGCGCCCAGATCTTCGAGGGACTTGTCCGGCTCGACCAGCAGGATCTCACCGTGCAGCCTGCGCTGGCCGAGGAATGGACGGCGGATGCCACCGGGATGGAGTACACCTTTCGCCTTCGCGAGGGCGTCCGGTTCCACGACGATGCCTGCTTTCCGGACGGCCGAGGAAGGGAGCTGACGGCTGCCGATGCGGTCCACTGCTTGACCATGGTCTGCACCAACGTTCCGGAGAACCAGATGTTCTGGCTGTTCCAGGACCACGTGGCAGGCGCCAACGCCCACTTCGCATCGGGGGCGACGGCCGATGGGGGCGTGGAGGGCATCCAGGCACTGGACGACCGCACGCTCCGCATCAGGCTCACGGCGCCGTGGCCCGGGTTCCTCCAAGCGCTGGCGCATCAAGGCTGCTGGATCTATCCGCGCGAGGCGCGCTTGAAGTATGGGGAGGAGGTGACCTGGCACCCGGTCGGGACGGGCCCGTTCCGTGTGCGCTCCTTCGACCGTGGCGCCATGCTCGTGCTGGAGCGGTGGCAAGACTATTGGGGCCGGGATGCCGATGGCGCCCCGCTGCCCTACCTGGATGGTGTCCGCTACACCTTCATCCCGGATAAGGGGAAGGAGCTGGATGCGTTCCTCAAGGGCTCCCTCACCGGCGTTTACGAGCTTCCGGTTGAGCGCACCGATGCGCTGAACGGGGGAGGGGACTACCTCGTTCAGAGCAGCCCTTCGCTATCCATCCAGTTCTACGGGTTCAACCTCCGCAAGCCGCCCTTCAACGATGTCCGCGTGCGCCGGGCCTTCGCCATGGCCATCGACCGCCAGTTCCTGGTGGACAGCGTGCTGGATGGCCTGGCCGTCGTGCCCGAGCACGGCGTGGTGGCCCCCGGCCTGCCCGGTTATCCGTATGCGTCGGTGCCTGGAGTGGCCCACGACCCGGATGCGGCGCGCCAGCTGCTTGCCGAAGCGGGGTTCCCGCAGGGCCGTGGCCTCCCGCCCGTGCACCTGCAGGTGAACAACAACGGCTTCGGCTACGTGAAGGTGGCTGAGGCCGTGCAGGCGATGCTGGAACGCGAGCTCGGCGCAAGGGTCGTCTCGTCCGTGCTGCCCGCACAGCAGCATTTCGCGCGCATTGCGAGCGGCGAACCGCTTTTCTGGCGCGAGGGGTGGATCGCCGACCATCCCGACCCCGCGAACTTCCTCGCGCTCTTCTATGGGCGCAATGCGCCGGCGGATACCGCCCAGCAATCGTTCCTGAACAGCACGCGCTACCGCGATGCCCGATTCGACTCGCTCTTCGCGCGGGCCGAGCGGACGACGGATCCGGATGCGCGCCTGGCGTTGCTCGCTCAAGCCGAGGCGCGGTTGATGGAGGAAATGGTGGTGATGCCCCTCTACCACGAACGGGCCATACGCCTGCTCCAGCCTTGGGTGCGCGACCTGCCGATCAATGGCATGGAGTACCGCGATCTGCGTGCAGTCTGGTTCGCGCCCCGCAAGGAAGGCGCCTAAGCCGCAGGACGGAGGGCCTCGAAGAGCAGTTGCTTCGCCACCGGCATGTAGGTCTCGATGCGCGGGAGCGGCAGGTCCGTCTCGAACGCGAATACCGCCGGGTTCGGGAGCTCCCGATGATGGCGCAGCAGCTCCCCCTTGATCCGTTCGTAGGTGGTGGCGATGCCCACGGCGAAGCTCGTGACATAACGGGTGCGCACCGCGGGAGGGGGCTTCGGGCCAGGTGCAGGGGAGACCATGGGCAATTCGAAGAGGTAGGCCCGTGCATCGCCCCCCATGCGCAGCAGCAGCCATCCCGCCTGCGGGTTCAAGGGAAGCAGGCCTACCGGGCTGAACCGGATGGCCTGCACCACGTCGCCGCGGAGGGCCATGCCCTCGGCCAGCGCATGGCGCAGCCGCGGTATGGCCATGGCGATGACCTCATCCACCACATCAAGCCAGGGGTCCTGCGGGGGGGGCGTGTGCACGGCCTGGCCGGTGGCGGGATCGAAGCCCGTGAGCTCTCCGCCGAGCGCGCGGCGCAGCGCCTGCTTCTCGCGGCGCAGCCGCAGCAGTTCCATCAATCGCGCGTCCAGGTCCTGCAGGTAGGGATAGAGCTTGCGCTCGGCGAACCGCCCGGTGATGGCCTGCAGGTAGGCCAGCAAGCGATACTCCTTCAGCTCGGCATCGAGTGCCGGACTGTAGGCCCAATCCGGCGGAAGTGCGGCGTTGACCATGTGGCGCGATCGGCTGCTGTTGCAACGCGGTGTTCAAAAATAATGTTGCCTGCGGCGCCTGATGGGCGCTGGACCGGGCACCTTTGGTGTCGACAAAGCCCGAACCGTCATGAACCGACCGATCCTCCTGCGCACCGCGTTTCCCTTGGTGATCGCCACGGCGCTTGCCGCTTGTGTGCCCAGCCGCAAGTATGAGGAGGAGAAGGCCCGCTCCCGGTCGCTGCAGGCGGAGACGGAGGCGGCCATGGCGAAGGCCCGCGATGCAGAGACCGCGCTCACCGAGGTGCGCGGCGCCAATGAGGAAATGAAGCGCCGCATGGCCCGGCTGGAGCAGGATACCGCCGTGATGGGCAACAGCCTGCGCACGATGACCGTGCAGTACGACAAGATCAACGCGCTCAACAACGAGCTGCTCGAGAAGTACAACAAGCTGCTCGCCGGGAGCGGCAGCGAGAACCGCAAGCTGCTCTCCGACCTGGAGGCCCTTCGCCTTGACCTGATGAACAGGGAGGACTCCGTCTCGGCCCTTGCCAAGCGCATCGGCGACAAGGAGGCCGCCTTGGCCGCCCGTGAGGCCGAGCTCGCCGCGCTGCAGGCCGAACTGGCCTCGAAGGATGCGGCGATGAAGGCGCTGAAGGAGCGCGTGAGCACCGCGCTCACCGGCTTCGAGGGCAAGGGCCTCACCGTGGAGCAGCGGAACGGCCGGGTGTACGTGAGCATGGAGAACAAGCTGCTCTTCCCCAGCGGGAGCTACGCCATCGACGCCAAGGGCCGCGACCTCATCGTGAAGCTGGCCAAGGCCATTGAAGGGGAGAAGGACCTGAACGTGCTGGTGGAAGGGCACACCGACACCGACAAGGTGCAGGGCGGAGGAGCGCTCAAGGACAATTGGGACCTGAGCGTCATGCGCGCCACCACCGTGGTGCGCATCATGCAGGAGAGCAGCAAGCTCGATCCGGTGCGGGTGACCGCTGCGGGTCGCGGTGAATTCGTCCCGGTCGATCCGGCCGACAAGGCGAAGAACAGGCGCATCGAGATCATCCTCGCGCCCGACCTCAAGGAGCTGATGAAGCTCGTGAATGACTGAGGCCGACTAGGCCAGAGAGGCCTCGGACACGCCCTCCGACAGCCAGTGCCGTGCATCGCCCTCGTCGATGAAGACGGCCGTTGCATTCTCACGCGGGTGGTAGCGGAAGTAGATGCCGGCCAGGCGTTCGTTGAAGGTGCTCTGCGCGGCAAGCGCCAGCCGTCGGGCCTGGCCGCAACCGCCGTTCAGCGCATGATGATCCACTCCCATGATGCCGAGGTCGAAATCCACCTCGGGAGGGAGGACCATGAGGATGTCTGCTGCTTCAGCAGCACAGAGGCTCTGCTTGGCGCGCACGACCTCAGCCAATCCCTCCGCATCCAACTTCACATCCGGCTTGAATCGCACTTCCACCAGGCCGACAGCCGTGCGTTCCAGCGTGGCTGTCCGGGTTTCGATGAGGCGGGGATGCAGCATGTTCACCGCGCAAAGGTCGATGTTATGCGCGCATACCTGTCACGATGATGCAACGGATGGTTGGGGCAGGTGGGCAACGGAGCAACGCAGGTGGCCGTCTTCCTGAAGCCAACCCGTTCAACGCCCCCCCATGAAGCGAGCCCTACCCGCTGTCCTTTTCTTCTGCCACGCACTGCTGGCAGATGCCCAAGGGGGCTTGAACATCTTCCTCAACGTGCAGCATGCCACCTGCGGCAGCGCAACCGGCGGCATCACGGGATCGGCATGGGGCGGCGTGCCGCCCTATACCTACGTGTGGACCCCGGCCCCGCCGAGCGGTCAGGGTACCTTGGTGCTGCAGGACCTTCCCGCCGGCATGTATTCGGTGACCGTGACGGATGCGCAGGGCGCAACGGCATCCGCTGAGGCGACGGTCATCGAGACCCCGGACCTCTTCCCGCCTTTTGCGCCGGCCCAGGCGGCATGGAGCTGCGCGCCGGGCTGCAACGGATCCTTTAATCATTACCTGCCCCTGAGCGGCGCCACCATGCCCTACACGGTCACGTTCGATCCCCCGGGGCCGACGGGCGGCGCCAGCCCGAACGGACTCTATTTCAGCAGCCTTTGCGCCGGGGAGACGTACATGGTCACCGTCTCCGATGCCAACGGCTGCACCGGCACTGTATCGGGACTGGAGGTGGTGGGTCCCATGGATCCGGAGATCCTGAACCTGGTGGTGACCGCCAGCTGTCCCGGCGGCAGCAATGGGGCATTCGTGGTGGAATTCACCGATGCGGACTCGATCTTCATCAACCCCAGCGGCATCCAGCAATGGTCGCAGGCGGGCAACATGCTCATGGCATCCAATCTGGCGGCCGGGTCCTACCTGGTGTATGTGAGCATCTCCTCGAACGGTGCGCCCCCGCCGGGAACAAGCAGCCCTTGGTGCACCGCCACCTTCGCGATCGAAGTCCCGGAATCCACAGAGCCGTGCGGCACCGTCTCGGGCATCGTCTACGCCGATCTTGATGGCGACTGCATGCCGGCCGGTGCCGATGTCGGTCTGCCGTTCCGGCCGCTCACCATCGATCCGGGCGGCCAGGTGCTGCTCACCGGTGCCGATGGCAGCTATGCCACGGCCCTTTTCTACGGCGCCTACGCCTTTGATGCCGCCATCGACGGCTATGCATCGTCGTGCATCACGCTGCCGGCCGCTTTCGCCCTGGATGCCGGCGCTTCCGCAGCGACGTTCGATGTGCCGATGGAGCCGCTGGAGGGGCCCGACGCACGCGCGTTCCTCAGCGCCGGCGTCCATCGGCCGGGATTCCCGGTGAGCTACCACGTGTCGGTGCAGAACGACGGCCCCTTCGCATTCGATGCCATGACGCTCGAGCTGGCCTACGATCCGCTGCTCACCTTGGTAACCGCTGAGGGCGCTCCCTCGGTGGTTGGTCCGGGTCAGCTGAGCTGGGCCCTGCCGGGGCTGGCGCCTTTCGCCACGGCGGCATTCACCGTGGAACTGAGCGTACCGCCGACGGCGAGCCTCATCGGCACGATGGTGAATGCCACCGTGAGCGTGACGCCCGACCCCGCCGATGCGGATCCCTCGAATGACGCCTATGGCATCACGCGGACCATCGTGGGCGCCTACGACCCGAACGACAAGCTGGCCCAGACCAGCAGCCGCTTGAGCGAGGCATGGTTCTTCCTCGATGCGGATGCGCACGTGGACTTCACCATCCGTTTCCAGAACACCGGCACGGCGGAGGCCATCAATGTGCATCTGATCGATACCATCTCCCCGCTGTTCGACCTGCTCTCCTTCGAGATGCTGGGCGCATCGCATCCCTTCACCGCCGCGCTGCTGCCCGCACGGGTGCTGCGGTTCGACTTCACGGGAATCATGCTGCCCGACAGCGCCGCCGACCCGCTGGGCAGCCAGGGCTACGCCAGCTTCCGGCTGAAGCCCATCCCGGGCCTGGCGCCCGGAGCCGAGCTCGCCAACACGGCGGACATCTACTTCGATTTCAATGAGCCCATCCGCACGAATACCGCGGTGCTCGGCACCGACTACACGGTTGGGCTCGCTGAGCAGGGCCTGTCGGTGCTGCTACGGCCCAATCCGGTGCGCGATGAGCTTTGGGTAGCTATGCCCCCGGGTGCGGCCTTGGCCGAGGTGGTGGCCTTGGATGGGCGCGTCGTCCTCTCGCGCAGCGTGCGGGACGCGGCGGAGCGGCTCACCGTGACCGACCTGCGACCCGGCGCATACCTGCTGCGGGTGACCACAGCCAGCGGTGCCATGGGTCAGGAGCGGTTCGTGAAGCAGTAGGGGCCCCAGCCGGCGCGATGGCGCCATGAGTCTCTCCCCGGCGGTTGGATTCGCCGAGTGGGAAGGCGCTTTGGTAGAATTCTGGGCGGTCCCGACGAATCGGGTCGATGGGGCAGCGAGTCCGGGCATTGGCCGGATGAAAGGGGGATAGGGCCCGCCGACCCCTCCGGAGAGTGGGCTTCTCGGCTGGTTCCGTGGCCTTTACACGAGGTCATGTGGTGGTAGCTTCGGCGCATCGCTCACTTGGAAATGGAAGATCCAAGTGGCAGCCAAGGCCGGCATGAAGCTCCGCATGCAGGACTCGGGCAACGGGATGGGCAAGGATCCCGGGCGATGCTGAACCAGTCCACCCGGCGGAGCGAGACGGACCATGAAGCAGTTCCGAGCGGTATTCCTGCAAGCATCCCTTACAGCCATCCTGCTCCTCGCGGCATCGCCGGGCGCCACGGCCCAGACCAGCTCCCAGCGGGCCGCTGTGCAGCTGAGTGCAACGGTGCAGGCGGCACCCGCGCAGATCACCCTGTCGTGGGCGGCCATG
>DDRC01000136.1:23655-31853 GCA_002342985.1 Flavobacteriales bacterium UBA2426
GGCGGCACCCGCGCAGATTACCCTGTCGTGGGCGGCCATGGCCAGCACCACGTCCATCACCATCTACCGCAAGACCGCCGATGCCACCTCCTGGGGCTCGGCCATCGCCACGCCGGCAGCCTCGAGCCTGAGCTACCAGGACAACACCGTGGCGGTCGGCACCCTTTACGAATACCGGGTGGTGCGCGTGGCCGGAGGGGTGACGGGCAACGGCTATATCAGCTCGGGGATCGCGGTGCCGCCGGTGGACTACCGCGGCCGCATGATCCTGCTGGTGGACAATACCTTCTCCTCGCCCTTGGCGAGTGAGCTGGCCACGCTGGAGAAGGACCTGCGCATGGATGGCTGGGCGGTGGTGCGCACGAACCTGGCCCGCACCGCTTCCGTGGCCACGGTGAAGAGCACCATCCTCGGCCACTACAACGCGGATCCGCAGAACACGAAGGCCGTCTTCATCGTCGGGCACTTGGCGGTTCCCTACTCCGGCAACCAAGCGCCCGATGGCCACAGCGAGCACAGCGGCGCGTGGCCCTGTGATGGCTATTACGGCGAGCTCAACGGCACCTGGACGGACAACAGCGTGAACAACAGCGGACCGCAGCGCGCTGAGAACCGCAACATCCCAGGCGACGGGAAATTCGACCAGAGCAATTTCCCCAGTCCGCTCGAGCTGCAGGTGGGCCGCGTGGATTTCCATGACATGCCGGCCTTCAGCCAGAGCGAGACCGAGCTCCTGCGGGCCTACCTGAACAAGCTGCACGCCTACAAGGTGAAGCAATGGACCCCCCAGCAGCGTGCGCTTGTGTACGACAACCTTCAGTGGGTGAGCAACCCGCTCGCGGCAAGCGCCTGGCGAAGCTTCCCGCCGCTGGTGGGCACCGCCCAGACCACGGCTGCCAACCATAATATGTATGAGTACCCGCAGCTGTTGCATAACCAGAGTTATCTCTGGACCTACTTCAGCGGGGGCGGCGTGCAGGCCACCACGGGCGGCGTGCTCACCTACAATGGCGCGGCGCGGTGCGGCACTACCGAGTCCTGGGCCTCCTCCGTCACCACGGGCGGCGTCTTCAACCTCTCCTTCGGCAGCTACTTCGGTGATTGGGACAACCGCAACAACTTCCTGCGCGCCCCCTTGGCGAGCGGGCAGGCGCTCACCAATGTGTGGGCGGCCATACCGGCCTGGTACTTCCACCACATGGGCATGGGCGCCAACATCGGGTACAGCACCCTGATGACGATGAACAACAGCGCGCTCTATACCCCGCTCACCGACGGCTGGCAGGGGTCCATCGGCCGCGCCCACCTGGCGCTCATGGGCGACCCCTCGCTGCGGCAGCGCATGCTGCTGCCGCCCGCGAACCTCTCGGTCAGCAATGCCGGTGGCTTCGCCTCCTTCAGCTGGTCGCCCTCCACGGAAACCGTGGATGGCTACCACCTCTACAGCATCGACGCCTCCACGGGTGCCGTCACGCGCATCACCAACGCGCCGGTCACCGGCACCACGCACACCAGCGCCACGGTGCCGTTCGTCGCCGGTCGGGAGTACATGGTCCGTGCGGTGCGCCTCATCACTGAGCCTTCTGGCAGCTACTACAACCTCTCCTTGGGCGTTTCGGCGATCGCCGCAGGGTCCACCGGTCCCGACTGCAACGGAGTGGTCGGCGGCCCATCGGTACCCGGCACGCCCTGCAACGATGGCAACGCCTGCACCACCAACGACACCTGGAACGCGAACTGCCAGTGCACGGGACTGCCCACCGGCCCCACGGCGAGCATCACGGCCGGGGGGGCCACCTCCTTCTGTACCGGCGGCACCGTCACGCTGAGCGCGAATACGGGTTCGGGCCTCACCTATCAATGGAGGCGGAACGGCACCAACCTCACCGGGGCCGCGTCCAGCACTTATACCGCCGCCACGGCCGGCACCTACACCGTTGTCGTGAGCAGCGGGGGCTGCGCCACGACGTCCGCGGGCGTCACCGTCACGGTGGCCACCCCGCCAGCGGCCACCATCAGCGCCGGCGGCCCCACCACGTTCTGCACCGGCGGCAGCGTGGTGCTCAGCGCCAACACCGGTACCGGCTTCACCTACCAGTGGCGCCGTGATGGCACCTGGATCACGGGTGCCAACTCCTCCACCTACACGGTGACGACCAGCGGCTTCTATTCGGTGATCGTGTACAGCAACGGCTGCAACACCTACTCCTCCATCCTCCAGGTCTCGGTGACCGGGCCGCCGGCCGCCACCATCACGGCCGGCGGAGCCACCAGCTTCTGCAGCGGCGGCAGTGTGGTGCTGAGCGCGAATGCAGGTACGGGGCTCACCTATCAGTGGCGTCGGAACGGCACGTCCATCAGCGGCGCCACTGCGGCCAGCTACACCGCGACCACGGCCGGCAGCTACACCGTGGTGGTCTCCAGCGGCGGCTGCTCCACCACTTCGGCTGCGACGACCGTCGCCATCGGCACCGCTCCCGCGGCATCCATCACCGCCGGAGGTCCTACCAGCTTCTGCACCGGCGGTAGCGTAGCGCTCAGCGCGAACACCGGCACCGGCCTCACCTATCAGTGGCGGCGCGATGGCGCGACCATCAGCGGTGCAACCGCCAGCACGTATACGGCCACCCAGAGCGGCACCTATTCCGTGGTGGTCACCAGCAGCGGATGCTCCAACGCCTCGTCGGGCATCGCGGTGAGCGCTTCGGGCGGGGTGAGCGCGACCATCACGGCGGCTGGCTCCACGAGCTTCTGCAGCGGCGGCAGCGTGGTGCTCAACGCCGGCACCGGCACGGGCTACACCTACCAGTGGCGGCGCAACGGAACGGCCATCAGCGGTGCCACCGCAGCCTCCTACACGGCCAACCTCGCGGGGAGCTACACGGTGGTGGTCACCAGCGGCAGCTGCAGCGCCACTTCGAATGCGACCACGGTGACGGTGAGCACCGCGCCAACGGCCACCATCACCAATGGCAGCAGCGCCTCCTTCTGCACCGGGTCGTCGGTGACGCTGAACGCCGCCACGGGCACGGGCTACACCTATCAATGGCGCAGGAACGGCGCCAACATCAGCGGCGCAACGGCCGCGACCTATGCCGCCACCACTGCCGGCAACTATACCGTCACCGTAACCAACGGGGGCTGTGCCGCCACTTCAGGCACCACGGTGGTGTCCACCATCGCGGCACCTGTGATCACCTGCTCGTCGTCACCGGCCAGTGGTACGGTCTCGGTGAGCGTCACGAGCGGCACGGGCCCTTATACCTACGCCTGGAGCACGACACCGATGCAGACCACGGCCACGGCTACGGTGCAGTCATCGGGCACTTACACGGTCACCGTGCGCGGTGCCAACGGCTGCGAGTCCACCTGCTCCGTGAGCATGACCCTGGCTGGTGCCGGCTGCACCGAGCCACGGACGGTGACGCAAGGCGTATGGGGCTCGGCGGCCAATGCCACGAATCTCTCCGGCTACATGACGAGCAACTGGGCCGCGGCCTTCCCAGCGCCGAATTACCTCACCCTCGGCTGCGGGAGCCGGCTGCTCCGATTCACCACGGCCAATGCCGTCATCACCACGCTGCCCACCACCGGCACGGCCGCGCTGCTGCCCGTCGGCACCACCATCGATCCGGGAACGTCCATCTCCAATACGCTGCTCGGACACCTTGCTGCGCTGAAGATCACCGTGCGCATGGACGAGATCGATCCGGCCTTCGGCCCTTCAGGCACCCAGCTCAAGAACATGGTGATCTCCGCCGGCACCTTCGGCGGCTGGACCGTGCAGCAGCTCATCAACCATGCTGACCAGGCCATCGGCGGATGCGTGGCCCAGTACCCCTTGATCACCATCGCATCGGCGTTGGCGAACATCAACAACGGCTACAGCGTGGCCGGTCAGGGCAACGGCTACCTCACCTGCCCGGGCGGCACGGGCATGGCGTTCGAACCCACCGGCACGAATGCCGGGGTCGGCGGAGGCTTCGACCTCGGCATCACGCTGTTCCCCAATCCCTCCCGCGGCGAGACCACGGTGCTGATCCCGACCGTGGAGTGGGAGGAGGGATACACCGTCGACCTCTATGCCCTCAGCGGAGCGTGGATGGGCAGCATCGCGCAGGGCCGCACCGAGGCCGGTGTGCCCACGCGCATCGGATGGGATGCCGCGCGGTGGCCCGCCGGCGCCTATGTGTGCCGGGTGATCATCGGCGATGCGGTGCTGCACGCGCGCGTGATCATCGAATAGCCCTTCAGGCCATCCTTCGAACGGCGGCAGGCATCAAGCCCTGCCGCCGTTCGTGTATCGGGGATACGCCCCTCCACGTGCGCAGATAGCTTCGCTTCAACCGATCCATCCGCCATGCGCACCTTCCTGATCGCCATCGCCGCCCTCATCGCCGTCTCAGCGACCACCATCCGCTACACCCATGTCAAGGGCACCGGAGAGGTCGTCCGCAGGAACCTCACGGTGCCGCCATTCCATGGCATCGCCCTGCGCGGATCCATGGATGTGCGGCTCACCCCCGGGAAGACGACGAGCGTGACGGTGGAGGCGCAGGCGAACATCGCCGACCTCGTCACCACGGAGGTGAAGGACGGCATCTGGATGATCGCCACGCGCAGCGACTACAGCACGCAGAAGCCCTTCGTCGTGCACATCCAGGCGCCTTCGATCGATATGGTGAGCATTGAGGGCAGCGGTGAGGTGACGGGTGAGGTGGCCTTCACCGCTGGTGCCGTGCGGCTGTCGGTCTCCGGAAGCGGAGACATGACTTTGCAACTGGACTGCGATGCTGTGGAGGCCGAGGTCTCCGGATCGGGCGACATCAGGCTGGCGGGCCGCTGCAGCACCCTGAAGTGCGGCATCGCCGGAAGCGGCGACATCGATGCTGCGCGGCTCGCTTGCCGCGATGCCGCGCTATCGGTCAGCGGCAGCGGATCGATCGGAGCGGATGCAAGCGGCCGCGTCGATGCCTCGATCTCCGGGAGCGGCGGCATCGCGCTCGCGCGCAAGCCTGCCTCGCTCAGCAAGCGCATCACCGGAAGCGGATCGCTGCGCGTGAGGCCTTGAGGACCGAGAGGCCTGGAAAAGCAAAGGGGCCCGGTGAACCGGACCCCTTCGTGCGTCGGTGAACCGACACTACTTCTTCTTCGCAGCCTTCTTCGTGGCCTTCTTGACGGCCTTCTTCGCGGCCTTCTTGGTGGCCTTCTTGGCTACTTTCTTCGTCGCTTTCTTGGCAGCTTTCTTAGCCATGGTGAAATGGGTTTGATGCCAAACGTAGCATCGTGGAGGCATGCGTACGCTACATGTGATGATAATGTTGCTCACCATGGTATGTTGAAATCGTTGAAGCGATGATCCGATGATGCGCTCGTGATGATGATCGATGATGATGGTGACGATGCCTTGCATCGATCGATTGCGATCATGAGTGCGCGCACCGATCATTCGCGAGAGCGCTGATGCATCAGCACCGCGCATCTCCTGAAGGCCTCGCCAGCCGCAAAGCACAAGCGATGCTCACCAGATGCGTGCTGATGCCATCGATGCGTCGCGATGAGAGGCTGACGTCGCCCGCATAGGTGAGCTTCGCCTTGAGGACACCGATGCCGATCTCCGGCCTGAGGACCATGCAGCCGATCGCTCTCTCCTGATAACGGATGGCGTGAAATCCCATCGCGATGCCCGCGGTGAAGTACCCGCCGACCTTCCAGCCGACCAATAGGGTGATCCGCGCGCAGTTCGGCGCCAGCGTGATAGCCGATGCCGAAGGGTGATGCGCCACCCCATGGATGCTCCTGCCGATCCCGGTCTCCGCGAAGCCGAAGCGTCCTTGATGGTATGCGGTGAGCAGGGTGATCTCATCGTGGCGCCAGTCCTCCGCGTTCAGGCGAGCGGCATCAGCGAACTGCCCAGCCTTGCCGCTGGCGGTGAGCCAACCCGCCGTTAAGAGGGCAGCACGCATCGGCCGCCGAGCTTGGGGGAGGCCATCTCGGGCCATCCTATCTTCGTGCGTCAAGCCTCCCGCCATGTTCAACCCGCAAGCCAAGACCGGTCCCTCCATTGCTCCGGCCGCACGCACGCAAAGCGCCCCATCATCCTCCAATAAGGTCGCTTCCGACGTCGACGTCGCCTACATCGACGGGGTGGCCTACCCGATCAACAAGGGCGAGACCATGCTCGCGTTCATGCGCCGCCACCTGGGCCCCAACCCGGTGCCCACGCTCTGCGACGCGCCCAACCTGGAGCCCTTCGGCAGCTGCCGCGTGTGCAGCGTGGAGGTGAGCATGGAGGACCCCAGCACCGGGTCGGCACCCTCCCGCGTGATGGCCTCCTGCCACACCCCCGTGGGCAAGGGCATGTACATCACGGTGAACAGCCCGCGCATGGAGCGGCTGCGCAAGAACATCGTGGAGCTGGTGCTCACCGACTACGACACCGAGCGGCTGAAGACCGAGGACCACGGGCGGAACGAGCTGTACAACGTGGTGCAGCAGATCGGCTTCGACATCGACAGCGTGCGCTACCCCAAGGGGAAGAACCACCTGGACACGCCGATGGACACGAGCCATCCGTACATGGTGAGCGACCTCAGCGCGTGCATCAGCTGCTACCGGTGCGTGCGCGCGTGCGACGAGGTGCAGGGCGAGTTCGTGCTCACCATGGCCGGGCGCGGGTTCGACAACCACATCGTCAAGGGCACCAATGAAAGCTTCAAGGACAGCGATTGCGTGAGCTGCGGCGCCTGCGCGCAGGCCTGCCCCACGAGCGCCATCACCGACGTGTTCCGCGCCAAGGAGACCAAGGCCGATGAGGTGGTGCGCACCGTATGTACCTATTGCGGCGTGGGCTGCAACCTGGAAGTGAAGGTGAAGGATGGCAAGGTCGCGGGCATCACCGCGCCCTACGACGCCGAGGCCAACCAGGGCCACACCTGCCTCAAGGGCCGCTACGCCTTCCGCTTCTACGACCACCCCGAGCGGCTGCGCACCCCGCTGATCCGCAAGAACGGTGAGCTCGTTCCCGCCACCTGGGACGAGGCCTACGACTTCATCGTGGACGGCTTCATCCGCATCCGCGAGCAGCACGGTCCGGACGCGCTGGCCGGCGTGAGCAGCGCGCGCTGCCCCAACGAGGAGAACTACCTCATGCAGAAGTTCTTCCGCGCGCAGGTGGGCACCAACAACATCGACGCGTGCGCGCGCGTGTGCCACAGCCCCACGGCCCTGGGCATGCAGAAGACCTTCGGCACCGGCGCGGCCACCAACAGCATCGACGACCTGAAGGACACGCACACCATCATGGTGATCGGTGCCAACCCCACCGACGCGCACCCGGTGACCGGCGCCAAGATCAAGCAGCAGATCATGAAGGGCAAGACCCTGATCGTGATCGACCCGCGCCGCACCGAGCTGGCCCGCTACGCCCACTACCACCTGCAGCTGAAGCCCGGCACGAACGTGGCCCTGCTGAACATGATGATGCACTTCATCGTGAAGGAAGGCTGGGTGAAGCAGGAGTTCATCGACCAGCGCACCGAAGGCTGGGCCGATTTCAAGAAGGAGATCCTCGCCGTGGACATCGACGCGATGGAGCGCGAGACCGGCGTGGACCGGAACCTGGTGCGTGCAGCCGCGAAAGCCTATGCCAGCTCACCCGCCGCCATGAGCTTCCACGGCCTGGGCGTCACCGAGCACTACCAGGGCACCTTCACCGTGATGCAGATCGCCGACCTGGCGATGATGACCGGCAACATCGGTCGCCGCGGCGTGGGCGTGAACCCGCTGCGCGGCCAGAACAACGTGCAGGGCGCGGCCGACATGGGTTGCCAACCCCACCAGGGGGCAGGCTACTTCGCGGTGGACGAGCCCGCGAACATCCAGATGTACGAGCAGTTCTACGGCGTGGAGCTGCCCCACCACGCGGGCAAGAAGATCCCGCAGATGTACGACGCCATGCTGGAGGGCACGCTGAAGGCCTTCTGGGTGGCGGGCGAAGACATGGCGCAGACGGACCCCAACACGCTGCACGTGCGCAAGGCCCTGGGCCAGCTGGAGCTCTTCGTGGTGCAGGAGCTCTTCATGACCGAGACCGCCAAGCTCGCCCACGTGGTGCTGCCCGCCAGCAGCTTCCTGGAGAAGAGCGGCACCTTCACCAACGGCGAGCGCCGCATCCAGCGCGTGAACGCCGCCGTGGA
>DDRC01000136.1:32101-32436 GCA_002342985.1 Flavobacteriales bacterium UBA2426
CCGCGCTGGGTGCTGGAGGAGATCAGCCGCATCGTGCCCTTCTTCGCCGGGGTGAAGTGGGACGAGCTCGGGGAGAACGGCAAGCAATGGCCGGTGAAGCCCGACGGCACCGACACCAAGATCCTGCACACCGACACCTTCAAGCGCGGGCTGGGCAAGTTCATCTTCAACCAGTGGGAGAAGAGCCCCGAGGTGCGCACCAACGAGAAGGACTACCCCTACATCATCACCACCAACCGCGAGCTGGAGCACTACAACTGCGGCGCCATGACGCGGCGCACCGGCAACGGCGAGATCCTCACCGAGGACGTGCTGCTGATCAACCCCGCCGACGC
>DDRC01000131.1 GCA_002342985.1 Flavobacteriales bacterium UBA2426
ACCTGGCGGAACCCAGGGAGCGGCAGGCCGAACTGCTTGAGCAGGCCTTCCTCGCCTGGAAGGGGGCCGAGGAGCAGGTGGACGATGTATGCCTTCTGGGCATCGCCGTCTAGTCCTAACAGGCTGTCGCAGCGCATCCCTCTATATTTGGGCGGACGGCCGCGAAGGCCTCAACGACCAACGCATGGCCACGAAAGCAGAGCTGCTCGCCCGGCTCCAGGAACTCGCCTCACAGGAGGATGTCGAAACCGCCGCCGAGGCGGTGGAAGTGACAAAGGAGGCCTACGAGGCCCTGGTAGCCGCCCAGCAGCAGTCGGAGCCGCAGCCCGAAAGCGGTGCGTCGGAGGGTGAAAGCGCTCCGGAAGGACCGGTCGCCATCGAATCCGCGCCCCTGCTCGATGAGGAGGACAAACGGTTCAAGCAACTGCTGGACGCCTTCAATCAGCGGGTGAACGACCTGCGGCGCAAGAAGGCCAAGGAAGAAGCGGACAACCTGGCGGCCAAGCAGGCGGTGATGGAGGAGCTCAAGGCCCTCATCGCCAGCGAGGAGAACATCGGGTCGGCGTTCAACCGGTTCAAGGACCTGCAGGAGAAATGGAAGGCCATCGGCAATGTGCCCGGCCAAGCCTACCGCGACCTCCAGCGGGACTACAGCCACCTGCTCGACGAGTTCTTCTATCACATCCGCATCTACAAGGAGCTGCGCGATCACGACCTGCGCAAGAACACCGCGCTCAAGCAGGCCCTGGTGGCCGATGTGCAGTCCTTGGCCCAGAAGGACGGCGTGAAGGAGCTGGAGCATCATATCCGCGACTACCAGGAGAAGTGGCAGCAGATCGGCCCTGTGGTGAAGGAGGAATGGGAAGCCATCCGTGACGGGTTCTGGAACGCCACGCGCGTGGTGTACGACAAGATCAACGAGCATTACCGCGCCCGCCGCGCCGAGCATGAGGCGAACCTGCTGGCCAAGCAGGCCCTGGTAGAGAAGGTGGCGGCGCTCACCGGCGAACTGAAGGCGCAGAGCGCCAAGGAGTGGAAGGAACTCACCGACCAGGTGATCGAGCTGCAGAACGCCTGGAAGTCCATCGGATTCGCCACCAAGAAGGAGAACGAGCGCGTGTGGAAGGAGTTCCGCGACCAGTGCAACGCCTTCTTCCAGGCCAAGCGGGACTGGTTCGACCAGCTCAAGGACCAGTACAAGGCCGCCCGCGACAGGAAGAACGCCCTGCTCAACGAGGCCATCGCGCTCAAGGACAGCACCGAATGGAGGAAGACCGCCGACCGGCTCAAGGCGCTTCAGCAGCAGTGGAAGGAAGCCGGCAGCGCCGGTCCGCGAGACGAGAACAAGCTATGGACCCGCTTCCGCGAGGCCTGCGACGCCTTCTTCCAGAACCGGAAGGCGGTCTTCGAGAAGCAGGATGCCGAGCAGGCCGTGAACGTGCAGGCCAAGGAAGCGCTGATCGCCGAGGTCGAGGCCTATCAGCACACCGGGGAGCGCAGCAAGGACATGGAGGCCCTAAGGGCCTTCAGCGCACGCTGGATGAGCACCGGGCGCGTATCCCCCAAGGTCTTCGATGCGCTCAACGAGCGGTACCGTGCGGCGCTCGACAAGCATTACGGCCAGCTGAAGGTGGAGGCCGATGAGCGCCAGCGCATGCGCTTCCAGGACCACCTGGAGGAGCTGAAGAGCGGTCCCGACGGGAAGCATGGCATCGAACGGGAGAGCCGCTTCATCAAGCGGAAGATCGAGGAGCTCGAGGGCGAGATGCGCCAGATGGAGAGGAACATGGGCATGTTCAACTTCAAGAGCGCCAGCGGCGAGGAGATGAAGCGCGAGATGCAGAAGAAGATCGATAAGCTGGGCCGCGATGTGGAGCGCCTCAAGGGCCAGCACCGCGAATTGCTGAAGGAGCTGCGGTGAGCACCCCCTCCCCCTATGCCGTCAGCTTGCCGGTGGACGTGGCCTGGGGCGAGCAGGATGCCTTCGGCCATGTGAACAATACGGTGTACTTCCGCTACTTCGAGAGCGCACGCATGCACTACCTCCAGCGCATCGGCGTGCTCCGGTCGCATGACGAGCACGGCGTCGGCGTCATCCTGGCCAGTACCACCTGCGACTTCAGGCGCCCTGTGCAATGGCCACAGCGGCTCACCGTAAGGACCGGCTGCACCGCCATCGGGCGCACGAGCTTCACCATGACGTACGAGATCACCGACGAGCAAGGCGCGGTGGTGGCCACCGGCACCAGCGTGCAGGTCATGTACGACTACCGCGCGGCAGCGAAGACCGCAGTTCCCGTGGCGGTCCGCGAGGCCATCGCTGTGCTTCAGGGACCTAGCTTCGCAGGATGAAGCACGCCCTCCTCCTCGGCGCCGCAGGCCTGATCCTGAGCTGCGGGGCGCCTACGGCCTCACCGGACACGGATGCCGCGACCGGCCCCGCACCGGCGGATCGCCGGGTGAACCGATTCGGCGAACTCATGCCCAAGCTGATGGGCGATTGGATCGACGCCGAGAGCGAGCCCGGCGCTGTCATTCATGAGCGCTGGAAGCCGACGGGCAACGGAACCTACTCCGGCATCGGCTTCGTGATGGCCGACAAGGACACGGTGTTCATCGAGCACCTGTGGGTCGCATCAGACCGCATGGGGGCCATCGCCTACAACGTACGCGTGCCATCGCAGGATGCCGGTGCACCGGTAGCCTTCTCCCTGACGGAGTGCGCGGGTGACAGCATGGTATTCGAGAACCCGATGCACGATTTCCCCCGGCGCATCGCCTACGCGCTGCAGCACGATGGCACTTGGTACGCCACAGTGTCCGGTCCCGGAAAGGACGGTTCGCCCCGCACGCTGAGCTACCGTTTCAAGCCGGCGCCCTGACCCCCGTTCCGGAAGAGGCTTCTATATTCGTCGAAACCAAACACCCCGCACCATGGGCATGATGAAGGAGTTCAAGGAGTTCGCCATGAAGGGCAACCTCGTCGACATGGCGGTTGCCTTCGTCATGGGCGCCGCTTTCGGTAAGGTGACCAGTGCTTTCATCGACGGGATGGTGATGCCGCTCGTCGGACAGCTCACCGGCGGGGTGGACTTCAACGACAAGAAGCTCGTGCTCACCAAAGCAGCAGCCGAGGTGAAGGATGCATCGGGTGCCGTGATCCAACCCGCCGTGACCGAGGTGGCCGTGAAGTGGGGCACCTTCATCACCATGACGATCGAATTCCTGGTCATCGCCTTCGTCATGTTCATGGTCATCAAGGCCATCAATCGAATGAAGAAGGCCGAGCCTGCTCCGCCCCCCCCCGGCCCCACCAACGAGGAGAAGCTCCTCATGGAGATCCGGGATGCGCTGAGGAAATAGCCCTCCGTGGTTCGAAGCCCCTTCGCCCGGCGATGGTGGCTTCGTCATTCCATGGGGCGAAGGATTCCCGCCACGGGATCGAAGAGCAGGCCCTCCTGCTGGAATGCGGCGGCCAAGCGGCCGCTGGAGCGCGCCTCATGCGGGCTGCCGCACCACAATGCGCCTTGATGCAGCAGGAGCACCCGGTCGCAGAGGTCAAGGGCCGTGGAGAGGTCGTGCGTGGATAGCAGCACGCACCGTTGCTGGTCCCTTGCGATACCGCGCAGCAGGCGTAGCACCTCCACCCGATTGAGCACATCGAGGTGGGCGGTGGGCTCATCGAGGAGGATCACCGGCGTGTCCTGCGCGATGGCAAGGGCGATCATCGCCTTCTGGGCCTCGCCATCGCTGAGGGAGTCGAACTGGCGGTCGGCGAGCGGCTTTAAGCCCGTCCGTTCCAGCGCTTCCTCCACCTGCCGCTGATCCGATGCGCCCAATCCACCGAAGGCACCGGTCCACGGTTGGCGGCCCATGGCCACCAACGCACGGACATCCATTAGGCCGATGCGCGGCCTGCCCGAGAGGACGAAGCTGAGCCGCTGCGCCCGGTCGCGGCGCGCATGGCCCCCCAGGTCCTTGCCCTCCAGCAGCACCCGGCCCTGCATGAGCGGATGCAGCCCGGCCAGCGCCCGCAGCAGGGTGGATTTCCCCGACCCGTTCAACCCGATGAGCGCGGCCATCTGGCCGGCCTCGAGGGCGCAGGTCGCATCGGAGAGCAAGGCATGGCCCCGATGCCCGATGGTCAGCCGATCGATGCTCA
>DDRC01000116.1:0-485 GCA_002342985.1 Flavobacteriales bacterium UBA2426
TCCACATCTGGGACGAGGACTTCGTGAAGAAGAGCGAGGCCTCCTTCCACGAAGCGTACATGACGCATACCAGCACCAGTGCCAACTACCAGATCCTCGCCAGCATGGATGTGGGCCGGCGGCAGGTGGAGTTCGAGGGTTACGAACTGGTGGAAAAGGCCATTGAGCTGGGCCTCCTGCTGCGGCGCACTATTCGGGAGCACCCCCGGCTGCGGCGCTGGTTCGACATCATCACCATCGGGGAGCTCATCCCCGCCAGGTTCCGGCAGAGCGGGCTGGACAGCTACTACCGGCGGGATCAGGGGTGGAACGAGATCGAGAAGGCCTGGGCCGAGGATGAATTCGCGGTGGACCCCACCAAGATCAACCTCTTCACGGGCAAGACCGGCATCGACGGTGACACCTTCAAGAACAAGTTCCTGATGGACAAGCACCAGATCCAGGTGAACAAGACCTCGCGCAACTCGGTGCTCTTCATGACCAAC
>DDRC01000116.1:621-22188 GCA_002342985.1 Flavobacteriales bacterium UBA2426
TGCTCTTCATGACCAACATCGGCACCACGCGCGGCTCGCTCGCCTACCTCACCAAGGTGCTGCTGCAGATCGCCGACGAGCTGGAGGCGCGCAACGCCGGCTTCGAGCACGACGACAAGCGCGCCCACCTGGCCCGGATCCGGGCGCTCACCGAGGAGGCGCCTCCGCTGCCCGATTTCAGCAGCTTCCACCGCAGCTTCCAGGGCCAGCCCGGCGTGCCGGGCGGCGACCTGCGCGCTGCCTATTTCCTTTCCTACAAGGAAGAGCGGTGCGAGCATGTGAAGCTCGAGGGATGCCTGGAAGCAATGAAGGACGGCCGGGAACTGGTCTCGGCGAGCTTCGTGATCCCCTACCCGCCCGGCTTCCCGGTACTGGTGCCGGGCCAGGTGATCAACAAGGAGATCATCGACTTCCTCATCGCCATCGATGTGAAGGAGATCCACGGCTACCGCCCGGAGTTGGGCCTGCGCGTGTTCACCGATGCGGCGCTGGGAAGGCAACGGACCACGACAGCCATGGGAGGGATGAAGCAAGTGACAAGTTCCAGGTCTCAAGTGTCAAGCTTCAAGACAACTGGACGCAAGAAGAAGTAAGCCATGAGCAAGAATACCAAGGCGGGAACCAAGAAGACCGCGGCCCGCACCAAGACCACGAAAAAGTCCACCGCCACGCGCACGGCACGCAAGGCTGCGAAGACCGGAACGAGCCGACCGGCGAAGAAGACCGCTCCGAAGAAGAAGGCGTCGGTCACCCTTCGACAAGCTCAGGGTTCCAAAAGGCCGAAGCCAGCGAACCTCTTGAAGGGCATCAGCGACATCCGCCGCTTCTTCCACCGCAACGAAGTGCCGCTCTACTTCATCAGCGCCACCAACTTCAACCTGCTGGGTGCGGACGAGTGGATCAAGGGCTTCAAGTTCATCACCTACATCGACTGCTTCGACGGGCTGCACCCCAACCTGATGAGCCCGCGCACCGAGGAGCCGCACGAGGAGTTCCAGAGCATCGAGGACATCAACAACTACCTGCTCACCCACAGCGAGGTGCGCGATTACATCGAGAGCCGCAGGATGAGCAGCAAGACGGCCGGGAAGGCGCTATTCCTGATGTTCGATGAGCGGACTGAGGCGCTGGCGAAGAAAGCCGGGCTGCAGGTGATCTTCCCGCCGGCCAAGCTGCGCAGCTGGCTGGACAACAAGGTGAACACCAACCGCGTCGCCGAGAAGGCGGGCGTGCCCTGCGTGCCCTACGCGCTGAGCCCGGTGAAGAACTACGCGCACCTGTTGCAGGTGGCGGCGAAGGGGAGGCTCGGCAATGACCTGGTGGTGCAGACCCCCTACGGCGACAGTGGCCACACCACCTTCTTCATCAAGAACGAGGCGGAATACGGCAAGTACGCCAAGGAGATCGAGGCCGAGAAGGAGTGCAAGATCATGAAGCGCATCAACTGCCGGGGCGCGGCCATGGAAGCGTGCGTGACCCGGCACGGGACCATCGTGGCGCCGCTGATGACGGAGCTTGTGGGCTTCAAGGAGCTCACGCCGTACAAGGGCGGCTGGTGCGGCAACGAGATCTTCGCCGACACCTTCACGCCGGAGATCCGCGCCAAGGCCCGGCGTTACGCGAAGAAGTTCGGCGACCAGCTGCTGAAGGAGGGCTACAAGGGCTACTTCGAGCTCGACTTCCTCATCGACACCGACAACGACGAGATCTACCTCGGCGAGCTGAACCCGCGCGTGACCGGCGCGAGCTCGATCACCAACCACGCCGCCTTCGCCCTGGCCGACGCGCCGCTCCACCTTTTCCACACGCTGGAATGGATGGACGTGCCCTACGAACTGAGCGTGAACGCGCTGAACCGCCGCTGGTCCGACCCCGCCAACATCGACAGCTGGGGCCAGATGGTGATCAAGTATACCGCCGACGATGTGCAGCGCGTGACCGATGCGCCCCGCAGCGGCATCTGGCGTATGCGCGACGATGGCAGTATCTACTTCTGGCGCATGGACACGCACCGCCGTTACGTGGAGAAGGACAACGAAGCCTTCTTCCTCCGCATCACGCGTCCCGGCGATTGGTTCTACGAAGGCGCCGACATGGGCATCCTGGTGATGCGCGGCCGCATGATGACCGACGATTTCCAGCTCACCGAGCGCGCCAAGAAGTGGCTGGCGGCGATGCGCGGGCAGTTCAAGAGCATGGCGCCGGGAGCTACGGCCGCCAATGGTCACGAGCACCTTCTGGAGATCGGGGGGTTCAAGATGATGTAATGAGAGTGCTTGGTGAATAGTGAATGGTCATTGGTGCCGGCGCTGAGTCCGCCAGTCGCCATTCACCAGTGACCATTCGCCCGAACGAAGTGAGTGATGTACGTCCACCTGAAACTCGTCCGTGAACCCTGGCCCAGCGACCGCTGGCAGAAGTTCTTCGACCACGCCTGGCCCCTGTTCAGGATCTGGTACGAGAGCGAAGGCTTGGAGAAGCGTCCTGACCAGTCGACCTGCCGGAGCATGCTGGAGTTGCGCATGCCGGAGCTGATCCCGGTGTACAACAGCCTCTGCCGCCTGGCGAACAACGACGATGTTGCCGCGCGCTTCCTGAGCATGTGGAACCCGCCGCCTTACATGGCCGGCTGCTCCCAGGTGGCGTGGACCAAGGGAGCGCCCACGCTCATCCGCAACTACGACTTCGACCCGCGGTACTTCGATGGTCGCCTGCGCTACACCGAGTACTGCAAGCCCGTGATCGGCATACAAGACAGCGCGTGGGGCCTGCTCGACGGCATGAACATCGACGGCCTGGCCGTGTCGCTCGCCTTCGGTGGCCGGAAGGTGTGGGGATCCGGCTTCGGCATTCCGCTGGTGATCCGGTACGTGCTCGAGACCTGCAGCACCACCGATGAGGCGTGCGCGGTGCTTTCACGCATCCCGGTGCACATGGGCTACAACGTCACCGTGGTGGACAAGAGCGGCAAGTACGCCACCGTGTACATGAACCACGACCGTCCGGCCCAGGTGATCTACCAGGCCGTGGCTTGCAACCACCAGCACCAGGTGGAGTGGGATGAGTACGCTGCCTTCACGCACACCATAGAGCGCAAGCACCACCTGGAGCACAGCATCGCACAGCCGAAGCTCACCCGCGCGGCGCTCATCAAGCAGTTCCTCAAGCCCCCCCTCTACAGCCAGCAATACCTGCGCGGCTTCGGCACGCTGTACACTGCGGCCTACGACGTGGCCAAGGGCCGGGTGCAGATCATCTGGCCGGACAAGCAGGTGGAAGCGAGCTTCTCCCGTTTCGAGGAACAGGAGGTGCAGGTAGTGCTGTTGCGGCCTGTGGGGAGGTACCTGGCCAAATGAGGCGCAACGGCGGCCCCGGCGTGCCTAGCCCGGCTTCTTGATCTCGAAGTCCTCAAGGAACTTCGTGGTGAATACGCCTTCGCGGAACTTCTCGTTCTGCATCAGCTGCAGGTGGAAGGGGATGGTGGTGTGCACCCCCTCGATCACGTACTCGCTCAGCGCGCGCTCCATCTTGGTCAGCGCCTCCTCGCGCGTCTGCGCGCTCACGATCAGCTTGCCGATCATACTGTCGTAGTTCGGCGGAATGGTGTAGCCGGCGTACACGTGCGTGTCCACCCGCACGCCATGGCCTCCGGGGCTGTGGTAGCTGGTGATCTTGCCGGGCGTAGGGCGGAAGTTGTTGAAGGGGTCCTCCGCGTTGATGCGGCACTGGATGCTGTGGCGCGTAGGCTCGTAATTGAGGCCGCTGATGGGGATGCCCGCCGCGATCTTGATCTGTTCGCGGATCAGGTCGTAGTCGATCACCTCCTCGGTGATCGTGTGCTCCACCTGGATCCGGGTGTTCATCTCCATGAAGTAGAAGTTCCGGTCCTTGTCCACCAGGAACTCCACAGTACCCACGCCCTCGTAGCTCACGCTGGCAGCGGCCTTGATGGCGGCAGCACCCATCTTCTTGCGCAGCTCCTTGGTCATGAAGGGGCTGGGCGTCTCTTCCACGAGCTTCTGGTGGCGGCGCTGGATGCTGCAGTCGCGCTCGCTCATGTGGCAGAAGGTACCATACTGGTCGCCGGCGATCTGGATCTCGATGTGGCGCGGCTCCAGGATGTACTTCTCCATGTACATGCCGGGGTTGCCGAAGGCCGCCCCGGCCTCCTGGCTCGCCTTCTCGAAGGCCTCCTCGAACTCCTCCTCCTTCCACACCAGGCGCATGCCCTTGCCACCGCCGCCTGCTGTGGCCTTCAGGATCACAGGGTAGCCGATGCGCTTGGCCTCCTTCTTGGCCACGGACACATCGGAGATGAGGCCCTCGGTGCCGGGCACAACGGGAACGCCGGCCTTGATCATGGTGGCCTTCGCGGTGGCTTTGTCGCCCATGGCCTCGATCTGCTCGGGCGTGGCGCCGATGAATTTGATGCCGTGCTGCTGGCAGAGCTTGCTGAACTTGGCGTTCTCGCTGAGGAAGCCATAGCCGGGGTGGATGGCATCGGCGTTGGTGATCTCGGCGGCCGCGATGATGCGCGGCATGTTGAGGTAGCTCTCCTTGCTCACCGGCGGACCGATGCACACGGCTTCGTCTGCGAAGCGCACATGCAGGCTCTCCTTATCGGCGGTGCTGTACACGGCCACGGTCTTGATGCCCATCTCGCGGCAGGTGCGGATCACGCGCAGGGCGATCTCGCCGCGGTTGGCTATGAGGATCTTCTTGAACATGAGAGGCTCCTGATCTGGTTCACCACAGAGGCACGGAGGACACAGAGAAGAAGATGAGCTCTACCACCAGGCCGTTCGAGCCGAGGAAGTCGCTTGCGTGCCTGTCAAGCATTCCTCTGTGCTCTCTGTGCCTCTGTGGTGAATGGCACTACGAGGGATCGACCAGGAACAACGGCTGGTCGTACTCCACCGGCTTGGCGTCGTCCACCAGCACCTTCACGATCTTGCCGCTAACCTCGCTCTCGATCTCGTTGAAGAGCTTCATGGCCTCGATGATGCAGATCGTCTTGCCGGGCTTCACCTCATCGCCCACGTTCACGAACACCGGCTTGCCGGGGCCCGCCGCACGGTAGAAGGTGCCGATCATCGGTGCCTTGATGGTGATGTACTTGCTGTCGGCCGCGGGAGCGGGAGCGGCGGGTGCGGGAGCCGGGGCGGCCGCAGGGGCCGGGGCCGCAGGCAAGGCCACGGGCTGTGCCGCGGGCAGGGGTTGCGCGATCACCTGCACCGGGGCTTCCTTCTTGCCGGCCGGGGTCTTGATGGTGATCTTGAAGTCCTTCTGCTCGATCTCCACTTCACTCACGCCGCTCTTGGCGACGAACTTGATCAGTTCCTGGATCTGGGTAAGGTTCATCGGTTCTGGCATTGCGGCCGGTTCAAGGGACGGCCAAGGTAGTTGCGGGAGGGAGAGGTGCTTGCGGGGGTGTGAGGATCGATGGTCAGAGCCAATGGTCAGCGGCCGGCGCGTCACACCCTTTGCCGGTATGAGCCGTCATAGGCCCATTTCACCCACACCGCCCCCCAGGTGAATCCGCCGCCGAAGGCGCTGAGGATGACATTGTCGCCCTTCTTCAACCGTGGCTCCCATTCCCACAGGCAGAGCGGGATGGTGCCGCTGGTGGTGTTGCCGTACTTCTCGATGTTCACCATCACCTTGCTGTCGTCCAGCCCCATGCGGTGGGCGGTGGCATCGATGATCCGCTTGTTGGCCTGGTGCGGCACCAGCCAGGCCACATCATCGGCGGTGAGGCCGTTCTTCTCCATGATCTCGGCGCTCACGTCGGCCATGTTCGTCACGGCGAACTTGAAGACGGCCTTCCCCTCCTGGTACACGTAGTGCTCCTTCCGCTCCACGGTGCGTTCGGTGGTGGGGCGCCAGCTGCCGCCGGCCTTCTGGTGCAGGTACTGGCAGCCGCTGCCATCGCTGCGCAGGATGCTGTCGCGGATGCCGAGGCCTTCCTCGTTCGGCTCCAGCAGCACGGCGCCGCAGCCATCGCCGAAGATGATGCAGGTGGCGCGGTCCTCGTAGTCGATGATGCTGCTCATCTTGTCGCCGCCCACCACCACTACCTTCTTGTGCTTGCCGGACTCCACGAATTGGGCTCCGGTGGTGAGCGCGTAGAGGAATCCGCTGCACGCGGCGCCAAGGTCGAAGCCCCAGGCGTTCCTTGCGCCGATGGCATCGCAGATGATGTTCGCCGTAGCCGGGAATACACGGTCGGGCGTCACGCTCGCGACGATCATCAGGTCGATCTCCTCAGGACCGATGCCGCGCTTCTCCAGCAGGCCGTTCACCGCCGCGATGGCCATTGTGCTCAAACCCTGGTCCTTTCCGGTGAGGATGCGCCGCTCCTTGATGCCCGTGCGCTCGGTGATCCACGCATCGTTGGTGTCTACCATGGTCTCCAGCACCTGGTTGGTGAGGCGGAACTCGGGCAGGTAGCCGTTTACGGCGGTGATGGCGGCGGTGACCTTCATGCTCACGTGAGTGCTTCGCGGATGCGGTCGTTCAGGCGGCTCTCCACCACTTCGCGGGTGAAGAGGATCATGTTCTTGATGGTGAGGTCGTTGCTGATGCCGTGGCCGATGATCACGTTCCCGTTCACCCCCAGCACCGGCAGGCCGCCGTAGTTCTCGTAGTTGAACCGATCGAAGAAGGGCTCATGCACCCCGCGTTGCTCCAGCAGGTCATGGAAGGCCTCCACGGCCTTGAGCACCACGTTGCCGGTGAAGCCGTCGGTCACGTACACATCGGCCTTGTCGTTGAAGAGGTCGCGTCCCTCGACGTTGCCGATGAAGCGGAACTGCTTCTGGTCGCGCATCAGCTCAAAGGTGGCCTGGCGCAGGAGGTCGCCCTTCTTCTCCTCTTCGCCGATGTTGAGCAGGCCGACCTTCGGGTCCGCGATGTGGTAGACATGCTTCGCGAGCATGGCCCCCAATAGCCCGAACTGCGCCAGCACGTCCGATTTGCAATCCGCGTTCGCGCCCACATCAACCAGGATGCCGTAGCTCCCGTTCTCCTTGGGCACCACGCTGGGTATGCAGGGGCGGATGACGCCCGGGATCGGCTTCACGCTGAATACGCTGCCCACCAGCATGGCGCCGGTGTTCCCGGTGCTGGCGAAGGCATCCAGCTTGCCCTCCTTCAGCAGGTGGAAGCCGAGGGAGATGCTGCTGCGGGGCTTGGCCTGCAGCGCCTTGGTGGGATGGTCCTGGAAGGTGATGTCATCCTGGCTGGCCACAATGTCGAAGCCGCCTGGATCCGCACCTTCTGCGCGCAGGCCCTGAATGATGGCTTCCGCGTTGCCGATGAGCGCCAATCGGACGTCGCCCGGCAGCTCCTTCGCCGCCATGGCTGCGCCGCGGATGGGCACGACCGGTCCGTGGTCGCTGCCCATGATGTCCACTCCGATCCTCATCGAGGCTGGGGCGGTGGGCTATGGCCTTACTCCGTGGCCGACTTGTCCACCACCACGCGACCCTTGTAGAAGAGCTTGTCGCCCTCCATGTGGGCCCGGTGGCGCAGGTGGGTGGCGCCGGTCGTGCTGTCCACGCTCAGCGTGGGGGCAGCGGCCTTCTTGGTGCTGCGGCGGCTGGCGGTGCGGGTCTTGCTGAAGCGTCGTTTCGGATTTGGCATGGCTGCGGGGGATTGCGGCTCAGGGCCGCTTCGGTTTCAGTTTTTGGAGGGCGTCCCAGCGGGGATCGGGTACGGGTTCTTGTTCCAGCGCCAGCTTGCCCAGCACGGCATCCACCTCAGGGTCGCATTGCCCGGCAGGGTGAACGTGCCGGGCCGGCAGCGACAGGCGCAGGCACTCGAAGAAATAGTGCGTCAGGTTGATGCTGTGCGCGCGCGCATCCAGCACCACCAATTCGTCATCGTCGGGCTGCTCTTCGCCGTGGAGCTGGAAGATCTGCCGCTGGTCGCCGGATATCGGCTGGTTCATCGGCGCGTTGCAATGGTCGCAGCGAACCGCCACGGTGCCTTCCAAGTGCATGTTCGCCACCAGCAGGGTGGGCGTCTTGTCCAGCCGCACCACGGCCTTCACCTGCCCGCCTTCGAACTCCTCCTCATGGGCCGATTCGAAGAACGAAGGTCCCAGCTCGAACTCGAATTCGTGCGTGCCGTCCTTCAGGCCGGTGAAGGGGATGGTATGCTCTGGAAGCGGCTCCATGGCAGGGAATCCCTGCGAAAAGTGGTCGGCAAATGTAGCGGTTGCGGCCATGCGCAGGCCTGGGGGAAGCCGGTGGGCCAACGAATAGGGGGCAAGACCGCTCGCCAATCACCGGCCTGCGAGCGGCAAGCGGGGGCTGGACCGGGCCGGCGCGGTCAGCCTTCCTTCCGCTCCTTTTCCCGCTTCTGTGGCTGTAAAGGATTGGCAGTGATGGACTTATGCCACTCCCGGCGCTGCCGGATGTCCGCCGCCAGCCAGACCGCCGCTCGGAAGGAACCCTCGTCAGCCAAGCCTTGGCCTGCGATATCCAGCCCGGTGCCATGATCGGGGCTGGTGCGCACGATCGGCAGGCCTGCGGTGAAATTGACGCCATGGCCAAAGCTGAGGGCCTTGAAGGGGGCCAGGCCTTGATCGTGGTACATCGCCAGCACCCCGTCGAAATGCTTGTAGCTACCGTTGCCGAAGAAGCCATCGGCGGCGTAGGGCCCCATGGCCCGGATGCCCTCCTCGCTGAGCCTGCGAACGGCGGGCGCAATCCGCTCCCGGTCCTCGCTGCCGAGCGCCCCGCCATCGCCGGCGTGCGGATTGAGGCCCAGGATGGCGATACGCGGCTCCAGGACGCCGAAGTCGCGCAGGAGGCTTTGGTGCAGCAATCGGGCCTTGGTCAGGATCCGGTCGGTGGTGATGGCCGCTGCCACGTCCTTCAGGGGGATGTGGCCCGTGACCGTACCCACCCTCAGGCCATCCCCCACCAGCAGCATCAGCACCTCGCTATCGGCGCCAGCCATATGCTGGAGGAACTCGGTATGCCCCGGGAAGGCGAATCCGGCCTGCTGCATGCTGTGCTTGTCAATGGGCGCCGTCACCAGCACATCCACCTTACCGCTCGCCAGGTCCTGTGCAGCGGCTTCCAGGCTCTTGATGGCATAGCTCGCCAGTTGCCCGGAGGGCTTCCCCACCTCCAGTGGAAGGTCCTCATCCCACAGGTTCACCAGATTGAATTTCCTCGGCACGGCCTCGCGGGCATCGTTCACGCGGTTGAACTGCACCTCCTCCAGTTGGAGCAGCTTGCGGTGATGGCTCACCGCCTTGGCCGAACAGTACAGGATGGGCGTGAGGTCCGCCAGCATGCGTGCATCCTCGAAGCATTTCAGCACAACCTCGAGGCCGATGCCTTGGAGGTCGCCGCAGGAAATGCCCACGCGGACGGGATGGCTCTGTTCGGTCATGCGTTGGCGCGTTGCTTCAGGAATTCATAGAGCAGGCGGACGCCGACCCCCGTGCCGCCCTTGGTGCGGTAGCCATCCTTCCGGGTGAGGAAGGCCGGCCCCGCGATGTCGATGTGGATGTAGGGGTGGGTGGTGAATCGGGCCAGGAATTTGCCCGCCGTCTGGGCGCCGGCCAGGTCGCTGCCCAGGTTCTTGATGTCCGCCACATCGCTCTTGATCTCCTCGCCGTACTCTTCCCAGAAGGGCAGGCGCGCCACGCGTTCATAGACCGCATCGGCGGCGGCCTCGAGCCGGTGGAAGGCCGTGTCGGGGGCGGTGCCCATCACCGCGCTGCCATAGGTACCGATGGCGCGCATGGCGGCGCCGGTCAGGGTGGCAAGGGTCATCACGAGCTCGGGCTGGTAGCGCTCGCCGTAGCTGAGTGCATCGGCCAGGATCAGCCGTCCCTCGGCATCGGTATTCATCACCTCAACGGTGAGGCCGTTGTGCATTCGGATGACATCGCCGGGCGCATAGGCGTTGCCGCCGGGGCGGTTGTCGGTTGCAGGGATGAGCCCGACCACATGCACCGGCAGCTCCTGCCTGGCCGCAGCGGCAATGGCGCAGGCCACCGCAGCGGCGCCAGCCATGTCGCATTTCATCTGGTCCATGCTGTTCGGGGTGGGCTTCAGGCTGAGTCCGCCGGTATCGTACACCACGCCCTTGCCCACGAGCAGCACCGGCTTCTTGTTCACGGGCGCCTTCGGCTTCCATTCGAGGATGCTGAACGTGGGCTCGTCCACGCTGCCCTTGTTCACAGCGATGAGGCCGCCCATGCCCATGGCCTCGATCTGTTCCCGGCCCAGCACCTGCACCTTGAAGCCGCTGTTCCGGCTGAGGTTGCGGAGCTCGGCGGCCAGCTGCTTGGCGTTCAGGAAGCTCACCGGCTCGTTCACCAGGTCGCGGGCGGTGAAGACGGCATCGCAGAGGCCGGCAAGCTCCTCCACTTCAGCGGCCGTGACCTCCTTGGCCACCACGGTGAGCTTCTCCAGCGTAGGCGCCCCTTGGGCCTCGGTCTTGTACTTGCGGAAGGCATAGGTGCCCAGCGCGGCGCCCTCCGCGAGCGCGAGGGTCAGGCCGGCATCATCCTGCAGGCTGATGATCTGTGCCTCAGTGCGCTTGGCGCCATTGAGCCGGGCGGCCATGGCATCACCGGCACGCCGCGCCTTTTCCAGCTGTCCGCTCCGGTCGGCCTTGGCGGCGAGGTGCGCCATCACCAGGCGCCCGCTGATGTCGCAAACGGCCAGGGCTGGATCGCCCTTCAGTTGTTCGGCGAGGTATTGACGGTCAGCGCGTTCCAGGTCCAGGTTGCGGAGCTGCGCGGGTTCGTCGAGCACCACCAGGGTGTCTCGGGCAGCGGCGGGCCGGCTGCCCTTGGCCAGGTCGATCATGGGCCGAAGATAGCCGGGGTGGGCAGCGGCCGCCCTGCACCTGCCAACGGCGCACATTTCCCCGGTACCGGCATCGGTGGGCCCTGTCGGAACACCGAACTTTGTCCTCTACCTATGCGCACGCGCCTGCTTGCCTTGATGTTGCTCCTCCCGGGAGCGGTGGCGGTGCATGCCACGCACAACCGGGCGGGCGAGATCATCGTGTGCCATGTGGGCGGATACACCTACGAGGCGACCATCATCACCCACTGCAAGCTCTCGGCCCCGGCCGACCGGCCCGAGCTCACGCTGTTCTGGGGCGATGGCACCAGCCAATCGGTGGCACGCCAAGCGCCGCAGGATTTCCCGCAGCAGGACCTGCGCCGCAATGTCTACATCGCCACGCATCAGTACTCGGGCCCGGGTGAATTCATCCTCTCGTTCGACGACCAGAACCGCAATGCCGGTGTGGTGAACATCCCCGGCTCGGTGGACCAGAGCTTCTGCGTGAAGACCAAGCTCGTGATCTCGCCCCTGGCCGGGAACAATTGCTCGCCGCGCTTCCTCAACTCCCCCATCCAGGATGCCTGCTTCTGCCGGCCGTGGATCCACAACCCCGCGGCGTACGACCCCGACGGCGATAGCCTGAGCTATGAGCCGGTGGTCTGCCTTGGGCTGAACTGCCAGCCCATCGCAGGGTACCAGTACCCGAACGAGGTGGGGGGCTGCAACGGAGCCAGCTACAGCATCGATCCGGTGAACGGCACCATCCGATGGCTCAATCCGGGCCTGCTGGGCGAATACAACCTGGCCTTCCGGGTGTACGAGTGGCGGCGCGTGAACGGCGTGCTGGTGAACATGGGCTGGGTGACCCGCGACATGCAGGTGACCGTCCGCACCTGCGCCAATCAGCCGCCGGTAATCGGCCAGGTGCGCGACACGTGCGTCACGGCCGGCACCTTCCTCACCTTCAACGTACCGGCCAGCGACCCCGACCCCGGCCAGGCCGTCACCCTCACCGCGCTGGGCCAGCCCTTCGTGATGCCCAGTTCGCCGGCCACCTTCGTCAGCCCATCACCTGCGCAGAGCGTCAACGGCGTGTTCAGTTGGAACACCAACTGCTCCCATGTGCGGCTGCAGCCCTATCAGGTGGTCTTCGATGCGCGCGACAATGACAACGAGGTGGAGCTTCATGACTACCGCACCGTGAACATCACCGTGGTCTCACCGCCGCCCCTCAACCCCACGGCCACGCCCAGCGGCGCCTCCATCGCGCTGGACTGGGACCCGAGCATCTGCACCAATGCCATCGGTTACCGCATCTACCGGCGCTTGGGCGCCTACGGGTTCGTGCCTGACAACTGCGAGACCGGGGTGCCGGCCTACACCGGCTACACGCTGCTGGCTACCGTGCAGGGCTCGGGCACGACCAGCTACACCGACAACGGACCGCTTGTGATCGGCAATCAGTACTGCTACATGGTGGTGGCTTTCTTCGCCGATGGCGCGGAGAGCTACGCCAGCGTGGAATTCTGCGCCACGCTCGACCGTCAGGTGCCGGTGATGACGCATGTGAGTGTCGGCGCAACCAGCTCAGCGGCCGGCGTTGATACCGTGCGCTGGAGCAATGCCTTTGACCTGGACACCCTTGCGCGGCCGGGCCCCTACCAGTTCAAGCTCTACCGCGGCACGGGCCTCGCCACGGCAGGCACCCTCATCCACACCAGCGCGCTCCACCCGTTCCTTGCGCACCCCGATACGGAGTACATCGACACCGGGCTCGACACCGAGGGCCAGGCGCACGTCTACCGTGTGGAACTCTTCGGAGCGGGCGGCAACGACTTCATCGGCAGTGCCAGCCCGGCTTCCTCGGTCTTCCTCGCTGCGGCCCCGAACGACGAGCAGCTCACCATCAGCTGGAGCCTGGACGTGCCGTGGACGAACAGCCTCTATGAGGTCTATCGGAATGTCGCCGGGAGCTGGTCCCTGGTGGGCACCAGCACCAGCGGCAGCTTCACGGAGGCCGGGTTGAGCAATGGCACCACCTACTGCTATCGCGTGCGGAGCATCGGGGCCTACAGCGAGCCGGGCATCGCATCGCCACTGCTCAACTACAGCCAGGAGATCTGTGCCGCGCCGCGCGACCTCACTCCGCCTTGCGCGCCCCTGGTGGTGCTCGACAACGATTGCGAGGAGCCCTTGAACACGCTCACCTGGAACGACCCCAACCAGAGCTGCGCGGACGATACCTACCAGTACCGCGTGTACTTCGCGGAGACCGCAGCCTCGCCCTACCAGCTGATTGCGACGATCGTGGGAGCCGGCAACACCAGCTTCACCCATGTCAATGGCTCCAGCGTTGCCGGCTGCTACCAGGTGACGGCCATCGACACCGTCGGCAACGAGAGCGCATTCATCGAGCCGGTATGCGGAGACAATTGCCCTGTCTATGCACTGCCGAACATCTTCACGCCCAACGGCGATCGGGTGAATGACCTGTTCGTGCCCTTCCCGTATCGCGGGGTGAAGGCCATCGACCTCCGGGTCTTCAACCGCTGGGGTCAAGTGGTTTTCACCACCACGGACCCCGACGTGCGCTGGAACGGAACCCTGAACAACGAGGGCGAGACCTGCCCCGATGGCGTCTATTACTACACCTGCACCGTCACCTACGCCCGGTTGGCCGGTGATGAGCCGGCCCAGCTGAACGGCTACGTGCACATCAGCGGCAGCGGGCCTGCGCCGCGCACCAACTGATGTTCACCGGCATCGTGGAGGAGGTGGGCGAGGTGGTGGCGCTGCGCGATGCGGGCAGCAACCGCACGTTCACCGTACGGGCGCGGATGGCGGCGGAACTGCGCATCGATCAGAGCGTGGCCCACAACGGAGTTTGTCTCACCGTGGTGGGCCTGGGCGAGGGGACCTACGAGGTCACCGCCGTGAGGGAGACGCTCGAGCGCAGCAGCCTGGGCTCCCTGGCCGTGGGCGATGGCGTGAACCTGGAGCGCAGCCTGCGACTGGGCGATCGGCTTGATGGGCACCTCGTGCAGGGTCACGTCGATACGGTGACGCGGTGCATCGGCGTCCGGGACGAGGGCGGCAGCTGGGCCTTCCGGTTCGACCTTCCAGACCACCCTCAGCTGCTCGTGCACAAGGGCAGTATCTGCATCAACGGCGTCAGCCTCACCATCGCGGCGCTCGACGGCTCTTCCTTCAGCGTGGCCATCATCCCGTATACCTACGAGCACACCACCTTCCGGTCGCTCATGGCGGGCGATGCGGTGAATCTGGAGTACGATGTCCTGGGTAAGTACGTGCAGCGCATGCTCGCTGCGTCCTGATCACTGCTTCAGGAAGCGCACCTCCGATCGGCCGTCCGTTGATTGCACGCGGGCGGTGTAGAGACCGGGAGCAAGGTCGACCGCCTCGATTGCGATGCGCTGTTCGTGCGCGGTCGGTTGTTCCCGCACCACGATGCGGCCAAGGGCATCCACGATCGTCAGCTCAACCGGGCCGTTGTACCGGTTGCCGAGGTGCAGCCACGCCCGGTCCGTGACCGGGTTGGGATGGACCAGGAGCATCTCCCTGTTCCTGAAGGCTTGCACCGGTACTTTCAGCACAAGGTTCTGACCGCTCAGGATCCAGAGTTCGGGGTCGAGGAGCGCGCTGTCGGCCTGGAAGGGAAGCGGTAGGCTGAAGGTCTGGCCGCTGTACTGATGGTCGAGCACGATGGTGGTGTCGGAGCCGCCACCTGTGAAGCGGATGGGCACAGGCATCTCGAAGAACTCCACGCTCGGGTGCGAAGACGTCTGGTCGAGCGCGAGGCTTACGGATCCCCCCGCGTCCTGTGCCCAGGTCAGCTGGTAGGAGGGGAAGCCCTCGCCCGCGTACCAGTCGTGCATGAAGCCCGTGAGGTCCTTTCCGCTGGCCGACTCCAGATGGGCTACGAGCTGGCCGGTGAGGGCGCTTCCGCCGCGCAGGTCCGGGTCGAGCAGGTAGTTGTTGAGGGCCGCGAAGAAGGCTTCATCGCCGCAGACCCAGCGCAGCATGTGGAGGAGGTAGGCGCCCTTCGCATAGGTGAGGCGGCCATCGAACATCCGCGGGATGCTCAGGGTGTCGGTGACCAGCACGCTGCCCCCGGGCTGCGAGGTGATGAAGGCTCGGCGGCCCTGCTTGAAGGGCATCCAGTATTCGGGCACCAGGAATTCGTAGCATAGGCCGCTGAGGTAGGTGGCGAAGCCCTCGTTGAGCCAGAGGTCCTCCCAGCTGCCGCAGGTCACCAGGTTGCCGAACCACTGGTGGGCGAGCTCATGGGCCATCAGTTCGTAATGGAAGCTGCCCATGAAGCTCATGGTCTGGTGCTCCATGCCTCCGCCCCAGACGAACTGCGCATGTCCGTATTTCTCATCCGCGAACGGATAGTCGCCGAAGAGCTCGCTGAAGAGCAGGAGCTGCGCCACGGCGTTCGGCGTGCTGCCCTGCCAGTCGGCTGCGCTTTCGGGGAAGACGTAGTTGAGCACCTCCACCGTGGTCCCGCCGGGCAACGCGGCGAAATCGCTGTACGCCGAATAGTTGGTCACGGCGAAGGCGATGAGGTAGTGGCTGATGGGGTGGCGATGGCGCCAATGGAACATCACCTGGCCATTGCCGAGATCCTGCTCGTCGATCAGGAGCCCGTTGCCCGCCACGCGGTTGCCTGCGGTGGTGGTGACGATCAGGTCGAGCGAATCGGCCTTGTCATTCAGGTCCTGCTTGCACGGCCACCAGTCGCGTGCGCCATAGGGTTGGCTCAGCGTCCAGAGAATGGGCGAGCCGGCGTGCTCTGCCTGCACGAATGAGCCGAACCCGGATTGAAGAGGGGGCACGCCGCCATAGCTGATGCTCACCACCGCCTCTTCGCCATCCGGCAGCGGCGGGCTCAGCGTGATCCGAAGCGAGTCGCCTTCGTGCGCGAATGGGGCCGGTGCCCCGTCACGCAGCACCTGGGTCACGCCGAGCGCTCCGCTGAGGTCGAGGACGACCTCAGCGAGCGCCTGCGTGGCGGTGATGCGGTGCACAGCCGTTCCGCTGATGGCGCGGATGGCAGGGTCCACCGCCAGCTCCAGCCGGTGGTGGCCCATGTCGAAGCCCCTGCTCGGCGCGCTGCGCGCCTGCGGCGCCCATCGCGCATGCGCTTCCGCCTCATCCGCTGCGATGCGCTCGATGCCGTAAGGATCGAAGCAGACCTGCCCCAAGGCATCGCCGAGGGACAGGGCAACCGATAACCACACCAGGAGCCGCACGTCCCCGAAGTTACGGTGGCCGGGACCCGCTACAGCACGCTGGCGGCCACCGCCCGCACGGCCTCGCTGCGTCCCATGGTGTAGAAATGGAGGCAGGGGGCGCTCTTGGCGATGAGCTCCTTGGCCTGGGCGATGGTCCATTCGATGCCGATGCGCTTCACCTCCAGGTCGGTGCGGCATTTCACGAGCTCACGGGCGAATTCGTCCGGCAGGTCCACCCGGAAGGTCTTGGGCAGGAAGGCGATGTGCCGCAGGGTGGTGATGGGCTTCAGCCCGGGGATGATGGGCACCGTGATGCCCGCCTCGCGGCACAGGTCGACGAAGCGGAAGTACTTCGCATTGTCGAAGAACATCTGCGTCACCAGGTATTCGGCTCCCGCATCCACCTTGGCCTTCAGGTAGGCGATGTCCACGTTGAGGTTGAGGGCCTCCGGGTGCTTCTCGGGGTAGCAAGCTGCGCCGATGCACAGGTCGGTGGCGGCCGCATCGCGCTCTTCATCATGCAGGTACCGGCCCCGGTTGAGGTTGGCGATCTGCTGGATGAGATCCACCGCATGGGCATGGCCATCGCGCTCGGGGATGAAGTGCGGCTCATTCTTGATGGCATCCCCGCGCAGAGCCAGCACGTTGTCGATGCCCAGGAAGTTCAATTCGATCAAGGCATCCTCGGTATCCTCCTGGCTGAAGCCGCCGCAGATGAGATGGGGTACCGTGTCGATGTTGTACTTCGCCTTGATGGTGGCGCAGATGCCCACGGTGCCCGGCCGCTTGCGCAGGCGTACTTTCTGCAGCAGCCCGTGGCCGCGGTCCTTGTAGAGCACCTCCTCGCGGTGGTAGGTGACGTTGATGAAGCTCGGCTTGAACTCGAGGAGCGGGTCGATGCCTTCGTAGATGGAGCGGATGTCCTTGCCCTTCAAGGGCGGAAGTATCTCGAAGGAGAAGAGCGTGCGATCCGCGCGCCGCAGGTGGTCGATGACCTTCATGGATTGGCCGGTTGGCCTGCGCCGGGCAGGCGGGCGCTAAAAGTAGGAAGGCCCTTCCGGGAACGAAGGGCCTTCCTGCTGGATGTGCGGAATCAGCGCAGCACGGTGATGTGGCCCGCATACTCCGACTTGTCGTGGAGCTTGAGCACGTAGTAGTAGGTGCCATCCGGCAGATCGTCGGCCTTCCACTGGTTGCGGTAGTTGGTGGCCTCGTACACCTTGTTGCCCCAACGGCCATAGATCACGAGCTCATTCGCCCAGTACTCGATGTTGGGTATCACGAAGTAGTCGTTCATCTGGTCGCCGTTGGGAGAGATGACATTAGGGATGGTGATGTCCGGCGGGAAGATGTCGTACCGCTGCACGATGGTGTCGGTGCAGCCGTCGGTGGTGGTCACGATCAACAGCACGTCATAGGGCCCTGGATCATTGAAGGTCCATGATGGGTTCGGGTCCGTGCTGGAGCCCTCCTGGTCGTCGAAATCCCAGAACCAGGAGACGATGGTGCCGCCGTTGACCGTGGAGGCATCGGTGAAATCAACGGTGGTGCCCATGGGCTGGGGCGACACCGGCGAGGCGGTGAAGCCTGCCACGGGGTTGTTCGCGATGAGGACGCTGTAGGGGGCGGAAGTGCCGCTGCATCCCTCCGCCGTGGTCACCGTCACGGTATAGGAACCGGTGCCGGCCAGGATGGTGGGGCTCGTCTCCTGCGTGCTCCAGAGGTAGGAGGCATAGGGCTCGGTGGTGGAAAGAGTGGCCGATGCGCCGCCGCAACTGAAGGGCGGCCCGGTGATCACCGGCGTCGGTACCGGCACCTCGACGACCGTGATGGGCTCGGAGGTCAGCGGGCAGTTGCCAAAGGCGACCGTTACGGTATAGGTGCCGGCGCCTACGTTCACGTTGGTGCCGGTGAATCCCCCGGGGCTCCAGAGGTAGCTGTCAAATCCCTGCGGTGCGGTCAGGTACGCCACACCGTCCGTGCAGATCACCGGGTTGCCGCCGATGGTGATAGGGCCCTGGGGTGCGGGGTTCACCGTTACGGTGATGGTGGTGTCATAGGTGCAGCCGAAGTTGTCGGTAATGGAGAACACATAATCGTGCGTGCCTACCCCCACCGGGGTCGCGGTAGCCGACAAAGGATCATTGGGGTTGGAGACCAGCCCATTGCCCACCCAGTTGGCCGAGTCGAGCGTGCTGGTTCCCAGCACAGGGGTGAACTGAGTGAGGCTCGGGAACAGCGAGGGGTTGAAGTTCAATCCCCAGTCGCAGATGAACCCGTTGTCGATGGCCCAGTTGTCGATGACCGTGAAGGTCCACGTACCGTTCAAGGCACAACCCGTCAAGGTCGACCAAGGTTGCACGCTGCTGTAGGTGCCGGCAATCAGTGCATTGCTCGCAGGCGTGCCGGCCTGTGTCACGTTCGGTGTGATTCCGAACGCTGCGCAATCAGCGAAGGTGCCCAAGGTGGCTGTGGGGCTCCAGCAGTAGTCCCAGCACTCTCCGATCACGGGGCTGGAACCCGGGTCGGTGTCATTGGCCGCTCCTAGGTATGTGCTCCCTCCACCCTGCTGGTGAAGGGTCATGGTCTGTCCACTGGGGCAGGTGATCGAGATGATCAGATCGCCCATGTAGCTGTGTTCCAGGCTGGCACAGATGCTGAGCAGATCGTTCGGGTTCGCGAGGGTGGCACCGGGGGCGAACTGCGTGTAGAACAACTGGGACGTGTACGCCACCCCGGAACCGTCGGGCATGGTCACGCCATCGCCCAGGTTCACTGTTGGGAGTGCGGACCACATGACCGGTGTCGCTACAGCGGTGAGGTCGATGCTCTCCCCTTCGCAGATCACCATGGGGCTGACAACCGTGCCATTGAACACCGGGGTGGTGCTTACCAGCACCTGGAGGTCCACCAGGTTCGTGTTCGAGCAGCCATTATCGTCCGTCACGGTGAGTTGCACCACGTATTCACCCGGCTCCGCAAAGGAGTGGGTGACCACCGCGCCCGTGCTGTCAAGCGCGCCATCCGCGAAGTCCCAGCGGTATTCCGCGATGGTGAAAGGATCCACCGCAGTGGAGCCCGATCCGTCGAAGGTGATCACCTCTCCTTGGCAGGCCAGCAACGGCACGGGGCTGCCAAAGGTGGCAGCCGCCGTGGGGGGCTGACAGGGCACCACGCAGCTGATGAGCGAAGCGAACACACCGGTCCCGGTCTCGTTGCTGGCGAACACCAACGTCAAGCAGCCAGTCGGATTCGAGAATGAGGCGGATACGATCCCCGGCGAGTCAGAGCCCGACCATTGGCCGAGCAGGGGAGCGGACAGGTCAGCACCGTCATAGATATAGAGCACATCTCCCGGTGCGGACCCGGCTGTGCTGAGGTTGAAGGTGAAGAACTGCAGGGAAATCGCCGGCCCCCCGCTGCCGTCCGGGCAGATGGTGGTGGTGAAGTTCTCGTTGTTCTGGTAACCACCTGCCCCTTCCCCCCCACTGTCCAAAAGCGAACCTGAACAGGCCGACACGGTCCCATCTGCAATGGTGTACTGCGCCTGGAGTTGGGTGGCCAGCAGAAGGGTTGTTAAGAGCGCGAGCTTTTTCATCTTCATCATCGATCGTTGCTTCGAGCGGGGCTGGCGGCCTGCCTGGGTGTTTAACGGGCCCGGCAAGGCCGTCAAATCTATGCGCCGGCGGCGGAACCCACCAGCCTTAGTTCATGGGAGTCCGGTTAAGCCAAACCACCTTGCCATCGCTAATCACCTGGCCGTCCAAAGTGGTGGCCTCCACGGCCACCATGTACATGCCATCCGCGCAGTTGGCGCCATCCCAGAGGACGATTTCGCCAGACCCGGTTCCCCCACCCATATTCCCGCTGAAGACCAATTGGTTGGTCTGGATGGAGTAGACCCGGATCAGGGCATTGGACAAGGAGGCATCGGCTACCACCTTGTAGGCGTCGTTCACACCATCGCCGTTCGGTGTGAATGTATTGGGCATCAGAAGCCTAGGCCGTGAAGCGGAAGGGAGGGGGGCAGGCTCCGCCGTCTCCACCTCCGGCTCCGTGGCTGTAACCGTAGCGGGCGAACCTGCAGATTGACGCAGAGCCTCTTCGGCGGCAACCTGCTGCTTCACCTGCTCCGTCAGTTCCAGGATGATGTGCTCTACCACCTGCTCCTCTTCGGCGCCGGCTGGCAGTGTGGCACTTGTGGATATGACCGGGTCGGCGGTGGCCTCAATTGGAGTACGCGCAGGGGCTGGTGCTTGGGCGATGGGATTGACCTGTCGCCCAGTCTTTTCGTTGGCTGCCGGCTTCGGCGCCAGAATGGGCGCCATGGCCATTTCGGGGGCTCGTTCCACCGGGTTGGCTGTGGGTTGGGCCAAGGCCTCTGCCTGTTCCACGGAATCTGCTGCCGCTTCGGCTGTTACAGGGGCATCCGGAGGGCCCAGGGTGAGCGCAAGCACCACAGCCCCGATGGCCAGGGCCCCAGCCAAGCCAGCGGCCACCCAGCCGTAGCCACCCAGCATGCCACTGCCTGCAGCCGCCGGTTGCCCGAGCTTCGAGCTGATATTCTCCCACACAGCCGGGTCGGGCTCCACCTCGTGCTGTTCGAACCGTTGCCTGAAGTGGTCATTCACCGGATCGCTGGGCGGCGCGGCCGTCAGCAGCCGTGCTTCGATTACCTGCCAAAGCGCAGGGTCTACCGGGGCCTCGTGGCCCTGGAAGCGCTCCCGGAACAGGTGGCTCAGGTCATCCTTCATGGTCGTGTGCATAGGGCGCTGCGGTCTCTTTGGGTAGCAGCTTGCGCAGGTAGGCCCGCGCTTTCATGAATTGCGATTTCGAGGTGTTCTCCGATATGCCGAGCTGCTCGGCGATCTCCTTGTGGGCGAACCCTTCGATGGCGAACAGGTTGAACACGGTTCGGTAGCCGGTGGGCAGCGCTTGAATCAGGTCCATCAGTTCATCCGTGGACATGGTCATAACCGCCTGCTCATCAGCCTGGTGCAGGTGCTCTGCCGCTGTCAGGTCCACGCTGTGGTCGTACGGCTTGTTCCGTCGGATATGGTCCAGCGCGGTGTTCACCATGGTGCGGGCGATCCAGCCGCCCAAGGGGCCGTCTCCACGGTAGTGTCCGATTTTCTGGAACACCTTCACGAAGCCGTCTTGCAGCATGTCCTGGGCCTGCTCCCGATTGCCGGCGTATCGCATGCAGATGCTCATCATCTTCCGTGCATAAGCCTTGTACAGCCCCTTCTGAGCGATGGGGTCGCCAGCGACGCATCCTGAAACGAGCTGCTCATCGGTCATGACGGTCCGTGTATGATGATGCAAACCGGGGCCCCGAGGTTGCCTGGCCCTGCCGAAGGTACGGCCCATGGCGGCGCGGCAGCCCAAGGGCTACCTTCGCGGCCCGCGTTCCGGACCCTTCCGGCCGTGCGACCCAGCCATGGACCATATCCGCAACTTCTGCATCATCGCCCACATCGACCACG
>DDRC01000111.1:0-755 GCA_002342985.1 Flavobacteriales bacterium UBA2426
CCGCGGTCGAACTGCATGCCCTCCACCACCTCCACCGTGGTGTCGGTGCCCTTGGCCTCCTCCACGGTGATCACGCCTTCCTTCTTCACTTTCTCCATCGCCTGGGCGATCAGCGCGCCGATGGTCTCATCGTTGTTCGCGCTGATGGTGGCCACCTGCTTGATCTTGTCGTTGTCGTTGCCCACCGTCTTGCTCATCTTCTTCAGCTCCTCCACCACGGCGGTCACGGCCTTGTCGATGCCGCGCTTCAGGTCCATGGGGTTGGCACCCGCGGCCACGTTCTTAAGGCCGGCCGTCACGATGGCCTGCGCAAGCACCGTGGCGGTGGTGGTGCCGTCGCCGGCGATGTCGGCGGTCTTGCTGGCCACCTCCTTCAGCATCTGGGCGCCCATGTTCTCCACGGCGTCCTTCAGCTCGATCTCCTTGGCCACCGTAACCCCGTCCTTGGTCACGCTGGGGGCGCCGAATTTCTTGTCGATGATCACATTGCGGCCCTTCGGACCGAGGGTCACCTTCACGGCGTTCGCGAGGTGGTCAACGCCACGCTTCAGGCGGTCGCGGGCGTCGATGTCGAATTGGATGTTCTTGGCTGCCATTGCAGTTCTTGGGTTTTCTGGTTTGAAAGGTCGACCCGGCGGGTCGACGGCACTGGTGATGGGAAGTAAGCGCCGGCTTAGTTCAGCACGGCGTAGATGTCGCTCTCGCGCATGATCAGGTAATCCTTGCCCTCAAGGCTGAGCTCCGTGCCGCTGTAC
>DDRC01000111.1:937-3915 GCA_002342985.1 Flavobacteriales bacterium UBA2426
CCGTCGTCGGCGACGCGGCCGCTGCCCACCGCGATGATCTTGCCGCGCTGGGGCTTCTCCTTGGCCGTATCGGGGATGATGATGCCACCTTTGGTGGTCTCTTCAGCAGCTGCGGCCTCCACGAGCACGCGGTCTGCCAACGGTTTCACTTTCGCCATTGTGATGTGATTTGAGAGGATTGGTTGGTTGTCGTTAACGACGACGCCCCGCCTGACAACGTGCGTGCCAAGCGGGGCGTCGGGCGGCAGGGCTGACAGGATCTCAGTGCCGGCCCTTCGGATCGTCAGGCCCTGCTGTCAGGCTGACAAGGTGCCTCAAAGGCCCTCCTCTTCCGTTCCGGTGGCTGCACCATCGCTGCTCGCAGCGCCTTCGCCCTCCACCTGCTCGATGGGGGTATCCAGCTCATTCCCGCTGGCGCCGGTGCCTTGGATTCCCGCGGAGATCAGGCACAGCACCATCAGCAGGCCGCTGAGGGTCCAGGTCGACTTCTCCAGGAAGTCGGCGGTGCGCTGCACGCCGCCGATCTGCTGGGCGCCGGTGAAACCGGCCGCCAGGCCGCCGCCTTTCGGGTTCTGGGCCAGCACCACCAGGGCAAGCAGGGCGCAGACGATGATGATGAGAACGGTGATGACGACCATGGCTCAGGGTTTCGGTTGCTCCTCCAGTTTTTTTCGAAGGGCCGCAAAGTAAGCGGCTTTTTCCGGGTACTTCAAGGCCAGCCTGCGGTAGGCATCGATGGCCTTGGCTGCATTCCCCTGCTGCTCATAGATCCGGGCCAGCGTCTCGGTCACCAGCCCCGCCGTGTCATCGAGGCTCTTCTTGGCCGCCTGCTGGGGTGTGAAGAAGGCCGGCTTAGGGGGGATCGCTGAAGGCTCCTGCCGGATGAACCGGTCAATCAAGTCCCTGGCGTCCAGCGCTCCGGCAGAGGAAGCCTCCGTGACGGGGCGGGGGGCTGCTGCGGGCGATTCAGGGCTTGGCGGGCGTTCGGGTGCCTGCGTCAACTGCGCAGCGGGAGAGGACTCCTCCGCTGCCTGCAGCCACTCCGAGAAACGCAGCCGGCCGCCGCCCTCCACCCGCACAGGCTCGGGTACCGACGGTACTGCCAGGGTGGCCGGGGGGGGCGCCTCCGCCGCCGGAGCGGCCGGTGGCACCGCTTCCTGCCAGGTAAGGTCATAGGCCGATGCCAGGGCGGCCTTCGTGATCACATCGTCCAGGAATGCCGCATCCGGGTCATGACCGGCCGGGGTATCCTTGGCTGGTGGTGCAGGTTCTGGTTCCGGGGCAGACCGAGACTCCCCATCAGGCTCGACCGCCACCACGGCCGGTACAGGCTCTTCCGTCACCGCGGCGGAGGGCGGCGCGGGCAGCGCTTCACCCTGGGCCTCGGTCGCAGCGGGGGACGCAGGCACAGCAGCCGGCTCCTCGAGCCGAGGTTCCTGCGCGGGGGGAGAGGGCAGCTCGGCCTTCACCACGCGCAGCGGGGCGGGGCGCCATTGACCGGGAGCCGCAATCAGGTCCGCCAAGGCCGCGCGGCTGGGGAGGTGCGCACTGGCCGACCGCAGGGTCTCGTCGGCCAGCACATCGCCATGGCTCCGCTCACCGGCGGCGCGCAGCAGTTGCGCGCCCGTGAACCACGGATAGCGCTCGGCCATGGCCTTCAGGTCGCGCAGATCCTCGCGGGCCATGCGCCCCGGCTCATCCAGCAGCCGTGTCAGTCGTTCGCGCTCCATCCTACCAGTTGCCCAAGGTGCGATCGAAGATATCCTGCGCCAGCTGCTTGCTGATCTCGTTCACCAGCTGGGCCTCCACTGCGGTGAGGTCCTGGCTGCTGCTGTAGTCCGCGAAGCGGCTCACGGTGAACTCCGCGTTCTTCTTGGGCTCCAGTGCGTTCACGTAGGTCACGGTGGCCGTGATGGTCAGCCGGTTGAGGGCGGCGGTCTCGTTGGCCTGGATGTTCACCGGTTGCACATCGTAACCGGTGATGCTCCCGCTGTACTGCACATCGCCGCGCTCGCGCGCCAGCTTGAGGGGCGTCTGCGCCAGCAGCACATCGCGCACCGTCTCGGTCAGCAGCTGCGCACTGGTCGGCGTGGCCAGCGGTGCGCGCGCCTGGAAGAGTTCCACCGTCAGCGTGCGGGCCTCGCCCACATCGCCGCCCGTGAAGGAATAGCTCACGCGGCAGGAGGGGAGGAGCATAAGCAACCCGAAGGCTGCCATAAGCCACCGGCCGCCAGCACGCAGCCGTTCATTCCCCGGCCTCATATCCCGTATTCCTTGATCTTGCGGTAGAGCGTGCGCTCGCTGATGCCCAGCTCCTTCGCGGCGCCCTTGCGCTTGTTGCGGTGCTTGATGAGGGCCTTGCGGATCAGCTCCTTCTCCTTCTCTTCAAGGCTCAGCACTTCCTCCACCTCGGTGTGCTCCACATCCTCGTCATCCGCCTGTGCCGCGGGCACGATGCTCACCGTGCCCGGCACGGAGGCAGGGCGATGCGGCAGCAGGATCTCCTCGCGGCTCAAGGGCGGCACCATGGTCGGCAGCGGCTGACCGCTGGTCAGCGCGCTCACCTTCTCCTTCAGCGCGTTCAGGTCGCTCTTCATGTCGAAGAGGAACTTGAAGATGAGCTCGCGCTCGCTCACGCTGTCCATGCCGCCTGCCGCGCCGATCCCGCCCGCCGGCACCAGTGCGGTGCTCTCCTCGGGCAGGTAGCCGCGCAGGGTGGCAGCGGTGATCTGGCGGTCGCGCTCGATCACGCTCATCTGCTCCACGATGTTGCGCAGCTGGCGCACGTTTCCGGGCCAGCGGTAGCTCACCAGCTGCTGCTGCGCATCGTCGGCCAGGGTGATGGGCGGCGCCTTGTACTTGGTGGCCGCCTGCTGCGCGAACCAGCGGAAGAGCAGGTGGATGTCCTCCTTCCGCTCGCGCAGCGAAGGGATGTGGATGGGCACCGTGTTCAGGCGGTAGTACAGGTCCTCGCGGAA
>DDRC01000099.1:0-8672 GCA_002342985.1 Flavobacteriales bacterium UBA2426
CGGGCACGTGTGCGGCCTAGGCGGTGGTGGGCCACCTGATCCACGGCGAGCGTGCGCCTTGGATGGCCCGCGTGCGGAAATGCCTGAGTGGCGAGGACCGGGCCTTCGCGCCCTTCGACCGTCAGGCGCACGATGAGGAGAGCGCAGGCAAGTCGCTGCCCCAGCTGCTGGGCGAATTCGAGGCGCTGCGCAAGCGCAACCTGGCCGCGCTGATGGCGTTTGAGCTGACCGGCGCTCAGCTCGAGGGCATCGGCCTCCATCCGGCCCTGGGCGAGGTGCGGCTGCGCGAGGTGCTGGCCGCCTGGGCCGCGCACGACCTGGCGCACATCGGCCAGATCAGCCGCGTGCTGGCCCGCCAGTACCGCGAAGCCGTGGGGCCGTGGCGGGCGAACCTGAGGGTGATGGGCTAGCTGACCGCTGCAGGCGGTGCTTGGCGGACGCCGGCGGCTCAGCCCCACGGGCAGGCCAAGCGCAACCGCTGGCCATCACGCCCCTTGCCCGCCGCGGCCGATCCAGCCCAGGTGCGTGTGGTGGAAGCTGTCGCCGAACTTGAGGCCGTAGCCGAACACGCGGTCCATGCTGGCGTGGCCATAAAGGATGATGCCGGTCCACAGCAGCAGATCGGTATCCCAGGCGGAGCCCGGCCGGAAGAGCGTGATGGCGTTGAGGTAGAGCCCCGCCACGATGCAGGCCATGGCCAGGCCCTTGTGGTGGAGCAGGTTGTAGCCGAAGGCCCCGGCGCGCGGCCCGATGAGGTAGCCCAGCATGCCGATGTCGGGGCCGAGGAGCAACAGGGCGTAGGTCCACCACGGCAGTTCGGCCGCATACAGCGCGAGTGCGCAGCCCAGGAATTGCACGAGCTCTTCAAGGCGGAGGAGGGTTCTCATGGCGGGAGCTTGTCCGTTGTGCGTTGCCGATTGCCGGATGTTCGTTGTCGGTTGCCCAGCGTCCTTGGCGGCGGACACGGGCGCACTACCAGGTGATGCCCACAGGGCAGTGATCGCTGCCCATCACCTCGTTGAGGATGAAGGCCTCCTTCACCTTCTTCTCGAAGCCTTTCGACACCAGCACGTAGTCGATGCGCCAGCCCACATTCTTGGCGCGGGCGCCGAAGCGCTGGCTCCACCAGCTGTACTTCACCGTGTCGGGATGGAGGTGCCGGTAGCTGTCCACGAAGCCGGCGGCGAGCAGGGCGTCCATGCCGTCGATCTCCTGCTGGGTGTAGCCGCTGGTCTTGTTGTAGTTCTCCTTGGGCCGGGCGATGTCGATGGGCCGATGCGCCACGTTGAGGTCGCCGGTGACGATCACGGGCAGCTTGCCCTTGGCGAGCCTGGCCACGTAGTGCCGGAACGCGGCATCCCACTCCCCGCGGTAGTCGAGCCGCTTCATGCCCTCACCGCTGTTGGGCGTGTACACGCACACCACCACCAGCTCCTTGAAGGTGCAGGTGACCACGCGGCCTTCGTCGTCGTGGCCCTTCATGCCGATGCCGAAGTGGACCTGCGCGGGCTGCTCGCGGCTGGCGATGGCGGTGCCGCTGTAGCCGGGCCGCACGGCGCCGTAGGCGTTCACGTGGTAGCCGTCCGCGCCGGCCAGGGCCTGCGCCACTTGCTCGGGCGTGGCCTTGGTCTCCTGGAAGCAGACGATGTCCGCATCGAGCTTCCGCAGGGTATCGTGCAGCCCCTTGCCCACGCTGGCGCGGATGCCGTTCACATTGAAGGAGATGAGTTTCATGCCGTGAAGATGGCACGAATGGGCGCTTGCTGCTCGCGATCCGGAGGTCTGTCCTCCCCCATTGCCGCGCCAATCCCGCACATCCATTCCGCGGGGCTTCCGCCCCAAGGCGCCCGCGGCTTCCGTCAAGGCGGCTCGGCTACATTCGCCGGGCATGCTGGAACTCGGCCTGGACACCTTCGGTGATGTGACGGTGGATGCGGACGGCCGTCCGCTGCACCCGGCGCAGGTGCTGCGCAATGTGGTGGCCGAGGCGGAGCTGGCCGACCGGCTGGGGCTGCACTTCTTCGGGGTGGGTGAGCACCACCGCCCCGACTTCGCGGTGAGTGCGCCCGAGGTGGTGCTTGCGGCGATCGCGGCGCGCACGCAGCGCATCCGGCTGGGCAGCGCGGTGACGGTGCTGAGCAGCGACGACCCGGTGCGCGTCTTCCAGCGCTTCAGCACGCTGGATGCGCTGAGCAACGGCCGGGCGGAGGTGATCATCGGCCGCGGGTCCTTCACCGAGAGCTTCCCCCTCTTCGGCTTCCGGCTGGAGGACTACGATGCGCTGTTCAACGAGCGGCTCGAGCTGTTCTGCGCGCTGCTGAAGGAGGGTCCCACCACGTGGAGCGGCCGCACGCGCGCGCCGCTGAAGGACCAGCGCGTGCACCCGCCCACCGAGGGCGGTGCGCTGCGCACCTGGATCGGCGTGGGCGGCACGCCGCAGTCGGTGATCCGTGCGGCGCAATACGGGCTGCCGCTGATGCTCGCCATCATCGGTGGCGACCCGCTGGCCTTCGCCCCCTTCGCCGACCTGCACCGGCGGGCCCTGGCGCAGCTGGGCCGCGAGCCGCTGCCCATCGGGGCGCACTCGCCCGGCTACGTGGCGCCCACCGACGAACAGGCGAAGGAGGAACTGTGGCCGCACTACAGCGCCATGCATGCCCGCATCGGGCGCGAGCGCGGCTGGCCGCCCCTCACGCGCGCCGCCTTCGAGCAGCAGGCGGGGCCCACGGGCGCCCTCTGCGCAGGCGCGCCGGAGACGGTGGCCCGCAAGATCGCCCGCACGGCCAAGGCGCTGGGGCTGTCCCGGTTCGACCTGAAGTACAGCGCGGGCACCTTGCCCCACGCGCTGCAGCTGCGGAGCATCGAGCTCTATGCCACCGAGGTGGCGCCGCGGGTGCAGCAGCTGCTGGCCTGAGCGGCCGGTGGGCCCGGAACGGGCCTTCAACCGGCGGCTGGTGATAGTTCGTCCAAAAAACGGGGCTGCCCCCTTTACGGCGCGATGCAACTATCGCCAACTTCGTTTGTCGAACGCAGACAACGCCCCTCCGATGCCACTCACCCCCTACACCGGCCCCTTCGGCCGCGCCGAGCAGCAGCACCTGCTGCGGCGCACCCTGTTCGGCTGCTCCAACGCCGACCTGGCCCACTTCCAAGGGCAGTCGCTCGCACAGGTGGTGGATGCGCTGCTCACCTTCACCAACGACACCGCGCCGCCGGTGAAGACCTACTGGAACCTCAATGGCAGCGCGCCCGATCCCAACGCGCTGGACCCGCAGGTGCCCTTCGGCAGCACCTGGGTGGACACCCCGCGCTACGGCAGTGAGGTGGAGCTGGCCGACATCAGCAGCGCGCGGCTGCAGAGCTACGCGTGGTGGCGCACGGGCCTCATGGTGCACCAGGACCGGAACATCCGCGAGAAGATGGCCCTCTTCTGGTACAACCACATGCCCACGCAGGTGTTCCAGGTCTTCAACCCGCGCTTCAGCTATGAGTACGACCAGCTGCTGCGCACGCAATGCCTGGGCAACTTCAGGCAGCTGGTGCACGATGTGACGGTGAGCGGCGCCATGCTCATCTACCTCAACGGCTTCCTCAACACGGCCAACGCGCCCGACGAGAACTATGCGCGCGAGCTGATGGAGCTCTTCACCCTGGGCGAGGGCAGCGGCTACACCGAGGAGGACGTGCAGGCGGCGGCACGGGTGCTCACCGGATGGACCGTGCGCGAGACCGACCAGCTGGGCGACATCGTGCTGCCCTACGTGGCCTACCGCCCCAGCCAGCACGTCACCGCCGACAAGCAGTTCAGCGCCTTCTTCAACAACACCATCATCCAGGGGCAGGGCGGCCAGGACGGCGGCGAGGCCGAGCTGAACGCGCTGCTGGACATGATCATGGCCAAGGAGGAGGTCTCGCGCTTCATCTGCCGCGAGCTCTACCGCTTCTTCGTGCACGGTGAGATCGATGCCGCCACCGAGGCACAGGTGATCGAGCCGCTGGCCGAGCTCTTCCGGGCCCACATGGGCGCGCCAGACCAGCTGCGCACGGTGATGCAGGCGCTGCTGACGAGCGACCACTTCTTCAGCGCGCAGATCCGGGCGTGCATGATCATGAGCCCGGCCGACCTGGTGATCGGGTCCATCCGCAAGCTCGACATGCCCATGCCCACACCCGCGCAGGTGGAGGCGCAGTACCGCGTGTGGCGCGATGTGTACTTCCTCACCGCCTACAGCGGCCAGGAGCTGCTCAACGTGCCCAACGTGGCGGGCTGGCCGGCCTACTACCAGTTCCCCGCCTACGACGACATCTGGCTCGACACGGCCACCTATCCGGCGCGCAACAACTCGCTGGCGGCGCTGCTCTTCAGCGGCTTCTCCACGCCCAACAACCTCTACCAGCCCGAGAGCCGCAACCTGGAGTTCAAGGTGGACTTCGTTGGGCTGGTGGGCCAGTTCTCCGATCCCATGAACCCCAACGCGCTGGTGAGCGATGCGGCCGAGCTGATGTTCGCCGTGCCGGTGAGCCTGCTGGTGCGCACGCAGCTGAAGATCAGCTACCTGCTGCTCGGCCAGCTCACGGACAGCTACTGGAGCGACGCCTACGAGCTCTATGTGACCGACCCCAATACCACCGACATGACGGCGCAGCTGGTGCCGAGCATGCTGCTGTGGCTCTTCCTGGACATGGCGAAGGCCGCCGAGACCCAATTGCACTGAATCCCCCGAATCACCAACCATGGACCGCAGACACTTCCTCCGCACCTCATCGGTGGCCACCTTGGGCGGATTCACCGTGCAAGGCTTCGCCAGTCCCTTGCTTCAAGCCCTGCGCAACAGCCGCACCGCCGAGGACCGCGTGCTGGTGATCGTGCAGCTCTTCGGCGGCAACGACGGGCTGAACACGGTGATCCCGCTGGACCAGTACGGCACGCTGGCCGCCAAGCGCCCCTACGTGCTCATCCCGCAGGCGGCGGCGCTCCCCCTGGGCGGCCTGGGCGGCACCGGGCTGCACCCCGCCATGGGCGGCATGCGCGAGCTGTGGGAGGACGGCAAGCTGGCCATCGTGCAGGGCGTGAGCTATCCCGAGCCGAACTACTCCCACTTCCGGGCCACCGACATCTACGAGACGGGCGCCGATGCCAACCAGCTGCTGAGCTCGGGCTGGACGGGGCGCTACCTCAATTTCGAGTACCCCAACTACCCCGCGGGCTACCCCAACACCGACATGCCCGACCCGCTCGCCATCCGCATCGGCGGCGCCGTGGGACCCGGCCTCCAGCACATGGGCGTGAGCATGGCGGTGGCCCTCAACAACACCAACGACCCGCTCAACCTGGCCGGGAACATCTACCAGGACGCGGCGCCCGCCACCTGCAGCGGCGGCAAGCTGTCCTTCGCGCGGCAGGTGCAGCGGCAGACCGACCTCTACGGCGATGTGATCGAGGCGGCGGCGGTGGCGGGCTGCAACCAGAGCACCCTCTACCCCACCGGCAACGCGCCGGGCGCCGAGCTGGCGCAGGCGCTGAAGATCGTGGCGCAGCTCATCTGCGGCGGACTGAAGACGAAGATCTACTGGGTGAGCATCGGCGGATTCGACACGCACGCCCAGCAGGTTGAGGACAGCGACCACACCATCGGCTTCCACGCCAACCTGCTGCAGGGCCTGAGCGACAGCATCCACGCCTTCCAGGACGACCTGAACCTGCTGGGCCTGGAGGACCGCGTGCTGGGCATGACCTTCAGCGAATTCGGCCGCCGCATCGTGGATAACGCCTCGCTGGGCACCGACCATGGCAGCGCGCAGCCCATGTTCCTCTTCGGCACCAAGGTGATCCCCGGCATGCTGGGCACCAACCCGGAGATCCCCGCCAACGCCACCTACCAGACCAACCTGGCCATGCAGTACGACTTCCGGTCGGTGTATGCCAGCGTGCTGAAGGACTGGTTCTGCCTGGAGGAGAATGACATCGACACGGTGCTGCTGAACACCTACCAGCCGCTGGCGCTGATCGACCCCGAGGGCTGCCTGGGCACGGACATCCGCGAGGTGAACCAGCGCGCCGGCAACGAGCTGCTGCGCGCCTTCCCCAACCCCTTCACCGAGCGCACCACGCTCGAGTACGTGAGCCACGGCGGCCGCGTGCTGGTGCAGGTCTTCAACGAGCAGGGCCAGCTGATGCAGACCGCGTTGAACCAGCCCATGCCTGCCGGCACCTACCGCGTGGACGTGGACCTGGGCGACCTGCCCGCCGGCGTGTACTATGCGCGGCTGCAGAACGAAGGCAGCCAGCAGGTGCGCAACCTGCTCAAAGTGCGCTGAGCGGGGCGCTGCGTGCACGGAGCCGCTTTCTTTGGGGCATGTCACAGCCCCCCGTCGACGACAGGCAGCAGCCCACCCCCGAGCCACCCCGGCCCGAGCAGCCCCTCCGCGACTCCGAAGCCGCACCTCCGGCGCGCTACGAGGATGTGGATCCCTATCAGGCGGACCATCGCGACCACCTGCTCATCCAGAGTCGGTGGAACCTGATGACGGTGAGCCAGATGAGCGACCTGAAGGCGAACCTGATGCTCACGCTCTCAGCGGTGCTGCTGCAGTTCGCGCTCAGCAAGGTGTCTGACCATGCGCTCACCGGCCCCAAGGCCCACTACTGGGTGATGGTCTTCGGTGCGCTCACCACCATCCTGCTCTGCGCCTACTCCACGCTGCCCAAGGCGCCGCCCCTGGGCCGGCAGCTGCCCGATGGGGCGCCGCTGCCCAAGGGCTTCTCGCTGCTCTTCTTCACCTCCTTCATCCAGCTCTCGCTTCCGGATTACAAGCGACGCATGCACGAGGTGCTCTCCTCGCCGCCCCGCACCCACGATGCCATCCTGGAGGAGCTCCACAGCCACGGCCACTACATCGCGCGGAAAAAATACCGCCCGCTGCGGCTGGCCTACATCAGCTTCCTCCTCACCTGGCTGGTGGGCGCCGCGCTCTACGCCATGGCCTGAGCGCGAACCGTTCGGCACCGCCGGGCAGCGGAACGGGCGCGCCGCGCGTCTTAACCCCAACCGAACTCCCATGAAGGCACCCTACACCGTACTCTCCGCACTGCTGGCCACCGCTGCTGGTGCGCAGACCATCAACCAGTCGAACTTCAGCTTCAACCCGAACCTGCTCACCGTGCCGCCGGGCACGGAGATCACCATCACCCTGGGCGGGGGGCACACCTTCACCCAGGTGAGCGAAGCAACGTGGAACGCCAACGGCAACACGGCACTGCCAGGCGGCTTCAACTTCAACTCGGGCACGCACCAGCTCACGCTCACCGACCCCGGCACCTACTACTACGTCTGCATCCCGCACGCCAGCATGGGCATGAAGGGGCGGATCGTGGTGGAGAGCGGCACCGGTGTGCGTGAGCCGCTGACGGAGCGCATCGCCCTGGTCTTCCCCAACCCCGTCGCCCAGGAGCTGACAGTGCAGCAGCCGGAGGCCGCTGGCGGCACGGCCTTGTTGATCGATGCCCAAGGCCGCCAGGCGCTGCAAAGCCCCCTCACGGGCAACGACCGCCTGCCGGTGGCCGGCCTTGCGCCCGGCACCTACGTGCTCCGCATCACCGACCGCGATGGCACGCTGCGCCGCGAGCAGCGCGTGGTGATCGCACGCTGAGCACTGCGCCGCTGAATGCATGAGCGCCGCCCTCAGGCGGCGCTCATGCATTCAGCGCACCGCGGTCCACCAAGGCTCGCTGAGCCTGAGGTCCGGCCCGTTGACGATGCGCCCGATGCGCGGCGTGAGCAAGGGGACGCCCAACTCGGCCGCCTTCGCGGTGAGCCGCTCGATGGGCTCCTTCCACGGGTGCATGGCCAGGCTGAATTTGCCCCAATGGACCGGCAACAGCACATGGGCCTTCACGTCCACGGCGGCTTGGGCGGTCTCTTCGGGCATCATGTGGATGCTGCTCCAGCGCTCGTTATAGGCACCGCATTCCAGCAGTGCCAGATCGAACGGGCCGAAACGCTCGCCGATTGCCTTGAACGTGGGCGAATAGCCTGAGTCCGCGCCGAAGTACACGCGCTTGGTGCGGCCCTCGATGACCCACGAGCCCCAGAGGGTGGTGAAGCGGTTGGTGAGGCTGCGGCCGCTGAAGTGGCGCGCTGGCGCGAGCGTGAGCTTCACGGGGCCGAGGGCGCCGCTCTCCCACCAGTCCATCTCGGTGATGGCCGCTGCGGGCACGCCCCAGCGCTCCAGGTGCGCGCCCACGCCGAGCGGCGCGATGAAGCGCCTGTCCTTCAACTGCAGGATGGTCTCGTGGTCGAGGTGGTCGTAATGGTCGTGCGAGAGGAGCACCGCATCCACCTGCGGCAGCAGGTCGGCGCGCATGTGCTGCGTGTAGCCGAAGCGCTTCGGGCCCATGAAGGAGAAGGTGCTGGCGCGCTCGCCGAACACGGGGTCGGTGAGGAAGGTGAGGCCATCGACCTTGATGAGCAGCGTGGAGTGGCCGAACCAGCACACGGCCAGGGCGCTGTCCGGCACGGCGGCCCAGGCATCCGCGTCGAAGCCCACCGTGGGGATGGTGTCCTCCGGCTCGCGGCCCTCGGCGCCCGTGGCGAACTCCCATAGCACGCCCAGCATGGTGCCCAAGGGCATGTCCATGCTGGTCTCCACCACGTTGCGGAACCGGCCATCCA
>DDRC01000099.1:8929-21380 GCA_002342985.1 Flavobacteriales bacterium UBA2426
CCCACTCACCCCACCACCGCAGCCACCACCAGACAGCCGCTCGTGGAAGGGACCGAACTACTTGTACTTCACCGCCCCCTGCGCCAGCAGGTGCTCGATGTCATTGTTGATGCTGAGGATGAGCAAGCTGGTGGCGGTGCAGAAGACCGGGCTGGTGATGCAGTGATGGCCGTTCCAGCTGCCATCGTTGTTCTGGATGCCCACCAGGCGGCCGGTGGTCTGCTGGTACCAGTTCTTCCACCCCTGATCCTTGGCGATCACCAGCGACTCGCCGGTCTGCAGGAAGCTGAGGAACTCCTCACCGCCGTTGTTGCCGAAGCCGCTGATGACATCCTCGCGCTGGGCCTGCTGCTTGGCGGCCTCGTACACCTGGTAGGCGGCGTTGAGGCGCTCGGCCTCGCCGCGCGGCACACCGGCATCCTGCAGGGTCTCCACGGTAACCGGCGCATTCTTCGCGATCCGCCCCTCCTTCTTCGCCTTGGTGACCACCTCGTTCAGCTCGCGGGCCTCGGCGGCGCTGTTGCGCGTGCTGCCGCTCACGGCGTAGAGGGTGATGCCGGCAGCGCGCTCGGTGGCCACGGTGCCCTTGCCCGCATCGAAGTTGCTCTTCTGGTAGTCGCGCGCCAGCTTCAGCGACTCCTCATCCACCGTGGCGCCCTGGGCCTTGGCGCTCTCCAGCGCGCTGGCGGCGAAGCTGCTCTGCAGCACGCCGGCCCAGCCGTCGCCGCGCATGCTGCCGTCGGCGTTCTGACCGCGCTGGATCATGTCCACGCAGGTGTTGAGGGCGCGCATGGCGCGGAGGCGCTTCGGATGCTGCTCCTTGAGCTTCGCCACCAGGTTGCTCAGGTACTGGGCGGTGAGTGCCACATCGATGTTGGCGCCCAGCTTGGCCTGGATCTGCGTGCCCTGCAGCTGGGTGATGTTGATGGCGCCCTTGGGCGCGGCCTCCACCTGCAGCAGCAGGTAATCGGTGGCCCGGGCCAGCTGCTGGCTGTAGGGTCCCTGGTCGAGCGTGCTGCCCATGCGCATGATGGCCATGGCCACCATGGCCGTGGTGGCGGGATCGGTGCTCACGGCATGCGGGTCGCGGATGTCCTGCCGGGCGTGCGAGCCGGCGCCGTAGCCGCCATCGGCAGCCTGCGCGCGCACCAGCCAATCGAGCCCCTTGCGCTCGGCCTGCAGCACCGCTGCCGGCGTGGCGAGCACGAAGGAGCTGTCGAGTCCCTCGCCCTCGTAGACGGTCTTGAACACGCAGCCCTCGGGCGGCTCGGGCACCGGCGTGTGGCAGTGGGCGCGGGCCGTGGCGGAAGGCCGCGGGTTGAAGGCAAGGAGCATCACCAGGATGCCGAATCCGCCGGTGATGGCGGCGATCAGGAAGACGTGCTTTCTCATGGCGTGTGCGTTTGGGCCTCTCCGCTGGGATGCGGAGGAAGGGCGTTTTGCACATGCGGTACACGCGCGCGCCGATCGGGTTCAATCGGATGGGCCGCTACGGCTCATCCGGCGCTCGCTGCGCGCGGAAGTAGCCATTGCTCACGGTCACGAAGACCTCCTCGCCGGTCCCTGTGTCGTACCGGACCATGGTGCCGAGGAAGATGCCCTGCACCTCGCCGCCCACCGGGCCGTACAGGTTCACCCCGACCTGGAGGTTGTAGGGGAAGTAGTAGCGCCCATCGATGACCAGGGTGATGCTGCAGTCGCCTTCGCCTTCCACCGTGGCGCAGTTGCCGGTGGCGCTGCCCAGCCATTCCCCGTAGAGCTGCGGTCCGCCGCCGCCATCCACAACGAAGAGCTGCGTGGTATTGTCCGCGGCATAGTAGGTGGCGGTGGCCATGCCGGCGGCCGGGTCGAGCACCACGGTCTGCTGACTGTAGCCATCGCCGTTGAGCACGCAGCCCGCCTGCAGCCCGCCGCCAGAACCGCCGTTGCAGAGGGTGATGGTGCCCGCATCCGCTTCACCTCCCGGCGCGGTGGGCAGCGACACGGAGACCTCCTGCACGATGCCGCCGTTCAGGTTCACCAGCCGGAGCGTGGCCTCTTGCCCATTGTACGGCGCAGCGATGCGGAACTCGGGGGTGGCCCCGAGCGGCATGAAGTAAGAGCCGCCGGACCAGGTGACCATGGCGTAGCCGTTCACGGTGCCGCTTGGGCAGATGAGCGTGCCCACGATGTAGCCCGGCGTGTTCACCAGCAGCTCCACGTACTGCTCGGCATCGGCCGCCAACGTGCCGATGGGCACCGGCGCGGCCGTGAGGCCGATCGGGTTCGCATCCACCTCCACGGTGAGGTCGACACCCGAAGGGACGAACGCGTCGAACTCCCCATCGGAACGCGGATAGGTCCTCACCTGCCGGATGCGCAAGGGCAGCAGCGGCGCCAGCTCCTCATCCCCTTCCACGCGCACCCGGCCGCGGACGCGCGCCCGCGGCCATGCGGCATCCGCGTTCCAGGTGGAGAAGTGCTGCACCACGCCGACGTACTCGCCGCCTTGGCGCTGGGCCTCGCCCTCCGGCTCCCAGATGCCCGTCTGCTCATTGAGGTGCCACAGCGGAACGGTGGCGGGCGCCTCGCTGCTCTGATCGGCCGCGATCGGCAGGCGGATGGTGGCCGAGGCCCCATTGCCCAGCTGCAGCTCGTTGCCCACGCCATCGGTGATGCGCACGCTGGCCATGCCGTAGCTGTAGAGCTGCTGTTGCGTGCCGCCCGCGATGGCCGTAAGGTCGCCACCCGGCATGGCCGCGCTGAAGTCCGGCGCATCCGTGGCGAAGTGCTCCGCAGCCACGGCGTAGGTGCCCGCGTAGGGCGCTCCCGTTGCGGTGACGAGCCCGTTGGCCGGCAGCTGCAGGCGGAATCCATCCGGCAATTGCAGGTCCTGCGGCGAATCGGATGAGAGACCGGTGAAGTCAGGCGCGCTGGACCGCATGGACACGCGTACGATCGTGGTGCCGTTGAGGTGGGCCGCCGTGCCATGCACCGCGTTGAAGTAGCCCGCCTTCTGGCAACGCACCACCACGCGTTCGTTCGCCGGGGCGCTGCCGAGCAAGAACATGCCCGCCGCATCGGTCACGGCCGATGCGCTGCCGGATTGCACCTGCACACCGGACAAGGGGGCGCCGGAGGCATCCACCACCTGGCCCAGCACGCGCGTGGTGCCGGTGGCCATGGGCGCGGATGACGGCGCGGCTGCATCCTCCTCGTCCTTCCGGCAACCGCCGAGGAGCAGCAGGAGCAAACCGAGCATGGCCACCAGCAGCAAGGTCCAGTGGTTGAGGCTCTGCGCAGCGGCGGGCGACCGCTTGGGATTGTTCGCTGTGTGTTTCATCCCCGTGCCGGGAAGGGCGATCCGTTGGTGCATGGGGCAAGGGTAGCGCCCGGCTCGCACCGCATCCATCACATGTTCGTGGGTATCCCGCTGGGCCGGGCCTGCGGCGGAGAGCGGTCGTTGACCAGCCTCAGCGGGACCGTTGCGCAGTGGCCGGCCTCCACACGAAAGTGGGGATGCGAAGGGCGTATGCACGGGATAATGTTGCTGCCCTGCAGCACCCTGACCGGTGCTTACGCCACTCATCATGGATCTCCGCTGTCCCACCCCGCTCCCCTGCTTCATCGCCGGCCTGCTGCTGATCACCGCGCACGAGGCCTATTCCCAGCCCGGGGAATGCCAGCCCCAGGCATGCACCTACACTGGCGGCCCCTCAACCGCAACGGTTCCGGCCACCAGCGCATCGCACTTCACCACCTCCGGGGTCTGGATCCAACCCAGTTGGTCCGCGAGCTTCCCGGTCACCGCCGGCGAGACCTATGAATGGTCCTCCTGCCCGGCGGACGGCGCCGGGATACCCTACTACCCATCGGACATCAATTTCACCCTGATGCGTGCGGATGGCAGCTTCCTCTGCTATTCCGACGATGTCTGCGGCGCCTTCCCGAAGATCCGCTGGACCGCGGACCAATCCGGAACGGTGATCCTGGGACTACGGGAGGATGGTTGCTACATCACCCCATACACCACACGGAAGTACCAGCCTTCGTGGCGGTGCGTGACCTGCCCCGCCTTCCAGCCTTGCGAGGCAAGGACGGAGATACGCTGTGCAACCACCTACACGGCCACGCACGGCAGCGGTGCAGGCGCCTTTGACCTTTCCTGCGGCAGCGGCAGCGGCACAGGCAAGGAACGGGCGTACCTCTTCGTGCCCGGATCAAGCGGCTCCATGGTGCTGCAGCAGCTCGCCTCACATGCGCCGGTCCGCTGGTACTACAAGCCGGAAAGCCAAGGCTGCGGCGCCACCAGCTGGACCTGCGTCGGCACCCTGACCGGCAATGCGAGCAGCACTTCCTTCACCGTGAGCGAAGGGGTGCGCTACCTCCTCTTGGCCGATCCGGAGGCCACCACCCAAGGTGACGTCTCCTTTCAGCTTGGCTGCACCCTGCAGCCCGACCCCTGCCTGTCACCGACACCCATCAGTTGCGGGAACACGTACAGTGTGACCATACCATCGGGAGCCGGCATGGCCGGGGAATCATTGGAATGCGGACTGCTGACCTTGGGCAAGACCCGTGTCTTCGCGTTCACCACCGTGCTCGGAGGCGACTATACCATCACCCAGAACGCATCCGAACCGGTGACCTGGCTGGTGTCGAAGGGCGACCCCACCCGCCCCTGCGAGTTCAAGTGCATGGACTGGGCGCCGAACGCAGGCTCCATCACCACGTCCCTGAAGCCGAACATGACCTACTATTTCCGGTTGAATGGAACCTACACCACGGGCGCTTCGGTCACATTCACCATTGATTGCTCGGCTGTCGAGGACCCCTGCTCCGCGATCGGCAACCTGAGCTGCGGGTTGCCTGCTTCAGCAACGGTGAGCGGAACCGGCGGTTGGAACGGCTTGACGGGCTATTGCGGAATCAGCGGATCGTGGGGGAAGCAGCGCCTGTATGCCTTCACCCCTGATCAAACGGGAGCGCACACCATCGAACAGACGATGCTCACCCAGGGACAGATGATGCGCTACTTCATCAAGCCGCAATCCGGAGGCTGCTCATCCATGGGATGGTCCTGCATCGGATCACTGAACGGCCCTGGCACAACGCCACCCATCACGCTGGAGGCAGGCGTGCCTTACTACATCATGGCCGATGCCTTGTACGCCTACCTCACGAGCAGCTATACCATGCGCGTGAACTGCCCTCCTCCCCCGGCCGACCCCTGTGCGGCCATCGTGAACCTCGCCTGCGGCATCCCCGTCACACGGAGCATCGCACCGGGCCAGGGGGCTTACAGCGCGCCGCAGAACACCTGCGGGTACAGCACGCCCGGGCGTGAACAGATCCTTCGCTTCACGGCACCCTATTCGGGGACCTACAACATCAGGCAATTCACCGCTTACGATTGGACCGACTACTTCTTCAAGCCTGAAGCCAATGGATGCAGCGCCGCCGGTTGGACCTGCATCGATGACCTGTTCGGCGCGGAGCTGAGCGGGGCATTCACCATGCTCCAGGGTATCACCTATCTCATCATGGCCGACCCGGAATCCAGCAACGGCGGCATCCTCTCCTTCCAGCTTGAATGCAGCAGTCCTTACGATGCCTGCGCCTTGACCGAGCCGCTGGCCGGATGCAACGAGCCCATGTCCGTGCAATTCGGAACAGGGAACGGCAGCTACCTGAACCCAGGCAGCAGCTGCGGGGCGAACACGCCCGGCCGCGAGCGCATCTTCACCTACACCGCCGCGGAGGGAGGGCAGCGCTTCTTCCAGCAGTTCACCTCCAACGGCACCATCAACTACTACGTGAAGCCGCAATCCGGCGGCTGCAATGGATCCGGTTGGACCTGCCTGGGCGGCATCAGCGGGGCCGGTGTCACCTCTACCTACAGCATGACGGCGGGCACTACCTACCTGGTGATGCTGGATGCGCTGGCCACCACCGGCCAAACGGTCCAATTCGTCATGGGATGTGCAGCCAGCGGCAACGTCTGCAACACGAGCATGATGGGTTCCGTCACCTGCAACACGGATATGCCCGTGAATGTGCCCTCCGGCGCGGGCGGACTCCTTCAACTGCCCGGTTGCGGCGGCGATCCGATGCCCGGGCGTGAACGGATCTATGCCTTCATGCCGATGGAGAGCGGAGTGTTCAGCGTCATCCAGATGATGGACGGCGATGGGGACTACACCACCTACCGCTATGCCTACAGGGCCGCAGGCTTCGGCTCCTGCACCGATGGTTGGATGTGCATCGGTTATCGGCAGGGAACGAGTGAGGTGGGCACAATGAACCTCACCGGCGGCATGCTCTATTGGCTGATGATCGATGCCTCGAGCATGACCGGAGGACAGCTGGCCTTCCGGATCGAGTGCCCGACCTACGAAGCCTGCACGGACATCCAGCCCGTTACCTGCGGCACGCCGCGGTTCGTGGTACTGGGCAGCGGGCAAGGCGGCAAGGACTGGAACTCCTGCGCTCCGGGAAACCCCACCCCCAGCCTTCCGGGCAAGGAGCGCATCTTCCGCTTCCGCCCCGGTGCCAGCGGCTACCACACACTCACGCAAACGGGTACGGGAGCAACGCTTCACTACAGCGTGCTCGAGGAGTCGCCCGATGCCAGCCCGACATTCTGCGCCGAGCAGGGCAGCTTCTCCTGCTGGGATGAACTGACCGGTCCCTATGAGGAGGCGCAACCGCGCTGGTTCAATGAAGGGGTCGACTACCTGATCATGGTGGACCAGCCCACCACGAACGACGTCTCCTTGACCTTCACGATCCATTGCCCCGTACCGCCGAACGATGATTGCGCGAATGCGACACCGTTGGCCGTCCACCCCTGGAATACCGACTATCCGGTTGCGGCAACACCCGGGAACAATGCGGGCGGCGCGTTGCAGGACGGCCCCACGCCCACCTGCGACACCCACGCGTTCGAGAACAATGGCCCATGGCCGGATGTCTGGTTCACCTTTCAGTCGGGCATGACGCCCGTGGTGGCCGAAGTCTATCTGGGCAGCGCATCCGGGCTCAGCCTGGAACTGTATATGGACAACGGTACCGGCTGTACGGGCGTGCCGGTCTGGTGCCAGTCCGGGGTCGACGGTACCTTGCTCCTGCCTGTTCAGCAGAACGCGCTCTACCGGCTTCGCGCCTTCACCAACCTGGGCTACGACGTGCCCGGCAGCTTCGCCATCTGCCTGCACCGCACCGCACCTCCGCCTTGCGCCAGCCTGATCGCTCCTGCTCCGTTCGAGGAGATCGAAGAGGGCGCGCCGATACACCTTGAATGGACATCCTCCCCCACGGCAACCAGCTACCTCATCGAGCTGCTGGATATCACGGCCTACGCACCGGACCCCGTCGACGGCTTCCCCGTTACCGCATTCGGCACCGACCTGTTGCTTAACGCGCTCCCGATTGGCGCTTACACATGGCGCGCGACTCCGCTGAGCGCCTCCGGTTCGGGCGACCACTGCCCGTATGGATACTTCTCGGTCGTCCCGCCCACCGCCATGAGCCTGCAGGTACCCGTGCGCGCCGTGCTCGATGGCGCGTGGGTACCGGCCACCGGCCTGATGCGCGACAACCTGCGCATCGCCGGGCTCATCCCTGCGCAGCACCCCTATGGCGGCGCGCCGTGGTTCCATGATGGCAGCGAGGAGCTGGGATCCTTCGCCCTGCAGGCCACCGGCCCGAATGCGATCGTGGACTGGGTGCTGGTGGAGCTCCGCGCACAAGGCGCCCCGCAGCAGGTCGTAGCCCGCCGTGCCGGCTTGCTGCAGCGCGATGGCGATATTGTGGACACGGACGGATCGAGCCCGCTCACCTTCCTGGCCGTTCCCACCGGCAGCTACCATGCAGCGGTGCTGCACCGCAATCACCTCGGCGCGATGACGCAGGATGCGATCCACATGGATGGGTTGCAAGCGCCGATCGACCTCACCAGCGCCGCGCTTCCTACCTACGGCGCGCAGGCGCGCAAGCAGCTGAGCGGCGGCAATGCGCCGCTGGGCCTGTGGGCGGGCGATGTGAATGGCGACGGCAGGCTCAAGTATGTGGGCGAGGACAACGACCGCGACCTCATGCTGGTGGCCATCGGCGGCAACGTGCCCACCAATACCATCGCAGGCTATCGCATGGAGGACATCTCGCTGGATGGCCTGGTGAAGTACGTGGGCGACGGCAACGACCGCGACCCGGTGCTGCAGAACATCGGCGGCTCGGTGCCCACGGCGGTGCGGCTCGGCAGCCTGCCCTGACCCCTGGATCACGACCGCCCCAACCTTGCGTAAGGCATGGGCGCCGGCGGCCTCACCGGTCGAACACCTTGTTGAGCGCTTCGGTGCGGCTATGCACCTGCAGCTTGCCGTAGATGGCGCGGATGTAGGACCGCACGGTCTCCACGCTCAGGGCGAGCCGGTCGGCGATCTCCTTGTAGCGGTAGCCATCGGCCAGGAGCCTTACGAGTTCGTGCTCGCGCGGCGTGAGGCTCTCCACGAGCCGGGCACTGGCCTTCTTCTGCTGCACATTGGCCACCACCATGCGCGCGATGGCGAGCGACATGGGCGAGCCGCCGGCATGGATGTCGCGCACCGCCTGCGCGATCTCCGCCGGCGTGGCGGTCTTCAGCAGATAGCCCGTCGCTCCGGCGCAAAGCGCACTGAACAGATTCGTATTGTCCTCGAACACGGTGATCATGAGGAACTGCAGCCGGGGCCGCTTGGGCTTGCATTGGGCCACCACCTCGATGCCGCTCTGTCCGGGCAGGTTGATGTCGGAGAGTACCACGTCCAGCCCATCGAGCCCTTCCGGCCGGGCAAGGAAGGCCTCCGCATGGGGAAAGCTGCCCTTCAGGTCCAGGTCACCGGCTTCCCGGATGGCGCGCTCGAAGGCGAGGCGCATGTCGGCGTCGTCCTCGATGATGGCAATGCGGATGGACATGAAAGCGAAGGTACCCGCAAGCAGCAGCGGCGGTATCACATGTTCGTGGGGGGTAGCGGCACCTGAAACGTGACAGTGGTGCCCGCAGGGCCCGTATCCACCTTCACGGCGCCGCCCAAGGCCTCGGCGCGCTTGCTGAAGTTGGCAAGCCCGTTGGCGCCTTCCCGGATCCGCTGCGGATCGAATCCGTGGCCGTTGTCGCGCACCAGGAGCTCGACCTGGCTCGTGCCCAGGTGAAGCTGCACGGCGATGCGCGCGGCGCCACTGTGCTTGAGCGCATTGTTCACCGCCTCCTTCAGCACGAGCAGGATGTTGCGCTTCAGCTCCGGGCCGATGGTACGCTCGCGGTCGGCATCGGCGCAGCGCAGATCTGCGATCAGCTGCACCTGCAGGTCCTCGAACTGACGCCCAAGCATGCTGCGCACGTAGGCCAGGAAGGAAGCGAAGCTGTCGTTGCGCGGGTCCACCGTCCAGACGATCTCGCCCAGTTCATTCACGAGCTCGGTGCTGGCCTCGGCGATGCGCGCGGCTTGCGGCGCTGCAGAGGCGTCCATCTGCCGCGAGAGCATCGTGATCTTGGTGAGGCCGCTGCCGATGCCATCGTGGATATCGCGCGCGATGCGCATCCGCACGCGCTCCAGCTCGCGCTCGCGCTCCAGTTCGCGCACTTGGGCACGGTGCCGCCGGTTGAGCACCATGCGCGTGAGCAGCACCACGAACAGCACGGCCAACAGTGCACCGGTTCCGATCGCCCACCAGCGTGCCCACCAGGGCGGCAGGATGACGAAGCGCAGTTGCACCTCGACAGGCTTGGACGATGGGCTCTCGGCCCGCACGTCCACCTCATACGCACCAGGCCGAAGGTCCAGCAGACTGAACGAGCGCTGGCGGCCGAGGGCGGCCCATTCGCCGGGCGTCCCATCGCGTGTGATGCGATAGGCGTAGGTGAACGCATCCCCTTCGAAAAGCGCCACCACCCCGAACGCCAGCTGGATGCTGTTGCGCGTGTGCGGCAGCTCCACCCCATCGGCCTGCAAGGCAACCAGGCTGAGGGGATCGGAACCGGACCCGGCCTCGCGCACCATGAGCCACGCCTCAGGGTGCGACGGTTCGAATGCCCGCACGCGCTTCCATCCCTCTGAATCGATCAGGATCCCGCCATCATGGCCTTGCGCCAGGCCGTGCACCACGGCGGCGAAACCATGAAGCGGATCGAGCCGGACCAGGATCTCCGTGTCGGGATCGAGCAGGTAGCAGGCGCACCCGGCCAGCAACCAGAGCCGGCCTCGCGCATCCTTCACCGCCGACTCGAAATAGGGCCGTTCCGGCGGCAACCAGCGCCGCTCGATCGACCAGGCCCCATCGTGATCGCGATGCATCCGGATGACCCCGTGGCTGCGGGAAAGGGCGTAGATGCGGCCTGCATCATCCGCCAAGAGGCCCATTGAGGCCCTGAACTGCGCCTTGGGCGTTCGGGGACCGCACACAAGCTCGAATGCTCCCGAGGCCATGTTGAACAGCGCCGGCCCATCGGGACCAAGATCCACCAGGAGGCGGTCCGTATCATACCGTTCAATGCCGATCACCTGCGACGCACCCCCATCACCGCCCACTGGGGGCCGGAAGCAGCGGCCACCGCCATCCTCCGGGTCACACCGGAGCAGACCATCCTGGCCCAGTGCAGCCCACGTTGCCCCATCCGGTCCTTCATGCAGGTCAAGCACATTGGGTCTCGGAGTATCCACGCCCATTCCCTCCACCTGGACCCGCTCGATCGCACCACTTCCGGGCCGATAGCGCAGAAGACCATGATCCGACGCCAGCCAGACGCGGCCTCGGGCATCCTGCATCACGCGGAAAGCCTCATAGGGGCGGTCCTCGGCTGGCAGTGGGACACGTTCAATGAGGCGTCCGTCGGCATCAAGGTGCATGACCTCGCGGTCCGCGTAGAAGCGAACGATCCAATAGCCATCATCCAGTGAGGCCGGCGCGATGTGGGTATTCGCCGAAAGTGCGGTGGCCGCCACGGGCTGAAGCTCCTCTCTACCCGGCATGTGCAGGTGCACCACGCCCGGTGATCCGGCCAAGACCCCTACCCCGGCCAGGTCTGCGAGCAGGGTGAGGTCAGGGACCGAGGCCTCACCGGGCATCGGCAGGTCGCGTATCGTGCCTGCGCTGGCATCCACCTCAACGAGATGGCCATCCATGTTGCACCACCAGGTCCCGCGGCCCCGCTGCACCGCATGCGGCGTGATGTTGACCAGGTCGCTCAACGGCCGTGCGCGGACCGCCTGCCGGTCGAAGGCGCCGCTCCTGCGGTCGAAACGCACCAGGCCCAAACCCCACGAGGTGCACCAGAGCGCGCTCGGGTCATGCACATCCGGCAGCACATCCAGCAGCAGTGTCTTCGGTGGTGCGGATGACCCGCCGTGGCGGTATGGATGCTTGACCCACGTGCCCGACCGGGGATCGAATGCACCCAGGGACTGGCGGTCGGCGAGCCAAACAACGCCGTCTGCATCCACATGGCCACCGCGTGCCATGGCCACCTCCGGAAGTCCTTGCACGGACAAACGATCACCCGTCGGGTCCAGGCGGGCGAGGCCAGAACGGTTGCAGAAGGCCCACAGGGTGCCATCAGCAGACCACAACAGCTCGGTGCATTCGTAGGAGCCGGTGGTTCCATCGCGGCGTACCAAGGGCAGCCTCCTGCGCTCACCGCTGAGCGGATCGATGCGCCACGCACCTCCGAAGGTGGCGGCCCAGACAGCGCCGTCAGGCGCCAACACCAATTGATGCACCACGTCATCGGGGAGCGAAAGGCTGTCCAGCGGATCGTTCAGGTAGGATTCCGTGCGCGAGCCATCGAACCGGTGCACACCGCGATTGGTCCCCAGCCATAAGGCACCGAAACGGTCCACCGCAGCCGTACGCACCACGGCGTCCTCGATGCCGGGCACATGGAGCGATTCGAAATGCGCTCCGCCTTGGCTGTGAGCAAGGTGATGAGCAAGCAGGAGGACGAACCACGCAGGAAGCCAGCGCATGCTTCGGGCGAAGCTATGCCCATACGCCCAACAGCCCAGCGGCCTGCGCGTGCCCCGTTTCCCGGTCCAGCTGCCGCCCCGCAGGCCCTGGCCGAATACCTTCGGGCATGCGATCGCTCCTTGTCTCCGCCTGGCTGCTCGGCACCGTGGCCTCCGCCCAGCCGCGCATCCTGCACTTCACCCGCACCTCAGGCTATGATCACGGTACGCGTGCGGTCTCCTTTGCCCTGTTCCAGTCCATCGCGCAGGAACTGGGCGCCGCGGTGGATGACGACGCGACCGGCGATTCCTTCAGCGACCCGGTGACCCTGGCCGAGTACCATGTCATCATTTTCGGCAACACGAGTGGCAACGCCATCCTTAGCGCGCAGCAGCGTGCCAACTTCGAGGAATGGGTGGCCAATGGCGGCCATGTGATGGGCATCCACGCGGCCAGCGACACCTACCGCCACAGCACGGCCAACGGCGGC
>DDRC01000099.1:21615-22038 GCA_002342985.1 Flavobacteriales bacterium UBA2426
CCGGATCCGTGGGTGAAGAACGAAGAGTACTACTACTGGGAAGGCGGCTACTACGGACCGGACAACGTGGAGGTGCTGCGGGTGGAGCAGACCGTGGGGCCCAACGGACAGGTGAACAGCTACGACGCGCCGCGCCCGATGAGCTGGTACCGGATGCTTCCCAACGGCTCACGCGTATTCTACACGGCGCTGGGGCATGCCGCGGAGAACTACACCAGCGATGCGCTGTTCCGGGCGCACATCCGGGACGCGCTCGGGTGGTTGATGGAAGGGAGCATGGGGATGAACGAGCGCAGCGATGGGCAACTGCGCATCCATCCGAATCCGACCTGCGGTCCGATCCGCGTCGATGGCCTGAGCGGGCCGAATGCGGTGATCGAGGTGTTCGACAGCATGGGGCATCTGCTCCATCAGTCGCAGCTC
>DDRC01000099.1:22248-25796 GCA_002342985.1 Flavobacteriales bacterium UBA2426
GCGCGTGGTGATCGCGAAGTGACACCTGTGCTGACCCTGCGTGCGAACTACTTCGGCCTGGCCATGAATGCCGGGCTGGCGCTGTTCTTCGGCGCAGTCCTCCTCCGAGCTCAACATCCTGCGCTCAGTGCAGCCATGCTGCCGATCGCGCTCTACCAGTTCCTGTCTCTGAAGCGGGTCACGATCACGCCGACTGCCATCAAGATCATCTATCCCTTCCGGCCCGCGCTTAGGACCGTTTCATTCAGCGCTGACGACGTGCTATCGTACCGGTTCGCCAGCGGACACTACACGGAATGGGACGCTATCCTGTGGGAGTTCGACACCTCAAACGGCCGCAAGACCCTGCGCACCAAGTACGATGCCCCAGACTGGCAAGCGCTTGAACAGGCTCTGCCCAGCTGGTTCCCTGGGAAGCGCAAGGAATGATGAGTGCCATCGGGCACTTCAGCACGGGGTGCGCAGGTCGCCCTACGCCTCCTGCAGCTTCTTCGCCGCGCGCTTCCGCTCGTTCTCATCGAGCAGGATCTTGCGGATGCGCAGGCTCTTGGGCGTCACCTCCAGGTACTCATCCTCGGCGATGTACTCCATGCACTCCTCCAGGCTGAACTTCACGGCGGGCGCGATGCTCACCTTGTCGTCGCTGCCGCTGGCGCGCATGTTGGTGAGCTTCTTCACGCGGATCACGTTCACGCCGAGCTCCTCACCGGGCTTGGGGCTCTCGCCGATCACCTGGCCGGCGTACACCTCCTCGCCGGGCTCGATGAAGAACTTGCCGCGGTCCTGCAGCTTGTCGATGGCGTAGGCGATGGCCGTGCCGGTCTCGGCGCTCACGATGCAGCCGGGGCGCGGCGTGGCGATCTGGCCCTTGAAAGGCTCGTAGCCCTTGAAGCGGTGCGCGATGATGGCCTCGCCCTCGGTGGCGGTGAGCAGCACGTTGCGCAGGCCGATGATGCCGCGCGCGGGGATGCTGAACTCGAGCACCGTGCGGTCGCTCTTCTGCTCGATGTTGAGGATCTCGCCCTTGCGGCGCGTCACGTTGTCGATCACCCGGCTGCTGAACTGCTCGGGCACCTGCACGGTGAGCATCTCGATCGGCTCGTGACGCTCGCCATCCACCTCCTTGTACAGCACCTGGGGCTGGCCCAGCTGGAATTCATAGCCCTCGCGGCGCATGGTCTCCACCAGGATGCTCAGGTGCAGGATGCCGCGGCCGAACACCAGGAGGCGGTCGGGGCTGTCGGTCTCCTGGATGCGCATGGCCAGGTTCTTCTCGATCTCCTTGAAGAGGCGGTCGCGCACGTGGCGGCTGGTGACGAACTGGCCTTCGCGCCCGAAGAAGGGCGAGTTGTTCACGGTGAAGAGCATGCTCATGGTGGGCTCATCCACCTTGAACTTGGGCAGACCCTCGGGATTCTCCGCATCCGCCACGGTGTCGCCGATGTCGAAGTTCTCCAGCCCCATCACGGCCACGATCTCGCCGCAGCCCACTTCGTGCTTCACCTTCTCCTTGCCGAGGCCCTCGAAGACCATCAGCTCCTTCACCTGGCCCTTCTGCTGGGTGCCGTCGTTCTTCACCAGGGTCACGTGCTGGCCGGGCTTGATGCTGCCGCGCGTGATGCGGCCCACGGCGATCCTTCCCTGGAAGCTGCTGTAGTCGAGGCTGGTGATGCGCATCTGCAGGGTGCCCTCCACCTGCCGCGGGGCGGGCACCTGGTCCACGATCACATCCAGCAGGTAGCTCACATCCTCGGTGGGGTTCTTGTAGTCAGGGCCCATCCAGCCGCCCTTGCCCGAGCCATAGACCACCGGGAAATTCAGCTGGTCCTCGCTGGCATCGAGGGCGAACATCAGGTCGAACACGGCCTCGTGCACCTCCTCGGGGGTGCAGTTCGGCTTGTCCACCTTGTTGATCACCACCACCGGCTTCAGGCCGAGTTCGATGGCCTTGCCCAGCACGAAGCGCGTCTGCGGCATGGGGCCCTCGAAGGCATCCACCAGCAGGATCACGCCATCGGCCATGTTCAGCACGCGCTCCACCTCGCCGCCGAAGTCGCTGTGGCCCGGGGTGTCGATGATGTTGATCTTCACGCCCTTGTAGCGGACGCTCACGTTCTTGCTGAGGATGGTGATGCCCCGCTCACGCTCCAGGTCGTTGTTGTCCAGGAGGAGTTCCTTCACCTCCTCGTTCACCCGGAAGAGCTGGCACTGATGGAGGATCTTGTCCACCAAGGTGGTCTTACCGTGGTCGACGTGGGCGATGATGGCGATGTTGCGGAGGTCCAGCATGGGGGAAGCGCTTGAAAAAGGCCCGCGAAGGTAAGGGTTTCAGGCCCAGCCGGGCGGGGTGCCTACCTTGGCGGCATGAGCAAAGCGAGCAAGATCAAGTCGTTCGACCCCAACAGCCCGGGCGATCCCGATGCCCAGCTCTACGGGCTGCCCTTCACCTGCGCGGAGGCCGACATCGTGCTGGTGCCCGTGCCCTGGGAGGTGACCACCAGCTACGGCGGCGGCACCTCGCGGGGCCCCGAGGCCATCCGGCAGGCCAGCCTCCAGGTGGACCTCTTCCACCCCGAGTTCCCTGAGCTGTGGAAGCGCGGCATCGCCATGGACGAGGCGCCCGGGGCACTCCTGCAGCAGAGCGATGCGCTGAAGAAGCGCGCCGCCGAGGTGATGGACGCCCTGGTGGGCCGGCCCGGCGCCAAGCGGAAGGCGCGGGCGCAGAAGGCCCTGCAGCTGATCAACGAGGAGTGCGCCGTGATGAACGAATGGGTGGAGGAGCGCTGCGGCCACTGGATGGACCAGGGCAAGCGCGTGGGCCTCGTGGGCGGCGACCACAGCACGCCGCTGGGCCTCTTCCGCGCCCAGGCCAAGCGCCATAAGAAGTTCGGCATCCTGCACATCGATGCCCACCTCGACCTGCGCATCGCCTACGAGGGCTTCGCCTACAGCCACGCCAGCATCATGCACAACGCGCTGGCCATCCCGCAGCTGGAGCGCATCGTGAGCGTGGGCATCCGCGACTTCTGCCAGCAGGAGAACGAGGTCTTCCTCGCCGCCAAGGACCGCGTGCGCATCGTGCGCAGCGCCGACCTGCGCGCCCTGCAATACGCCGGCGCCACCTGGAAGGACCAGTGCGAGGCCATCATCGCCGCCCTGCCCGAGAAGGTGCACATCAGCTTCGACATCGATGGGCTCGACCCCACGCTGTGCCCCAACACCGGAACGCCCGTGCCCGGCGGCCTGCAATTCGAGGAGGCCACCTACCTGCTCTCGCGCCTCGCCGCCAAGCGCACCGTCATCGGCTTCGACCTGGTGGAGGTGAGCCCGGGCACCGACGAGTGGGACGCCAACGTGGGTGCGCGCGTGCTGTGGCACCTGTGCGGCGTGCTGGGGAATTGAAAGGGGCCCGGCCGAAGCCGGACCCCTTCCCAGGCCATGCAGGCCGGGATCATTCCCGCACCTTCACGGCCCGCTTCACCACAGGCTCCCCATCGAGGAGCAGGGTCACATAGTACATGCCGGGCGCCAGGTGGGCGGTGCTCCAC
>DDRC01000099.1:26110-26325 GCA_002342985.1 Flavobacteriales bacterium UBA2426
GATGCGCAGCAGGCGCTCCTGGGCCAGGGTGAGTTGCTCCTCCGTAGCACCGGTTCCGATGGCGCCGCTCCGCTGGTCGCTATCCGTGGGCGGGGCGGTGCAGCAGGCTGCGAGCTGCTGCTGCATGCTTGCATGCTGAGCCGACAACTCCTTCACAGCACCGATCAAGTAAGGGATCAACGAGACGTAGTCCACACCCTTATAGCTCCATTGAT
>DDRC01000254.1 GCA_002342985.1 Flavobacteriales bacterium UBA2426
ATGCTGAAGCCGGCCAGGGCCACCAGGAAGAAGCCCCAGAAGTAGAGCCGCGTGAAGATGACGGGCGCGTGCTCATCGTAGCGGAGGAGCGCGGCCCAGTCGATCGTCGCGGTGCTCATGCGGTCAGTGGCGGATGGCGCTCAGGTGCCGGCCGTAGCGCTCCATCAGTGCCGCGAAGAGCAGGTCGCCGAGCAGCGCATAGCCCGGTCGTTTCAGGTGGATGCGGTCAGGCTGCGCCAGGCCGGCCTTCTCCCAGGCGCGGATGCTGCCCTCGCCGCCCATCACGCCGAAGGCGTCCCACATGGCCACCCCCTCCGCGGCGCTGAGGCGCATCATCGCCTCCCGCACCGCGCCCGCGTTCCGGTTCACATGCCGGCGCTTCACGTAGCTGTCCGTGTTCGTGGTGAGCAGGATGGCGGTACCGGGGCTGGCCTGGCGGATGCGCCGGATCAGCTCGCGGTAGTTGGCCTCATAGCGCGCCGCGCTGAAGTCGGGGTCGTGCGCGTCGTTGATGCCGATGGAGAGGATGACCAGGTCGGGCTTCAGCAGGACGAGCTCCTCGGCGAAGCGCTGGCAGCGCAGCCAGCTGGCTGTGCTGGCGCCGTTGACCCCGAGGGCGTGGAGGACGAATCCCGGATCGCTGTTCTCCAGCACGATGCCCCTCAGGGTGAACCGCCGCTGCAAGGTGTCCGTGCGCTGGATGCGCAGGCGCAGCGTATCGCGCAGGCGGTCATAGGTGAACTCGGTGTAGCCGCCCGCGGCGTCCACTCGGCGCTCGATCCGCACCGTGGTGTCCGTGCACCAGGCCCGCACCTCGTAGCTGCTGTCCATGCGGTGCAGCACGCGCACGCGGTCGAAGGCGTAGCCGGGGTAGGCCTCGCCGCGGAAGCTCACCTTGATGCCGGTGAGCGTGTCGGTGGTGGTGACGCTGATGCCCGCCGCGCCGAGCACCGAGCTGTCCGTGCGCATCACGTTGCGCACGGCCGTCCAGCTGCCCGTGTACTCCGGGTGGTACCAGTAGGGATTGTTGCTCTTCGCCATGTTGTAGGGGAAGATGAATCCGCGCCCCGCGCGCACGCCGGGCGCCATGGTCTGCAGCCGGTGCCGCAGCTCCATGCTCCACAGATCGGCCTGCACGTGCGACCCGCCGATGTGCGCCACGCTCACCTGCCCGGTGCCGTCGAACAGCAGGCGGTCGAGCTTCGCGTGGTAGGCCTCCCAGGCCGCGCTGTCGCCAAGGGTAGTGACGCGGTTCACCGCGGGGTTCAGGAAGGCGCGCTCCTGCACGCGCAGGGGATTGCCCTGGCCAACGGCCGTGGCCGCAGCGAGGAGCAGCGCCAGCAGCGCGGCGCCCCTCCGCTCAGGGAAGGTCCTTGTGGTATGCGGCGAATTCATTGATCAGCGCGGTGTAGAAGAGCTCGCCCACCTTGCGCGCACCCTGGGGGCTGAAGTGCGTGTAGTCATCGGCGGCCAGCGGCGGGTCGGCCTGCACCCAGCTCACCATGCTGTTGCGCCCGCCCATGGCCTCGTACATGTCCCAGAAGGCCGCGCCCTGCGCCAGTGCATGGGCCTTCATGGCGTCGCGCACCTCCTCGAGCCAGGGCCGCGTCACGTAGTCCGCGCCGTCCTTCACGCTCATGTCGCTGGGGCCGATGACGATGACGCACACGCCCGGGATCATGCGCTTGAAGCGCGCGATCTGCGCGCCGAAGAAGCGCCCGTACTGCTCGGCCTCCTCCTTGCTCTTCAGGTTGGGCAGCACATTGCCGCCGTACTGCAGGATCAGCAGCCGGGGGGCCAGCTCGGCGTACATGGCCGTGAGCAGGCCCTGGTCCGTGCGCCGGAATTCATAGCCTGCGGCCCCGCGCGCCGCGATGTTGTCCATGGCCACGCCGTTGCGGCCCTCCAGCGATATGCCGAAGACATCGGGGCTGTCGGCGCCCGTGATGGTGATGGTGACCTCCTTCGGGGCGCTCTCGAACCGCCACTCGCGCACCAGCAGCCCGGCCTCCGGCTCCACCGTCTCGCTGCTCAGTGCGGCGCCATCGGCGGCCATGGCAAGGGTGAGGGGCGCGCGGTGCCAGCCGTAGAAGAGCCGGCATACGGACCAGGCCTGCGCCTTGCCGTAGCTGCGCCGCTCGGGGCGCAGGGTGATGGTGGCGGTGCGTTCCGTGGAATCGGGCGCCACCGAGTCGGGGAGGATCGGCGTGAAGCGCGCGAAGGCGGAGAGCGCGCCGAAGCGGTCGTGGCCCTGCTCCTTGGGCTTCTTCGACATCACGCTGTAGCGCGTCCAGCCCGCGCTGAGCTCACGCCCCACGCTGAAGTGCGGAACGATGTCGGCCACGGCCACCAGCCCGGGGCCCTGGCCGCCGAATTGCACCTGCAGCTTGTTGCGCACATAGGCCGTGATGCGGTCGCCCTCCAGCTGCGAATCGCCGTAGTGCAGGATGCGGACGGGGCGCTTGGCCGAAGCGGCGCCTTGCAGCGCGGCGAAGAAGGGGTGCAGGATGGCGGGCCCCTCGGGCGGGAAGTGCAGCCGGATGCGCTCCTCGAGCGGCGCCAGCTTGGAGGCGTCGAAGGCGAACGGGGGCGCTACGGTGTCCGCCGGCTCCGCCTCGAGCGCCGACACGGCGATCGTGTCCACGGCCGCGGTGTCGGCTTCCAGGGCGATGATGTCGCTGATGTCCACCCGCTCCTCGCGCACCGGGAAGAGCGCCTCGCGCGGGCCGGGCAGCCGGATGCTCAGGCCGGCCAGCTGCAGCCCCCCGGCGGGCAGCAGCGCCCCGATGGCCGCCAGCAGCAGCAGCACGGCCACGAGGAAGGCGAGGATGCGCGTGGGGGTCATGGCTTCAGCGGCACCTTGAGCCGTTGTCCGGGGCGTATGTCGGCGCCGATGCCGTTGATCCGCATCAGGCTGTCGGCATCCACGCCGGGGTATCGCTTGGCGATGCCGTAGAGTGAATCGCCGCGCTTCACCGTGTACCAGGTGAAGCCCTGTGCCGGGGCGACGCCCGCGGGCGGTGCGGGACGCGGCTCCGCCGGCGGGTCGTCGGCCACCGGCTGCTCCTGCTGGCGCTCGTAGCGCGCGCGCTGGGCCGGCGTCACGTAGATCACCAGGTCCTCGCCCACATCGATGTGGTCGCCGCGCAGCCGGTTCCAGGTGCGCAGCTGAGACACCTTCACGCCGAACCGCTGGGCGATGCGCCCGAGGTAATCGCCGCTGCGCACGCGGTAGTAGATGGCTTCGCGCCCGTCGGGCGCCCGGGCCACCAGGTCCTCGCCGGGCTCGCTCGCCTTGCGCACGGCCTCGTTCAACGCCTCCTGGGCGCGCCGCACCGAGTCGCCCAGCGCCGTGAACCGTGCGCCTTCGCCCTTGGGCAGCAGCAACGCGTGGAAAGCGGGCACGCGGTCGTTGCACAGGGTGCTGTTCAGTGCCTGCAGGCGCTCCTTGGGCAGCTGCAGGATGGCGCTGACGGTGCTGATCCGCAGCTCGGTGGCGGCGCGGATGGTGTCGGCGGGCTCGAAGGGCACGGCGTGGATGGGCGCGATGCCGAGCTTGCCGGCGTGCTCGGCCAGGTAGGTGAAGGCCATCCACAGCGGCAGCGCATCGCGGCAGCCGGCGGTGAAGTGTGGGTAGAGCGCTTCCATGGCGGTGCTGCCGGTGCTGCGTCCTTGCGCCCGGGTGATGTTCGCCGGGCCGCAGGCGAAGGCCATGATGGCCATCCCCCAGTCGCCGTAGCGTGCATGCAGGTCCTTCAGATGGCGCGCCGCTGCGGCGGTGCTCAGGCGCGGGTCGCGGCGCTCATCGATGTCCGCTGTCACGCGCAGCCCGTATCGCAGCGCCACCGGGTAGGTGAGCATCCAGAGCCCGGCGCCGCCCTCGGGCGATTCGGCCAGGGTGTTCATGGCCGAGAGGCCCAGCGGCAGATAGCGGAGCTGGCGGGGCAGCCCGTGCCGCACCAGTTCGCCCTCGATCAGCGGCGCGTACTCCTCGCACAGGCCCAGTGCCGCGCGCAGCTCATCGCGCCGCGGCTCGCCGAGCAGGTCCACGTAGCGCGCCACCAGCGTATCGGCGAACACGGGCAGCTCCGGCGATGCGGCGCGCAGCCGTGGCAGCAGGTCGCGCGTGTCCATGGCGCGCACCACGCCGGGAGCGCTCTGGCGGTGGCTCGCTTCCAGCGCCGCGCGCACGGGCCAGGTGGCCGCCAGGCTGTCGAGCCGCCAGAGCGACTGGGCGCCGGCCGGCTGAGGCATGGAGCAGAGTAGGAGAATAAGAAGGGCTCTGGCGCGCATTCGGACCCGGTAAAGCAAGGCGCGCGCAGGCCCGCCATCGCGGGCGCCTCAACGCGATTTCTGCACGGGTTGGTGTGGAGCGGACCGCGGTGCAGTACCCGTGTCCTGCGGTGGCCTCTTCGTCGCACTCCGTGCGCAGCGGTATGATGGCCGCAATCAAATGCGGTCCCGATGGCTTCGACAGCGATTCGTTATTTACCCATGGTCGGCTATTTTCAGCCCATAAGTGCCATGGAGAGCAAAGGCATATTCCAATCCGTTCCCAACGCACAGCCCGCATCGAACGGGCAGCTATGCGCGTGTGGCGTTCTCTCTCTCTCTCTCTCTCTCTCTCTCTCTCTCTACAATGACACGGCCTGCAAA
>DDRC01000202.1:0-198 GCA_002342985.1 Flavobacteriales bacterium UBA2426
CTTGATGCGCTGGGCCTCGCCCCCTGAGAGCGTGCTGCTGCTCTGTCCGAGCTTCACATAGCCAAGGCCGGTCTGCTGCAGGGGCAGCAGCTTCTGCACGATGCGTGCGCAGGCGGATAGTCCCTGATGCGCGGAGAAGAAGGCGATGGCATCATCCACGGTCATGTCCAGCAGCTCCGCCACATCCCGCCCTTGGAA
>DDRC01000202.1:315-1023 GCA_002342985.1 Flavobacteriales bacterium UBA2426
CGCACGTCCAGCATCTCGTCACGGAACCGTCGGCCCTTGCAGGCTTCGCAGGTGAGGCTGATGTCGGCCATGAACTGCATCTCGATGCGCACCTCGCCCTCGCCCTGGCAGACCTCGCAACGGCCACCATCCACGTTGAAGCTGAAATGGCTCGGCTTGTAGCCGCGGACCTTTGACACGTCGAGCTCGCTGTAGAGCTGGCGGACCTCGTCCCAGGCCTTCACGTAGGTGACCGGATTGCTGCGGCTGCTCCGTCCGATGGGGTTCTGGTCCACCAGTTCCACGGCCTCGATGCGCCCAAGGTCGCCCTCCAGCGCGCTGTGCTCGCCGGGCCGCTCACTGAAGCCATCGAGGTGGCGCTTCATCGCGGGATGGAGGATGCGCTTCACAAGGGTGGTCTTGCCGCTTCCGCTCACCCCGGTGACCACCGTGAGCATATGCAGCGGGAAGCTGACGTCGATATCCTTGAGGTTATGCTCACGGGCGCCGCGCAGCAGCAGCTTGTCGCGCACGGCCCTGCGGCGCACGGGCATGGGAATCGACTCCCGGCCGGTGAGGTAGCGGGCTGTGAGGCCGTCGCTGTCCATGAGTGCCCCGAAGGGGCCGCTGAAGACCACTTCGCCGCCATGGCTGCCGGCCATGGGGCCCATGTCAATGATGTGGTCCGCGGCACGCATCACCTCTTCGTCGTGCTCCACCACGATCACC
>DDRC01000202.1:1230-4181 GCA_002342985.1 Flavobacteriales bacterium UBA2426
CAGGCCGATGCTGGGCTCGTCCAGGATGTACAGGCTGCCCACCAGGCTGCTGCCCAATGAGGTGGCGAGGTCGATGCGCTGGGTCTCGCCCCCGCTGAGGGTGTTGCTCCGCCGGTCGAGCGTGAGGTAGCCCACGCCCACATCTGCCAGATAACGCAGCCGGTTGGTGATCTCCTTCAGCAGCCTTGCAGCGATGCGCTGCTCATGCTCATCGAGCCGCAGCTCCTCGAAGAACCGCAGGCAGTCGGCGATGGGCATTCGCGCCAGTTCGGTGATGTCGCGGCCGCCAATGCGCACATAGCGGGCCTCCTTGCGCAGCCGGGTGCCTTCGCAGGCAGGGCAGGTGGTCTTGCCGCGGTAGCGGCTGGCCAGCACGCGGTACTGGATCTTGTAGCTCTTCTCCTCCACGTACTGGAAGAAGCGGTCGATCCCGGCCACGCCCTTGGCACCCTGCCAGAGCAGGCGGCGCTGCCCGGCATCCAGCTCGCGGTAGGGGCGGTGGATGGGAAAGTCGTAACGGGCGCTGTCGCGGATGAAGTCCTGCTTCCACTCGCTCAGCTTCTCCCCGCGCCACGGCGCCACGCAGTCATCATAGACGCTCAAGCGCTTGTCCGGGACCACCAGGTCGGCATCGATGCCGATTACGCTGCCGTACCCTTCGCACTGCGGACAGGCGCCCACCGGGTCGTTGAAGCTGAAGAGGTTGGGGCTGGGCTCCTCGAAGGCAATGCCATCGGCTTCGAAACGGTCGCTGAACGCCATCTGGCGCCCGTCCTCCCCGAGCAGGATCAGCTCACCCTGTCCTTCGAAGAAGGCGGTTTCGGCGCTGTCGGCCGCGCGGCTCTCGTTCTCCGTATCCCCGGGCACGGCTGCCAGGCGGTCCACCACCAGGAACCAGGTGCCTTTCAGCGCTTTCTTGGAGGCCAGCAGGTCCTCGATGCGGTGCACTTCCTTGCCGTCATGGACGCGGGCATAGCCCTGCTGCTGCAGGATGTCCAGGTGTTCCTTGATGCTGCGCCCCTTGGGGATGGCCAGCGGCGCCAGCATGAGCACGGTGCTGCCGTGCGGGTAGCCGTTCACCCCGGCCACCACGTCCTCCACGGTGTGGCGCTTCACGGGCTGGCCACTCACCGGGCTGATGGTGCGCCCCGCCCGGGCGAAGAGGAGCTTCAGGTGGTCGTAGACCTCGGTGCTGGTGCCCACCGTGCTGCGCGGGTTGCTGGTCTGCACCTTCTGCTCGATGGCGATGGCCGGGCTGATGCCGATGATGCGGTCCACATCGGGCTTCTCCAAGCGCCCCATGAACTGGCGGGCATAGCTGCTCAGGCTCTCCACGTAGCGGCGCTGGCCCTCAGCGTAGAGGGTGTCGAAGGCCAGCGAGCTCTTCCCGCTGCCGCTCAGGCCGGTGATGACCACCAGCTTGCCGCGTGGGATCTCCACGCTCACGTTCTTCAGGTTGTGCACGCGGGCGCCTTCCACGCGGATGGAGCCGTGGCGGAGCTTTCGCAGGGCTTCGGGGGAAGGAGGGGGCTTGGCGGGCAAGGGGAGCGGGCGGTGAGGGAAAGGGGCGCCGAAATTAGGGACCGGCATTGCGGCTTCCGGAGCGCAGGGCCTATCTTTGACTGGCGCCGCTGGAAATCGAGGAAGGCGCACAATAACTGGAAGGAGGCAACGTTCTCATGGGCGAAGGCGTCTTTCCTATATCATCCCGGTACGTCCGGGTCAACCTAACAACCGCCCCCCGATAGCTAGACCACTACCCTGACGTTCTCGATCCATTACGGACCAAAACGGGTAAGGCCATGCTATCCAAGCGTTCCATCGCCAAGGCGGCGGTTTCCATCGACGACCAGGAGCTCGTGCAGCTCTACCTCAACGGCCAGGAATCGGCCTTTGAGACCCTGCTACACCGCCATAAGCGCAAGGTGTGGAGCCATATCTACCTGCTGGTGCGGGACCGCGAGCTCACGGAAGACCTCTTCCAAGAGACCTTCATCAAGGTGGTGAACACCCTGAAGGGCGGCAAGTACAACGAAGAGGGCAAGTACCTGCCCTGGGTCCTGCGCATCGCCCATAACCTGGTCATCGACCACTTCCGCCGGAGCAAGAAGATGCCCATGGTGCGGAGCAACGATGCGCACGATGTGTTCGCCACGCATGCCCAGCCCGGCAAGAACGTGGAACAGCGACTGGTGAACGTGCAGATCGATGCCGATGTGCGCAAGCTCATCGAGCACCTGCCAGAGGAACAGCGCGAGGTGGTGATCATGCGAACCTACCTGGGCATGAGCTTCAAGGAGATTGCCGACCATACGGGGGTGAGCATCAACACGGCCCTTGGCCGTATGCGTTATGCCCTCATCAACATGCGCAAGCTGATCCGGAAGCACGACATCGCGCTGGAACGGGCATAGGCCCTCCTGTGCAAGCGGCTGCGGCGGGTCCTGTCAAGAGGCCCGCCGCACCATTTTCCGGGGGTGATGCAATACGAGGCACCGGAGGTCGTTCTATCCGCATCAACCCCTCAAATCCGTCTCGATGACGAATTCTACCCTTCGACCCAAGAACCGCCGCAACCGAGCCATGCCCAACGCCCCCCTCGGCCCTAAGGCATCCACGATCCAGCTCATCCTGGGCTATTCCAAGGCCTTGCAGGTGGTGGATGCGCCGCCGATCGGCCGGCTGGATCTGGTGCTGAACTGATCAGGCGGCCGTTCCCGTCGGCCCGGATCAAGCGCCCCGCAGCTCCCGCAGTGTCACCATGCGCTGCTGGGCCGGGTCCCAAGCCTTCAGGCGGAAGCACGCCACCACATCCGCAGGCCGCAATGAGGTGCGCTTGGCGCGCTCACGCAGCTCGGGGATGGCATCGTGCACCTCCGGCAGGCGGTAGAAAGGGATGTGCGCATTGAGGTGATGGATGTGGTGGAAGCCGATGTTGCCGGTGAACCACT
>DDRC01000202.1:4302-6702 GCA_002342985.1 Flavobacteriales bacterium UBA2426
CCGATGTTGCCGGTGAACCACTGCATTAACGGGCTCATCTCCATGAAGCTGCTGCTGTCCAATGCGGCTTTCACGTAGCTCCAACCGTCCTTGTCCGCGAAGACGGTGCCGGGGAAATTGTGCTGGGCGTAGAAGAGGTAGCTGCCCAAGGCGAAGGTGACCAGGTAGGGGAGGAAGAAGGCGAAGACCAGGTTCTCCCACCCCAGGAAGTACCAGGTGGCCCATCCCAGGGCGGCGTGGAAGATCAGTGTGATGAGGCTGTCCCAGTGCCGCCCACGGTTGCTGATGAAGCTGTTGAGGCACATGCCGATGATGAAGACGAAGACGTAGCCGAAGGCAATGGCGAAGGGGCTGCGGATGAAGCGGTAGGCGAACCGCTCGCCGCGCGACAGCGTCCTGTATTTCTCCACCGTCACCACGGGGAATGAGCCGATGCTGCTGGTGTAGAGCTTGCAGTTGTGCTTGTGGTGGTGGTCATGGCTCCGCTTCCAGATGCTCGGCGGACTGAGCATCCACACGCCGAAGAACCAGAAGAAGGCGTCGGCAGCCTTGCTGCGGTTGAGGATGCTCTTGTGCTGGTGGTCGTGGTAGAGGATGAACATCCGCACCAGGGAGAGGCCGGTGAGCACTCCGAAGGCCGCTTTCGACCACCAGGGTTCGAGCAGGACGATGCCGAGGTAGCAGCCTACCGTGACGCCCAGCGCCACGAGCAGGTGCAGCCAGCTCCGCCCGCGCTGCTCATGAGCGAAAGGCCGGGTGGCCAGGATGAGGTCCTTGCGCTCGGCTTGCTGCCGCACGGTCACGCGCGGGGCCGTTTGTGCTTCCATCGTCGATGAGTCCAGAGCCAAAGTTCGGGGTGCTGACGGATATCCCGCTCCAACCGGCGGGTGTGGGTCTCGGTGATCTCCCCTTCGCGGGTGGCCTGGGGCTCGGCCACAAGGGTCTCGGCCCGCATCACATAATTTCCACGGCTGGGGCGGCTGATGCTGATGTAGACCACGGGATACCCCAGCTTTCGCGCCAGGGCCTCCGTGCCGAGGAAGACGGGGGTGTCCTGGTTCAGGAAGGTCATCCAATAGGCGCGTTCCGGGGCGGGGGTCTGATCGGCGATGAAGGCCGTGGCAGTGAGCAGGCGCTTGTCCCGGATCATGCTCTTACTGGTCTCCCGCATGGTGTAAAGCCGGGTACCGTGCCGCGTGCGCATGTGGTGGAGGAGCTGGTCGAACCGCCTGTTATGCAGCGGGTGGTAGATCACGTAGAGCTGCGGGATGGACTTCTCCTGGCTGTAGCGGGCGCCGGCGAGCTCCCAGTTGCCGAAATGCCCCAGTACCAGAATCACGCTCTGGCCCCGCTTGGCGTAGCCCTCCAGGATGTCGATGCCTTCGAACCGGACGCGCTCCCGAACCTCGGCCGGCGAGATGGTCAGGGTCTTGAGCGTCTCCAGAGTGAGGTCGCAGAACCATCCGTAGAATCGGCGTGCAATGCTCGCTATCTCCGCTTCGCTCTTCTCCGGGAAGCTGTTGCGCAAGTTGTTGAGAACCACATGCTTCCTGTAGCCGAGAAGGTCGTAGAGGACGAACCGGATGCCATTGCTCAGGCCGTAAAGCACAGGAAAAGGCAACCACGCGATTCCGTAGATGAACGGAAGCGCCATATAGTAACCCAATGCCCCCATGACTGGCCGGTAAAATTACCGGTGGCCGGGGCTGGTCCCGACGATCAATACCGGAGCAGCAGTGCAATCCCATCGTACTCGCCCAGCAGTCCGTTCGGCAGGATCCGCACATCACCGCCCTTTCTGAGCTGTTCCTCGATGATGTCGTCGATGAGGTCGTCCACCACACCAAGGGCCGTTGGGTCGTTCACCAGTTCGATTCGATCCCCGTCCACCTTCGCGGCCATGCGGAGATCGCGTTCCACCAGCAGGGTAAGTCCACGGCCTTCGCGCACCTGGGCCCAGATGTCCTTGACGGATGTGCTGTGCTTGCCGGCTCCGGCCCGCTTCAGCAGTTCCAGATCGGCCGTGTGGCGCTGCTTCTGGTCCTCATAGGCGATGGTCCAGGCATGCTTCACCACTTCCGCGGGGGAGGCGTGGTCATGGCTGCCGGGGAGGTTGCCGATATAGAGGTCCTTGCGTAGTGTTTCGGAAACCAGTTGGGGGTATTGTTCGTGCGTGCAGGCCACCACCACGCGACCGTTGTCGCCTACGGCCTCGCGCACGGCCTTGTCCACGGCCACATGGAACTCCCGCAACTGGTTCACCTGTCCGCGCGAGGTGCTCACGGCCACCGCATCGGTGCTGTAGTGGCGGTTCTCCAAGGGGAAGGCGCCGCGCACCTCGTGGAGCAGGCGGTCGTTGGAGGCGTGGTACAGCCGCGCACCGGTGGTGCCCAGCACCAG